>JABDLF010000057.1 GCA_013003115.1 Gammaproteobacteria bacterium
TGAACGCGTGATTAGTGGAACATCGTCCAGAAAGGCGATAAGCGAGATACGGCACGGCTCGGCGACCCAATTCCATTCAGAGACCGATAAGCCACGATTATGGCGGAGTCGGCAAACGCGTGATTAGTGGCATGCCCTCCATCAAGGCGATAAGCGAGATACGGCACGGCCCGCAAACCCTTCCCCATGCGAGGATCCCAAGGGTTTGATGATGGCGGAGAGGGAGGGATTCGAACCCTCGAAGGACGTTAGCCCTTGCTGGTTTTCAAGACCAGTGCATTCAACCGCTCTGCCACCTCTCCGTGGTCGCGAATTCTCGCTTGCGAGCCAGAATGACGCAAGGGAACCGTCGCGGCCGGGTGGAGCGCCGGGTCGACTCGATATGGTAAAATGGGGGTTTCGCACGCCAGACCTCTCACAGGAGCAAATAATGCAGAGAATCGAACAGCCTTCCATCGGGACAGTCCGCGCGGGCGCGGCCCCCATGAATAAGGTTCTCAAGAACACGTATATCTTGCTGAGCATGACGCTGTTGTTCAGTGCCGGGACGGCGGGGCTGTCGATGGCGCTCAATTTGCCGCATCCGGGCCTTATTGTGACGCTCGTCGGTTATTTCGGCCTGCTGTTTCTCACTGAAAAGTTTCGCGACTCAGGTCTGGGGCTCGTCTTTGTTTTTGCACTGACAGGCTTTATGGGACTCACGCTCGGCCCGATCATAAGCGCATACCTGAGCTACTTTCCTAACGGTCACCAGCTCGTAATGACGGCCTTCGGCGGCACTGGCGCCATCTTCATCGGGCTCAGCGCCTATGCGCTGACCACGAGAAAGGACTTCAGTTTCCTGGGTAGCTTTCTATTCGCCGGCATTTTAGTGGCCTTTTTGGCCGGGCTGGGCGCATGGTTCTTCCAGCTTCCGACGCTGTCGATCGCTGTATCTGCCATGTTTGTGCTGCTCATGTCCGGACTCATTCTCTTTCAAACGAGTCAGATCGTGCGCGGAGGCGAGACGAACTACATTTCGGCGACGGTGACGTTGTTCGTGAGCATCTACAATCTGTTCACCAGCCTTCTGCACCTGCTTGGCATATTCGGCGACGATTGAATCCAACGCCAGCTCTACGGGCGAGGCCCCGCCCCGAGGGCGGGGTTTTCTTTTGCCTCTTTGTTGGCTCGTGTGCCCGGCGCGGGCTAAACTACATGGAATGAGCCCTAACCCCTGCCCTGCCTTTAAGAAAACAATAAGCGCAAGAGCATGATCCGTCTGCCGCGCCCAGCATCTGACGCCCTTAAAACGCTGGCGTTATGCCTGATGGCCGGGCTGTTTTCGTTTCCGGCGCACGGCGCACAATCCCCCAACCAACTCGACACGACAACCGCTGAGCGCAGCATTGACAACCTCGAGCGCATGCTGGCGCTTCCCAACGTGTCGCAGGAAAGTGCGGCCGAAGCACAGCGCCTCGGGGCGAGCTTGCGCGGCCAGGCAAATGAATGCGTGCGGCAAACCGAATCACGGATCAGTGCGCTGCGCGCAAATCTCGAGGTGCTGGGCCCTCAACCATCTGAGACCGATACGCCGGAGATCGTAAAACAACGCTTCGAAATCCAAACCGAAATCTCCCTGCTCGAGGCGCGTAACAGCGCATGCCGACTCATCATTCTTCGCTCGGAAAACGTCGTCGCGCAGGCATCGGACCTGCAGCGACAACTCAGCGCCAAACGCCTGACCAGCCAGGGTCCGGGCGGCATGGCAATTTTTGCAGGCGGACCGCGCGAGCTGAAAGAGTTCAGCTCCAGCCTGCTCACGCAGATGTTCGACCGACCACGGGGCGCCGGACTCGATGGGCTGCGCTGGGTGCTGGTAGTGCTGATAGGTGCATTTGCGTGGGCGGCAGGATTCATGCTCAAACGCATGGTGGAACCCTGGTGCGATCAACAGCGAGGCAAGGGCGGCGAGCGCTCAATGAAAGGCGCCCTCGTTCGAACAGCCGTGCGACACCTGCCGGTAACGCTCGCCGGCGGTACAGCGAGCATTGCAATGGCTGTGTTTATGCAGAACGCCAGCCTGCAGCTCATGCCGGTGCGCCTTGGCCTGGCAATACTGTTTTACGGAATTGGCAGAACCGTAATCCGCTGGCTGCGTGGCAATATTTTTTCGCCGGCAAGCAGGTTGCTGGCAGGCAATCAGGATTTGCAGCTGCTGGTTCGTTCTCGGCTCCACGCACTCCTGTGGGCACTGCTCACCGGATTTGTGCTGTTCGGCACTGCCTGGTTTGGCGACAAGCCCAACGAATCCGCTCTGTTTGTGCGCGGCCTGGTAGCGATATTTCTTGCTACCGCCATTATCTGGGTTGTTCGGCTTGCGCGGCACATACCCCTGCTCAAAGGGCACCACAAGGTAATCAGGTTCCTGCTCGTCAGTGTCGCACTGGTGGGTGTTTCCGCTGAGCTGGGCGGCTTCCGCAACCTCGCAAATTACTTGTTGTTCGGATTGCTCGCGACCCTCTTCGGCGGGCTGATTCTCTGGGTGATTCTGTGGATCATGCGACAGTCGTTTGCCGGAATCATAGGCGGTCACACCCAGGCGAGCTATCGTATCCGCGCCTGGCTGGGCATACGTGCGGACGAGCCGAGCGCGGAACTGGGTTGGCTCAGGATCCTCCTCGGCTTTGTGCTGTGGCTCACTTTTGGCTGGTATCTGCTGCGCATCTGGGATACCACCGGCAACCTCGTACCGCTGGTGGTCAGCTACGCGACAGACGGTATCCAGATTGGTGAAGCGCGCTTTGTTCCCGCGAATATATTGCTGGGCTTTCTCATATTTGGGCTTGTCGTTGCTACCACCGTATGGATCAAGGCACGGCTCGGAAAACAGTGGCTGCGCAGCGCGGTGCGCGACCGTGGCTCGCGCGATGCGCTGGTGACCATTACCGGCTACCTTGGCTTCATCATCGCAATGCTCGTTGGCCTCACCCTCGCCGGCGTGAGTTTCCAGGGCCTGGCTCTGATTGCGGGCGCCCTCTCGCTGGGTATTGGTTTCGGCCTGCAAAACATCGTCAACAATTTCGTCTCCGGACTGATATTGCTTTTCGAAAGACCAATCAAAGCAGGCGACTACATCAGCGTCGGTGATATTGAGGGCTTCGTGAAGCAGATTCGGATCAGGTCAACGGAACTTGAGACCCTGGACAACCAGAACGTCATCGTGCCGAACTCCGAGTTGATTTCCACCCAGGTGACCAACTGGGTCTTGCGAGATCCGTCGGGTCGCTTGCGGATCCAGGTTGGGGTCGCCTATGGGTCCGATACCGCCAAGGTTAAGAAAATACTCGAGGGAGTGGCGCGCGAACATCCTGAAGTTATAACCAAGGGCCGCCTGCCCGGACCGACTGCGTTATTCATGGGCTTCGGCGACAGCTCACTGGACTTCGAACTGCGCGCCTGGATTCGAAACATCGAGCGCCGCTATCACGTAACCAGCGATATTAATTTTTCCATCGACAATGCATTTCGTGAGAACGGCGTCGAGATTCCGTTTCCGCAGCGTGACCTGCACGTGCGAAGCTGGTCCGACCAGGCTGCGCCACCACGCGAGCGCCCTGAAGCTGATGACGCAGAAGACAGCGGTCAGAAAGGCGAAGAGCCGGACCAGAGCGGAGGCGATGACAAGTAGCGTATGGACCTCATAAAGCGCAGACGCTCGAAGCCCGGAACCGCTCCGGGCACTTTGCACCACACAAGCGACGATGCGCTGACCCCGTTGCGCCTTTCTGTAATTGATTACCGCAATAACGAGTTCGAAGAATACGATAATTTAACGATCGAACAGGCGCAGCCGTATTTCGCAAGCCCGAGGAATACCTGGCTGCATGTGCAGGGCCATCCCGGCCCCGACGAGTTACGTTCTATCGGAGATGCCTACGGTCTGCATCCCCTGGCCGTTGAGGACGTCATCAACGCGGGCCAGAGGACCAAAATCGAGGACTATCCTCAGCAAAAATTCATCGTTTTGCGACATCCGGTTCTGCACGACGATGTGCTGGATACCGAGCAGGTCAGCATATTTCTTGGCCATAACTTTGTCGTCAGTTTTCACGGCGGTTCAAAAGACATTTTTGCGCCCATAAGGTACCGACTCCGCAAAAATCCCGAGGGCAGGCTGCGAAGCCTCGAGTGTGACTATTTGCTGTACGCCCTCATAGACCTCATTGTCGACAGCAGCTTCCCCGTTCTCGAAACGATTGGTGAGCAGCTGGAGGATCTCGAAGATGAGGTTCTGAAAGATCCAAAGCGCAGCGTACTCGACAAGATCCATCTCATGAAGCGCGAACTCGTGCTTTTGAGACGCGCGCAGTGGCCGCAACGCGAGATGCTGAATACTCTGCTTCGCGACGAGCACAAATTCGTAAAGGAAAGCACAAAAATCTACCTGCGCGACTGCTACGACCACACCATTCAGGTAATGGACCTCATTGACAACTATCGGGAGATGAGCTCCGGCCTCCTTGAGGTATACCTCTCCAGCCTCAGCAACCGCATGAACGACATCATGAAAGTGCTCACGGTGATTGCGACAATTTTCATTCCATTGTCTTTCCTGGCTGGCGTCTACGGCATGAACTTCGATTCCACCGCCAGCAAATGGAATATGCCTGAGCTCGGCTGGCCATTCGGTTACGCCATGTTCTGGCTGCTGGCTATCGGCATCGCAGGCGGGATGCTTTTTATTTTTCGCCGCAAGGGCTGGTTCTAGAGCAACCGGCCGCCGGCTGTACGCGTATTAATAATACTCAGCCTTCATCAGGCAAAAGGACCAACCATGAAAATCGCCGTCACCGTGCTCGCAATAATGATAGGCCTCCTGAGCCTTGCGGCAGGCGGCGCCAAGATCGCTTTAGTACCCAATGAAGTGGAATTCCTGAGCCAGTTTGGCTTTACCAACATCCTGACGGTTGCCTTCGGGATTGCACAGGTCATCGGTGGGCTTTTGCTGTTCATCCCGGGCACGCGATTCTATGGATCGATGATCGCTGCCGCAGGATTCGCACTTTCCGCTGTGCTTGTGCTGGCTTCAGGCAATACGGCTTTTGCCGGCGTATCGTTAGTGCCATGCATACTGGCGGGGTTTGTTGCTTACCGCAGCTACCGCGGCCGCCCGTCAACCGACCTGAGCAATGATGCCAACTGACACACCACTGCAGCTAACGCGACAATAAATGCAATCGAAAAACGGCGGGCTACCGGCATTTAACCCTGAGATGAGGTAACGGCTTCCAGCATGGCCACCCCTCCCATGTAAGGCCTCAGGACCGTCGGAATTTGCACGCTGCCGTCAACATCCTGGTAGTTCTCCAGGATGGCGACAAGGGCACGACCCACCGCTACTCCCGATCCGTTCAGCGTGTGCACCAGTTCCGGCTTTCCCGTCTCAGGGTTGCGCCAGCGCGCGTGCATGCGGCGCGCCTGGAATGATTCACAGTTGCTGCACGAAGAAATCTCGCGATAGCGACCCTGGGCCGGCAGCCAGACTTCGATGTCATAGGTTTTCGCGGCTGAAAAACCTGTGTCGCCGGCACACAGCGTCAAAACGCGATACGGCAACTCGAGCTTGTCTAAAACGGTTTCCGCATTCGCGGTAAGTGCTTCCAACGCTGCATAGGAGTCATCGGGCCGGACGACATTTACCAGTTCCACTTTCTCGAACTGGTGCTGACGAATCATGCCGCGGGTATCTTTGCCGTATGAGCCTGCTTCGGAGCGAAAACACGGCGTATGCGCAACCATCTTAAGAGGCAACTGGTCGCTTTCCAGAATCTGCCCGCTAACGAGATTGGTGACCGGGACCTCGGCAGTCGGGATCAGGAAAAACTCCTGATCACCGTCGAGCCTGAAAAGGTCGGCCGCAAACTTCGGCAGCTGGCCCGTGCCGGTCAGCGACTCTGCATTCACAATGTAAGGCACATAGACTTCTTCGTAACCATGTTCACTCACATGCAGGTCGAGCATAAACTGGATCAGCGCCCGGTGAAGCTTCGCCAGCGGACCACGAAGCGTAACGAACCTGGAGCCTGTTATCTTTGCCGCGGCTTCAAAATCCATGCCCATGCGGCTGCCGATATCGACGTGATCCCGCGGCTTGAAGCTAAACTCCCGCGGGCTTCCGGATCGCCTGATCTCGAGGTTGTCCGACTCATCTGTGCCTTCGGGCACTGACTCGTGAAGCAGGTTCGGAAGACCCAGCTCGAAGTCAGCAATTTCTGCCTGGATCGATGCCAGCTGCTCCTCGGACGACTTTAGCTTGCTCCCAAGGTCTTCAACCTCCGCGAGCAGTGGGGCAATCTCCTCGCCTGCTGCCTTCGCCTGGCCAATGGACTTCGAACGCCGGTTTCGCTCTGCGCGCAGCGCTTCTGCCTCCACCTGATTAGCGCGCCGTCCCTCTTCCAGCCTGGCGTATTTCGCCGCATCCATCTCGACACCCCGGCGGGCCAGTTGGCGGGAAATGTCGGCCGGGTCTTTTCGCAGCAGCTTCGGATCAATCATTTTCGTGTTCCTTTCAGACCAGGCGAGCGAGCAGCATGCCCAACGAGGCTGCTGCTACGCAGCCGATAACGCTGGCCCCGATATAGACAGCACTCTTCAGCCACGCGCCCTGTTCCAGCAAAACGAGGCTCTCGATGGAGAAGGCTGAAAATGTGGTAAACGCGCCGAGAAAACCTACTATCAGCAGCGCCCTCAGTTCGGCGTCAAAGCTGAATCGATTTATGAGCCAGAAATAAAGAAACCCGATGACCAGGCTGCCAAGCACGTTTACTGTCAGCGTCGCGTACGGAAAACCGTGACCCAGCCGCTGATACGACAGGTTGGAAACGAAAAATCGCGAAAGCGCGCCCGCCGCGCCACCAACTCCCACCAGCAGATAGGTATTCAATTGTCTTCCCCATTGCGCAAACCCGGGCCCGTTCGGGTTCTTGGGCTCGAGTTTATATTCAGGAACAGGGCACGGCCGAATGCGCGCACATTCATCCGTCGACCTGAGGTGCTGGCAATGATACCCGTTGAACGATCTATTCTCAGCACGCAGGGCTAGGTATCGGCTTCTCCGCCCGGCACCGCTAAACCCAGACGCCGCTCAATCCAGCCGCACCACCCCGCAAGCAGCGTCCAGCCCAGCGCGAGTCCAACGCCCAGGCCGACAAGATTAGCGAGCATATCCAGCCATTCGGCAGAACGTGCCATAGTCATTGACTGCGCAAGTTCCAGCAACCCGCCAAGCGCAGCGAAAACACCCAGCAGGACAGGCCACTTTGCGGGCCTGTAAATACCGCAAAACCACGCGGCGAGCGTAGCGTACATCAGTCCGTGAGCAATCTTGTCGAAGCCTGCTGTGTCAGGCCCCGGCAACCCGGGAAGCAGGCTTAAAGCAATGATAAGGACGGCAATCGTGTAGCCGCTCGCCAGCCAGAATGCGGGGTACTTCAGTGCGTACATGCCGGACTAAAAGTCGTCTTCACCGATGACGTCAGCGCCGGGGGGCGGCACAAACGAAAATGCCGATGGCGACAGTTCGGGGTCTTGCTTAACTTCCATAAACTCGATGCGCGTCGTCTGTCCGAGGCCATCGATCAGGTCCATCACGCGCAACTCACTGCCGATAAAGCCCAGACGCAGGCGTCCGAAATCGGCGTCCGTCGAGCGGGACTTGAGCTCCGTCCACAAAAGCGAATAAGCCTCGAACTGGTTCACGAACTCATAGCTGTGCGAGATTGCGCCAACCCCGCTCAGAAGCATGGCCGGTGTTTCCTCGAGGCTTTCATCCATGGCTCGCACGGTAACCTGCTCCAGGTCTGCATCGTAAATCCAGAGCCGCTCCCCGTCAGCAACAATGGTCTGCTGGTATGGCTCCTGATAGTCCCAGCGAAATCTGCCGGGCTTGAGCAGCCGAAAGCTGCCGGAGGACTCCTGGGTGACGTTTTCCTCCGCGTCATACATCACCTGCTTGAATGTCGCCTGCAGACTTGCCACTGAATCGAGATAGGACTGGATCGCTGCAAGCGCTGCCTTTGCGGCCTCCGGGTCTATGTCAGCGGCCTGCTCCAAGTCCTCAGCGCCGGTCCCGGCCCGCATTCCAGGTTCGACGTGTGGCTCACCGGATGCAATGCCCCAGGGCAAAACCAGCAAGGCCAGCAGACCGCAGAGAGGTCTTCGCATTTCTTTCTCCTGTTGAGTACTTGTCGGCTCGAATCAGTCGCCCGGCGGCGCCGGTGCGAGAACTTCACGCGAGCCGTTGCTCTGCAGCGGCCCGACAATACCGGCCAGCTCCATTGCTTCAACCATTCGGGCGGCCCGGTTATAGCCTATTTTGAGGCGACGCTGCACGCCAGAAATGGACGCTTTGCGGGTTTCTGTCACGATGCGCACGGCCTCGTCATAAAGGGCATCCTGTTCCGGGTCGTCGATGGCAGCAGACCTGTCTGATGCCAGCCCTGGTATCTGACCACTCGGGCCCTCAAGAATTTCATCAATGTAAACAGGCTCCCCCGCGCCCTTTAGATGCTCTACCACCCGATGTACCTCTTCGTCTGCGACAAATGCACCGTGGATGCGGGTCGGCACCGAAGTGCCGGGCGGCAGATACAGCATGTCGCCGTGACCAAGCAGTGTTTCGGCACCCATTTGATCAAGAATGGTGCGCGAATCAACGCGCGAGGACACCTGGAATGCGATGCGGCACGGAATGTTGGCCTTGATAAGACCGGTTATCACGTCCACCGAGGGGCGCTGGGTTGCAAGGATCAGGTGCAAGCCGGACGCTCTCGCTTTCTGTGCGAGCCTTGCAATCAGTTCCTCCACTTTTTTGCCAACCACCATCATCATGTCGGCCAGCTCATCGACAATAACAACGATGCGTGGCAGAGGCTCCAAGGGTGGCGCCGTCGGCTGGGGCGCGTCTTCATCAATGATCGGCGGCGGCGTGAAAAGCGGATCGGGAATCGGCTCACCGCGCTCGCTGGCTTCGTTGACCTTGCGATTGTAGCCACTCAGATTACGCACACCGAGCGCCGACATCAGTCGATAGCGGCGCTCCATTTCCGCGACACACCAGCGCAGTGCATTAGCGGCCTCGCTCATGTCAGTTACGACCGGCGAGAGCAGATGTGGGATTCCCTCGTAGACCGACAGCTCGAGCATTTTCGGATCAATCATGATGATGCGCACGTGCTCAGCCGTAGACTTGTACAGTAGGCTCAGAACCATGGCGTTGATCGCGACCGATTTGCCCGCTCCGGTTGTGCCTGCAATTAAAAGGTGAGGCATTCGAGCCAGGTCGACGACCACCGGCCTGCCGCTGATGCTTTTGCCGAGCGCTAACGCCAGCGGCGCGTGCAGCTGATCGTAGGCTTTGGACTTGAGTATCTCGCCCAGGCTGACTAACTCGCGACTTTCGTTGGGCAGCTCCAGCCCAACGACTGATTTGCCGGGAATGACTTCAACCACTCTCACGCTGATCGCGGACAGCGAACGGGCGAGATCCTTTGACAGCGCGCTGATCCGGGAAACCTTGGTGCCCGGCGCAGGCTGCAGTTCGAACCGTGTGACGACCGGCCCCGGATAGACAGAAACAACTTCCGCCTCGATCCCGAAATCCTGCAGCTTAAGCTCAACCTGGCGCGATAACGCCTCCAGGGCTCCCTCGGAATAACCGCCTGTTTTCGGTGGCGGGTCGTTCAACAGTGAAAGCGGCGGCAGTTCGTTGGCTTTGGGCTTTTCAAAAAGCGGCACCTGACGCTCGCGCTCCACGCGCTCGCTCTTCTCAACCGTCGCAATAACAGGCTCTATCCTGGGCGGTGACCTCTTGAGCGCCTTCTGGATAACCTTCTTGGTCATCTTCTGCCGCGCCTCGCGCACCTGTCGGCCTTCGCGCCGATCGACAAGTGACTGGTACGCAGCCCGTGCGCGTTCTATTGCCGACAACGTGAATCGCCCGGTCTGATCCATCACCCCTAGCCAGGAAATGCCGGTAAACAACGCTACGCCCGCAAGCCAGCCCGCCAACATCAGCAGGGTAGCTCCGAGAAATGACAGGCCGCCCGCAAGCCCGCTTCCCACGAGCGTGCCAAGGACCCCACCAGCCGTCTGCGGCAGTTCCGATCCGCTGAAATGCAGGCTGGCCAGCCCGCAGCTGGTTGCAAGAGTCAGAAGAAAGCCGCCAAAGCGCACGGCCAGAGCCGCCCGCGCTGGCCGGGTTACTCCCTGATCCCTGAAAAGCAACCAACCGGTGTAGCCGACCAGGATCGGCAGAAGATAGGCCGGCAACCCGAACAGGAAATACAGGATATTGGCGAACCAGGCGCCCGCCGACCCGACGAGGTTCTCGACCGGGCCCGCCTCGCCGGTATAGGTAAATCCGGGGTCGGACGGCGAGTAGCTGAAAAGCGCCAGCAGCATAATCAGCGCCACGGCTCCGAATATCCATAGCGCACTTTCACGCAGCGCACGTTTGATGCGCCCACTCAGTTGAGGGGCACGCCCGTTCTTCTTGCTAACTTTCGCCAATGATTAGACCATCTTGTGAGGTAAGTTCAGTAAGCTGCTGAATACAATAACTTAAAAGTGTAAAAATAGCAGCGCTGCGAGCGAGAAACCACGGCTTGAGCTGCGAACAATCCGCACTCGGAACCGGGCGACTCACTATTGCGATAGCACCCTTTGCCGAGTCCCCGACAATTCCTTACCATTGCGCCTCTTTGATCACGCTGATGTGATGTGAAGGAACAGACAGGTAACTTCGCTCCCGCCTGCAAACTGCTTCGGCACATGCGCAACGAACAGGAAAAATTATACATGAGCACTCCGAGACATTGCCGACTCCTCATCCTCGGATCAGGTCCGGCAGGCTACAGCGCCGCAGTGTACGCCGCGCGCGCGAACCTCTCACCCGTTCTGATTACCGGGCTCGAGCAGGGCGGACAACTGATGACCACTACGGACGTGGAAAACTGGCCGGGGGATCCAGTAGGGCTGCAGGGCCCCGAACTTATGGCCCGCATGCAAAAGCACGCGGAGCAGTTTGATACTGAGATCATTTTTGATCACATAAACCGCACCGAGCTCAAAACGCCACCCTTCCTGCTGGAGGGTGATGCCGGCAGCTATACCTGCGACTCCCTTATTATCGCGACCGGCTCCACTGCGAAATACCTTGGGCTGCCATCCGAAGAGACATTCAAGGGCCGCGGGGTGTCAGCCTGCGCCACCTGCGACGGTTTCTTTTTCAAGGGCCAGGAAGTGGCGGTAATCGGCGGTGGAAATACGGCGGTAGAAGAAGCGCTTTACCTTTCAAACATCTGCTCGCGCGTGACCCTGGTCCACCGGCGCGATTCACTGCGCGCGGAAAAAATACTTCAGGACCGTTTATTTGCCCGCGAAAAAACCGGCAACGTTGAAATTAAATGGAACCACGTTCTGGACGAAGTGCTTGGCGACGAAAAAGGCGTCAACGGCATGCGCATAGCGAGTACGGAAAATCCAGCGAATAAGCAGGAGATTCCCGTTGCGGGCGTATTCATAGCCATTGGTCACAAGCCAAATACAGAGATATTCGGCGATCAGCTGGACATTGAAGGCGGATATCTTCGCGTCCGGGGCGGGCTTGACGGGCATGCAACAGAAACCAGCGTGACCGGCGTTTTTGCCGCGGGCGATGTCGCTGACCATGTTTACAGGCAAGCGATAACGTCTGCAGGCACTGGCTGCATGGCGGCACTTGACGCTGAGCGCTATCTTGATGCCCTTGCCGACGCGACCCCAGCCGCCGAGCTCAGTGCTGGCTGATTATCCGCAAGCTACCGGCGGATCAGCTGCTGACCTTGAGGTATCAATAGCAGGAAGTATTTCCGCCATTGACGGGCAGGATTGGGACCGCCTGAATGTTGCCGCCAGCCCGTTTCTGTCACATGCCTTTCTAAGCCAGCTCGAAGAGCGCCGACTCGTTGGTTCAGGTAGCGGCTGGCGTCCCTGTCACGCCACTGCAAGGGCGAATGGCGATTTGCTTGCCGCGATGCCCATGTATGCAAAGACCAATTCCTTCGGCGAGTTTGTCTTCGACTGGGTTTGGGCGGAGGCTTTTCGGCGCTGGCGCCGGCGCTACTTCCCAAAGCTCGTGGTGGCCGTGCCGTTTACGCCTGTCCCCGGACAGCGACTGCTCGCGCAATCAGAGGCGCATCTTACCGCTGCCCTGCCGGCACTTCTAAAGTACTTCGAAGGCACACTTGCCGCAGGCCCTTATTCGTCCATGCATGTTTTGTTTCCGCTGAGCGCAGAGATTGAGCTGCTTGCGCGCCACGGCTTCCTGCGGCGCCTCGACTGTCGCTTTCTGTGGCGCAATCTGGAGTTCAAGGACTTCGACCACTTTCTCGAAATATTCAATGCACGCCAGCGCAAGAATATCCGGCGTGAAAGGCGAAAGGTGCGTGAGTCCGGCGTGACCTTCAAATGGCTGCGTGCCGACGAACTCGACGCCGAAAGCTGGTCACAGGTACACGCAATCTGCGCATCGACGTTTTTGCTCCGCGGCCAGCGCCCTTATCTCGATGCGGGATTTTTTGTTGGGCTGGCCGAGCGCATCCCCGAACAGCTGCTGGTCAACGTCGCATTGTTGAAAGGCGATATCGTTGCCGCCGCAATTTTCTTCAAAGACCAAAGATGTCTCTACGGCCGATACTGGGGCAGCACCGTGGACATCGACTGCCTGCATTTCGAATGCTGTTATTATCAGGGCATTGACTACGCCATCGCGGCCGGGCTCGAGATTTTCGATCCCGGTACGCAGGGTGAGCACAAGCTCCGCAGGGGGTTTGCACCCGTGCAAAGCTGGTCGCTTCATCGCTTCGCAGAAAGCCAGATTGAAAGGGCCATCGCTGCCTGGCTGACCCGGGAAAGCCAGGTCGTTGCCGAATACATTCGCAAGACCCGGAACGAAATGCCTTTCACCGACCCATTCGAAGATGACAAGAACTTCCTATGAGCACGCTCCACTGGATCACTGCCGAAGCGCTCCCGGACGATTTCCCGTCGCCGGAAATGGCGCTAACTGATCCGGATGGGCTTCTCGCCTCGGGGGGTGACTTAAGCGTCGCGCGTCTGCTGGCCGCATACAGACGCGGCATATTCCCCTGGTATGACAGCGGCCAGCCGGTATTGTGGTGGTCGCCTAACCCGAGGGCGTTCCTGCCGGCGGACAAGCTACATATAAGCAAAAGCCTGAGACGCAGCCTGCGGCGCGTGCCCTATGAGCTTTCGTTTGACCAGGATTTTCACGGCGTGATTAACGCCTGTGCTGCGCCTCGGCGTGATGAGCCTCTGACCTGGATTCTGCCGGAGATGATTGAGGCTTACTGCGCGCTTCACGCCGCCGGTCACGCGCACTCCTTCGAGGTACGCGTTGACGGTGAGCTCGTCGGGGGCATTTACGGCGTGGCCATTGGCCGGATGTTTTGCGCGGAATCCATGTTCAGCCGCATCAGTGACGCCTCAAAAATCGCGGTCGCCATGCTGATCTGGCAACTTGCCGACTGGGGGTTCCCGGGGATCGACTGCCAGGTGCCCTCCGCACACTTGCAGAGTCTCGGCTGCGTTTCCATGCCGCGATCCGAATTTCTGAGCCTGAACAAGCATTACCAGGCGCTGTCTGGCCCGCCGGCATGGGAATTCGATCAGGGAATAAAGGCCCGCCACCTGGGCACTGTCGGGAGCCCGGAGTCAGGCTGACAAGGCCTGTTTCTTAACCGGATTAATTGCAAAGGCCCCGGAGTTTATGCATCATTCGCGCTCTTTAATCGCACAGGAGACGAGCCGCTCGAATGGCTAAGGAAGAACCAATACAAATGGAAGGCAAGGTTACTGAGACTTTGCCCAACACGATGTTCCGCGTAGAGCTGGAAAACGGGCACGTTGTGACCGCGCATATTTCCGGCAAGATGCGCAAGAACTACATCCGCATATTAACCGGCGACACGGTAACTATTGAACTCACACCCTACGACCTGAGCAAGGGTCGCATCATTTATCGCGGTCGCACCTGAGCTGATCAGCGGCGGCGCGTCGGTGCCTCCGCCAGACCCGCCCTTAATCAGGGCACTGCGACCAGATCTTTCCGGGATTCTATCGTCAGAGACAGCGCATCGTTCGCGACGCTGACTTTTACGACGCCGCCGTTCGCCAACTTGCCAAAAAGCAGCTCTTCTGCCAGCGGGCGTTTGATGTTTTCCTGGATGGTCCGCGCCATTGGACGGGCGCCCATCTGCGGGTCATAGCCTTTGCTCGCCACCCAGGCCCGCGCAGCTTCATCAAATTCAATGTGCACGCCCTTGTCTTCAAGCTGCGTTTCAAGTTCGAGAAGCAGCTTGTCTGCCACCAGTGCCACCGTGCGCTCATCGAGCGAGTCGAACTGGACGATACCGTCGAGGCGATTTCGGAACTCCGGCGCAAATAGTCGCTGAATTGCCGCCATGCCGTCGTGGGCATGATCCTGCGTGGTAAATCCGATGGATGGCCTGCTCATTTCCTGAGCGCCCGCGTTGGTCGTCATCACAAGAATTACGTTGCGGAAGTCCGCCTTGCGACCGTTGTTGTCGGTCAGGGAGCCATGATCCATCACCTGCAGCAGCAGATTAAATACATCCGGGTGCGCCTTCTCAATCTCATCGAGCAGCAAGACACAGTGCGGGTTTCTGGTAATCGCCTCGGTCATCAGGCCGCCCTGGTCATAGCCAACGTAGCCGGGGGGCGCGCCGATGAGACGCGAAACGGTGTGGCGCTCCATATATTCCGACATATCGAAGCGCACGAGCTCGACGCCCATCGTCAGAGCAAGCTGCCGTGTCACCTCGGTCTTGCCAACGCCGGTAGGACCGGCAAACAGGAACGAGCCAACCGGTTTCGCACCATCGCGCAACCCGGAGCGGGCCATCTTAATCGCGGCGGACAGACTCTCAACCGCTTTATCCTGCCCGAAAATAACCATCTTCAGATCGCGCTCAAGGTGTTTCAGCAAATCGCGATCCGATGCCGACACAGTCTTTGGCGGAATACGGGCCATTTTGGCAACGATGCTTTCAATCTGTGGCACATCTACTTTATCTGCGCGTTCGTCCTCTGGCTGCAGCCGCAGGCTGGCGCCAGCCTCATCAATGACGTCGATCGCCTTGTCAGGCAGATGCCTGTCATTGATATAGCGCGCCGCAAGCTCCGCCGCTGCACGCAGGGCCTCATCTTCGTAAGCGATGCCGTGATGTTCCTCAAAACGCGAACGAAGCCCGCGCAGAATATCGTAAGTCTCATCCACACTCGGCTCAGGCACTTCGATCTTCTGGAAACGCCTCGCGAGTGCATGGTCCTTCTCGAAAATTCCGCGATACTCCTGATAGGTTGTCGACCCGATACAGCGAAGCTCGCCATTTGCCAACACCGGCTTTATAAGGTTGGACGCGTCCATGACGCCGCCTGAGGCGGCGCCGGCACCGATAACGGTGTGAATCTCATCGATGAATAAAACCGCGCCGGGGCGTTTCTGCAACTCGCTGATTACTCCCTTCAGTCGCTTTTCGAAGTCACCACGATATTTGGTGCCCGCGATCAAAGCGCCCATGTCCAGCGCGTAAATGACGCAGTCAGACAAGACTTCGGGGACCTGGTCTTCAACGATTCGGCACGCGAGCCCCTCTGCCAGCGCCGTCTTGCCAACGCCCGCCTCGCCCACGTATAGCGGGTTGTTTTTGCGTCGCCTGCAAAGTATCTCAACGGTGCGCTCGATCTCGAGTTCCCGGCCGATCAGAGGATCGACCCTGCCCTGTTTCGCCTTCTCATTGAGGTTGGTCGCGTAGAGCTCAAGGGGACTTCCGCCCTGCTCGGCTTCCTTTTCGCCCGCTTCCTGTTGCCCGCTTTCAGCACCCTCCGCGCCTTCTTTTGAAACCGCAGATATTCCATGTGAAATATAGTTGACGACATCAAGCCGGGTTATGTCCTGCTTCTGCAGCAGGTAGGTACTGTGGCACTGCTTTTCACTGAACACGGCGACCAGGACATTGATCGCAGTGACTTCCTTCTTACCGCTGGACTGGACGTGAAAAACTGCTCTTTGCAGAACGCGCTGGAAACCGAGCGTCGGCTGAACCTCGTGCTCTTCGTCTTCCCGGAGACGCGGCGTATTTTCTTCAATGAAGCGACCTAGCTCGATGCGCAGCCCGCCAATATCGCCCCCACAGGCGCGGATGACATCGGCAACCTGCGGTACATCGAGCAGGGCGAGCATCAGGTGCTCGACGGTCATAAACTCATGTCGCTTCTCGCGTGCGCTGCGAAAAGCTTCGTTGAGACAGAATTCCAGTTCGTTACTCAGCATCTTCAGGCTTCCTCCATCGCGCACAACAACGGATGTTGATGCTGGCGCGAGTAGCCGTTAACAAGCGCGACCTTGGTTTCTGCGATGTCATAGGTAAATACACCGCATACGCCCTTGCCGCGCGTATGTACCTCAAGCATGACCCGGGTCGCCTGACCCCGATCCAGATTGAAGAACTGCTCCAGAACCTCGACTACAAACTCCATCGGCGTGTAGTCGTCGTTGAGAAGGATCACCTTGTAGAGCGAAGGCCGCTTTACGTCGGGCTTGGCCTCCTCAAGTATCAGGCCCTGATCAAAATGCTGATTTTCGTCGGTCATAGTCGGATTATGCTGGCCGCTCCTGTTCCGGCGCAACGCAATAATTCGACAACACTTGGGGCCAGTTTACGCCCTTCAAGCCGCGCTTTTGCCGAACCAGGTCACAAAAACAGTACAAGTCTGTGCATGACGTTCTCTTCACCGCGTCAGTTTACTGTCAGCGGTCGAAGAATTGGAGACCCCCAAACATTATTTGCTGGCGGACTTGAAGACGCCGCTCCATTCCGGGTTCGGGGGCTGCGATCTGAAGTGCGTAATGCGGTCGAGGTATATCTGAAAGATGCGTCGATCCGGGTAGGACTGGTAGAGATTGAAAAACTCGCGCTCGGCGCTGTCCCAGTCGGCCTCCCGGTAGGCCCTCAGGGCGTGCCGATGGCGAGAAAGCATGGCCCGTGTGTCCGCATCGAGACTGGCCCTCGGGCCAATCGGCTCGAAAACGGCAACCGGCTTGTCCTTGCCCTTTACCCTGACGCGGTCGAGTTGCATAAACGCCCAGTCCGGCACCGCCTCTGCCGTGCCCTCTCCGGAAATAATCTTCACGCCATAATGCTTGGTGAGTCCCTCCAGCCTGGACCCGAGATTCACGGCGTCGCCCATAACCGTATAGGCCATACGAAATTCGGAGCCCATGTTGCCGACTCGCATGCGCCCCGTGTTGATTCCGATTCCGATCCTGACCTCCGGCCAGCCACGCTTCTTGAACTCGGGATTCAACGTCTGCAGCGCGCCCTGCATTTCCACCGCCGCAATCATCGCGTTTCTTGCGTGGTCCGGATCGTCCAGAGGCGCGCCCCAGAACGCCATGATCGCGTCGCCAATATACTTGTCGATGGTGCCCCGATGCCGATGGATTACCTTGGTCATCGGCGTGAGAAACTCGTTCATGAGTTGGCTGAGTTCCCTCGGCCGCAGGCTCTCCGCGATACCCGTAAACCCCCTGACGTCTGTGAAAAGCACGGTCATTTCCCGACTCTCCGACGTCATGGCGGCACCACCGCTGCGGCTTCCCAGTTCCTCAACCAGTTCCGGCGGAACATACTGACCGAACAGGCTTGAAAGATGTCGCTTGCCGCGTGATTCGATTTTGAAGCCGTACAGCATCTGCATCACAGCGATGGCCAAGGCGAGTATGACGGGCGCTGCAAGGGGCAGCAGGAGATCGCCCTTGCTCCATGCCGCAAAATTGAGGGCACCGACAGCAACAACAATAAGTAGAGTAAAGAGCGCCCCTGTAAGGACCGGCAGGCGCGGTAAAACAAAGGTCAGGAGTACAGCAATAATTACAAGCAGCGTGGCCGAAATGCCCTGCGCGTACTTCGGCTGTTGCTTGATGGTCTGATCGAGGATTCCGGACACCACGTTGGCGTGTACCTCGACGCCCGCAAACCTCTGCCCGACGGGCGTATTCCGAAGATCGAAGAGCCCCGGGGCTGTAGTCCCGATCAAAACGATGGAATTGGCGAGGGGGTAGTTGGCTGCCTCGCCGCTCATGACGTCGGTGGCGGAAACATAGGGAAAGCTGAAGCTGGGCCCACGATAGGGGATCAGGATGCCAAGCTCGTCGTCCACCGGTATCCGATACTGACCAACCCTCAGCGCCTCAAGATCAAGGTTATCCCTGGGCCCCGAAGGCCCGGAATGAAACTCAAACACTACGGGCGGATCATTCTGCTGCTTGCGGATTATTGCCAGCGACAGAGACTGATAATAAGCACCATTGAATCTGCGCAGCATGGGCACTCGCCGGAACACGCCATCTACGTCGAGCAAATCATTTTGAAAAAATCCGCCGCCGGCTGCCGCCTGCTGGAGTATCGGGATATTGCCGGTGTAGCCCGCCGGCTCGTCCACCCTGATATTGGTCGCATCCTCATCAGCCGGAATCGCCGGTGGCGGCAGCATGCCCAGCGCTGGCGTATCATCCTGAGACAAGTTGGAGCGAAACACGTAGCCCATGACCGTGGGTCGTCCCTGCAGGCTCTGAGCAAACATTTCATCGCGCCGAAGGTCAGGCTTGATTCGAGCGTATTGTTCGCGAAAAATTTCATTCTCTCCGAGCGGCCCGCCGGCCAGTTGCTCGAGAACCTGAAGGTCCTCATTGCGACTGCGCTCCGGAAACACGATATCGAAGCCCACGACGCTGACCCTGTATTTATCGAATAGCTGGTCGACCAGCAGCGCAAACTTGTCGCGAGGCCAGGGCCAGCCACCTTCAGCCTCAAGACTGCGCTCATCAATGTCTACGATGACCACGCGGTCATCGCGGGTGCGCTGCATCGAGAGCAAAACACGCGCGTCGTAGGCGATGTTTTCCAGCCGATCCACAATATTAAACGGCACGTAGCCCAGCGAATGGGCCAGAAACGGCACCAGCAGGACAACGCTGATGGCGACTCGAATGACGAGGCTTATGTTCAATGCGCGACCTTTCCGGGGTTCGGCGTTTTGTATATCATGGTTAATGCGCAATCTAAAGGATTAAGTTCAGGTCGCTGATTTAGCAAAATAATTGTGCCCAAAGCCTTGAGCATGGTGCCAAGCACAACTTATCATGCTCCTATGCCAGGATGCGCCCATACCTTTAGAGATCGGCATCTGACCGGAGGCCTTTAACGGCATCCCGAAATATGGAATTAACTTCGCAAATGAAAGCGTTTGGCGATTTGACCCCAGCACAGACTCTGGACTGGGCCTCCTCGCGGCTGCCCCCCTGGGCAGCATTGGTCCTGGTGCTGATCCTCGCCTGGCTGCTGGCCGATCTCGTCTGGACCTTGTGGCCAAAGCAGAACGCGCAGCCGGGGCCCGCAGCCGCAAGCAGCGTGGCCAACCTGCAGTCACCCGTTAACGAAGCATCACGGGTTGATACAGCAAGGATCAAGGCTGCAAATCTCTTCGGTTCCTACGTAGCCACGAACGAACCCGTCGCACAGAGCGACGTTACCGATGCGCCAGAGACGCGATTGCGTCTGGAACTGAAGGGAACAGGCGCTGATCGCGACCAGTCGCGCGCGTTTGCGATTATTGGCGAAAATGGCGGCGACGATAAGGTTTATCGTGTCGGCGACGAAATTCCGGGTAACGCCAGCCTCCACGCTGTCTATCCCGACAGGGTTCTTTTGCGCCGTGCAGGCAAAATCGAGGCGCTGACACTCAAGACGCTGCTGGATAAGAAGAGCACAAACACCGCCGCTCGTAATCGCCGTCAGACGGCCAGCGCGAGCAACAGGCCGGAGGGTATGCGTCAGCTGCGCCAACAGTTAATGGCGAACCCGGCCCAAATCACGGATATTATTCGGCCCCAGCCTGTCTACGCTAATGGGCAGCAGCTGGGATACAGGGTTTACCCGGGGCGTGACAGGCAGAAGTTCGTCGAGCTTGGGCTCAGGCCCGGCGACCTGGTTACCGAGATTAACGGCAGCGCACTGAATGACCCGGCGCAGGGCCAGCAGCTGCTCAAGCAGATTACGGAAAGTGACGTGATCAACCTGACCATTCAACGAAGCGGTCAGACACAGACGCTGACGCTGCGAATGGATAACTGAAGACTCTTGTGAGGCAAACCTTTGAATATTGGAACTGATACCACCCACCGCCTCCCTGCGCCGGACTCGAACCGCATGGCACAAGCGCGATGGCTAACAACTTTGCTCACGGCGATGGTCATATTAATGGCGCTGCTCGCGCCGCCTCTGCAAGCTGCGGAGGAAGCCACCATTACCCCCAACTTCAAGGACGCCGATATTCGTAGCGTCATTGAGGCGGTGGGCGAGGCAACCGGCAAGAGCTTCATCATCGACCCGAGAGTGCGCGGAGAAGTTACGCTCACGTCCTCCAATCCCATGACGCCCAGCGCATTTTACGAGACTTTTCTTTCCATTCTGCAGGTGCACGATTTCGTCGCAGTGCCGGCCGGATCCGTTATAAAAATCGTACCAAGTAATAATGCCAGGCAGATGCCGGGCAACGACCTGCCACGCAGAGTCAGCACGAGCGAGGACGAAATCGTTACGCAGGTGCTGCAAATTAAAAACGTCGCGGCAGCGCAGCTGGTGCCAATCCTGCGGCCGCTTGTGCCGCAGTACGGACATCTTGTCGCGCACCCGCCTTCCAATATGCTCATTATTTCGGACCGTGCGGCCAACGTGGCCAGGCTCACCCGTATCATCCAGCGTATTGACCAGTCCGGCGATGAAGAAATCGAGGTCATTCCGCTGCAGCACGCGTCCGCCGGAGACCTTGTTCGGATCCTGACCACCCTCAACCAGGCGACCAACAGCGCGGCCACGGGCGGGAGCCCTGTCAGCATCGTCTCCGATGACAGGACGAACAGCATTCTCATCAGCGGTGACCGTTCAGATCGGCTGCGGCTGAGGGCGTTGCTGGCCCACCTCGACACGCCGCTTGAGGAAGGCGGCAATACCCAGGTCATTTATCTCAGATACGCCAATTCAGAAGAGCTGGCCGGAAAACTCAACGAACAGGCCAACAGCGCTCAGCGGCAGCAGGGCGGCGCACAGGGCAATGCCGGACAGTCGAGCACGACAATCTGGGCGGACACACAGACAAACGCTCTGATCATCACGGCCCCGCCGAAAACCATGCGCTCGCTGCGGTCGGTGATCGACAAGCTGGATATCCGCCGCGCCCAGGTTCTGGTTGAAGCGATAATTGTTGACGTTACTGAAGACAGCTCCAGCGAGCTTGGCGTAACCTGGATCGTGGACGGCAGCGATTCGGACAGCGGCGCCGGCGCAACCAGTTTTGACGGCGCGACGAATCCGGGCGCAGCGCAAATAGCCGGGGTCATTGCCGGTGGTGACACTGGGGCAGCTCTGGGTCAGATATCCGACGGTCTGACCTATGCAGTGGGTCGTTTCAAGGACACGGGCACCAACTGGGCCGCCCTGCTGAGGGCCCTGCGCGGCGATGCCAACACGAACATCCTGGGCACGCCCTCCATCGTGACCATGGACAACGAAGAAGCGGAAATTAACGTTGGCCAGGAAGTACCGTTTCTGACCGGCAGTTTCTCAAACGCTACCGGAACGACGGGGTCCGTCAACCCGTTCCAGACAATCAACCGTCAGGACGTCGGCACTAAACTGACCATCACGCCGCAGATCAACGAAGGCGATGCAGTCATCATGGACATCGCGTTGGAAGTGTCCAGCATCAGCCAGGGGTCAACAGGCGCCGTGGATCTGATCACAAACAAGCGGACAATTAATAACAACGTTATTGTTGAGGACGAGGGGATCATCGTTCTCGGTGGCCTGATTGACGAGAGCCTCCTGGAAAGCGACTCGCGCGTACCCCTGCTCGGCAGTATTCCTCTCCTGGGCAACGTGTTCCGCTCACGGTCAACCAGTAAGGTAAAGAGAAACCTGATGGTCTTTATCCGTGTGAAGATCATGCGCGACGAGAACGACGCGTTTGTCGAAACGAATTCCAAGTACCAGAGCATGCGCGACCTTCAGCTTGGCAAGCGTGATCGCGGCGTATCACTGATGCCCGGCGAGGAGCGGCCGGCGCTGCCGCCCATTGAGGAATATACGCGCGGCCGAGGTGGCGAAGCTCTGCCAGAGAGCGCGCCAGATCCTGACGATGGACGCTGATCAGCTGGGTCAGCCGGTGGTCGGCAGCCAGGCCCGCAAAGTCCCCAATGCACTCCCCTTCGCCTTTGCCAAGCGCCATGGTGTGCTGATCACTGACTTCGTTGGCAACCGCCTCGAAGTCGTCTGCCGTCATGGCGTAAAACCCGCCAGCCTTGCAGAAGCACGGAGATTCGCGGCCTGCCCTATCCTGATCAGGCAGGTCGACAGCGATACTTTTGACGGCATGCTGCAGGAAGCCTATGAAGGGCGATCCAGCGGGGCCATGCAGATGGAGGGTCTGGACGAGGATCTGGATCTGTTCGAGGTGGCCCAGCAGCTACCTGAGCCTGCCGACCTCCTCGAAAGTGACGATGACGCGCCTATTATCCGCCTGATCAACGCGGTGCTTACAGAGGCCGTAAAGCAGAACGCGTCGGATATTCACATTGAACCGTTCGAAAATCGACTGGTAGTGCGATTCCGTGTAGACGGCGTGATGCGCGAAGTTCTTCAATACCGCCGCGCAATCGCACCGCTGATTGTCAGTCGCATCAAGGTGATGTCAAAACTCGACATCGCCGAAAAGCGTTTGCCACAGGATGGTCGTATTTCGCTTCGTATCGCCGGCCGCGCGGTAGATGTGCGGGTTTCGACCTTGCCTTCGGGTCATGGTGAGCGCGTAGTCATGCGGCTACTGGACAAGCAGGCCGGCCGCCTGGATTTGCAGCACCTGGGCATGGACAGTGCCTCACAGAAACTCATCGACGAGCTGATTCACAAGCCGCATGGAATTATTCTGGTCACGGGACCAACCGGTTCGGGTAAAACGACCACCCTTTATGCGGCACTGGAGCGTATCAACGACAACAGTCGCAACATCATGACAGTTGAAGACCCTATCGAGTACTACATCGACGGCATCGGGCAGACGCAGGTGAACACCAAGGTCGAGATGACCTTTGCACGCGGATTGCGAGCCATACTCAGGCAGGATCCGGACGTAGTCATGGTTGGTGAAATCCGGGATCTCGAGACGGCCGAAATCGCCGTGCAGGCCAGCCTGACCGGGCACCTCGTGCTGTCAACACTGCACACGAATACCGCAGTCGGTGCCGTAACGCGGATGCGCGATATGGGCGTCGAGCCCTTTCTTTTGTCATCGAGCCTGATAGGGGTAATTGCGCAACGCCTCGTGCGCGTGCTTTGCAAGGACTGCAAAGAACCCTACGAGGCAAACCCGCGTGAGCTGGATGTTCTTAACCTGCCAGCCGATTCGCACACAACGCTCTACAGGTATAAAGGCTGTGATAACTGCAATCAGAGCGGGTTCTCAGGACGCACCGGTATCTATGAACTGATTGCCGTTGACGATCATCTGCGCGGCATGATCCACGACGGTGCCAGCGAACAGCAGATGGAACGCCATGCACGCCAGATGAGTCCGGGCATTCGTGACGACGGTCGCAGACGCGTGTTGTCTGGCGCCACAACGGTCGAAGAGGTTTTGCGCGTTACACGCGAAGACTGATGGGCGCCTTCGAGTACACGGCTATCGATACGGCCGGCAAGGAACGCAAGGGTCTGCTGGAGGGCGATACGCCGCGCGGCGTCCGGCAGATGCTGCGGGACCAGGGCCTGCTGCCCCTGGAAATTACCGAGATCGTAAAAAAAGAAGGCGGCGCTCGCGGCGCCTTGAGTTTCCGGCGTGGAATCGGGGCGATGGACCTTGCATTGCTGACCCGCCAGCTTGCGACACTGGTGCGCTCGGGCCTGCCCCTCGAAGAATCCCTGCAGGCTGTCAGCGAGCAAAGTGAGAAACCGAGGATCAAGAGTATGCTGCTCGGCGTTCGTGCGCGGGTCATGGAAGGACATACCCTCGCCGACGGACTCAATGACTATCCGCATGTATTCCCGGAAAT
Source organism: Gammaproteobacteria bacterium (assembly GCA_013003115.1). Classification (GTDB taxonomy): domain Bacteria; phylum Pseudomonadota; class Gammaproteobacteria; order Steroidobacterales; family JABDLF01; genus JABDLF01. The sequence goes on from JABDLF010000057.1 coordinate 24,230, forward strand.
CTACAGGGCGACGGTGGCTGCCGGCGAGCAGTCAGGCTTCCTGGATGGCGTCCTGGAGCGCCTTGCCGACTACACCGAATCGCGTCAGGCTCTGCAGCAGCGCGTCTCCCATGCTCTGGTTTATCCCATCATATTGACCGTTATGGCGTTCGGAATTGTCACGCTGCTGATGACATACGTCGTTCCGAAGGTCACCGGGGTTTACGACAGCATCGACCAGGAATTGCCCCTGCCCACCAAGATTCTGATCGGCACCAGCGACTTCATGCGCGATAACGGGCTGCTGCTGATTGGCGCGATTGTGCTCGCATTTTTCGGGCTGCGCGCGTTGCTGAAACAACCGGGGGCGAGGCGGACTTGGCATCGCATGCTGCTAAGCATGCCCCTCGTCGGACGGCTGATTCGCGGATTCAACACGGCGAGTTTTACCCGCACCCTGAACATACTGGCCGGCAGTGGTGTGCCCGTCCTGGATGCACTCAGAATTTCCGGGGCCGTTGTGGTTAACATTCCCATGCGCGAGGCGGTGGAGGATGTTGCACGCAGGGTGCGCGAGGGTGCGCCCATCGGCAAGTCGCTGGCGATCAGCAAGCTTTTCCCGCCCATGACGATTCACCTGATTTCCAGCGGCGAGGCCAGCGGCGAATTGCCGGCCATGCTGGAAAGGTCTGCAAGCTATCAGGAACGGGAAATGGATTCCCTTGTCGCGACGCTCCTCAGCGTTCTTGAACCTGCGATGATCCTGCTGATGGGTGCCCTCGTCCTCGCCATCGTGATCGCGCTGCTCCTCCCCATCTTCAATCTCAACGACCTGATCAACTAGCTTTTGTTGTGGCCTGTGCCGACCCGGAATCTCCATTCGGGTCATGGCGAATCTCGTGTGCATTTCAGGCATGGGTAAGCCTGTTTCTGAGAACTTGCGCTAAGCCCTTGCATTCCCGGAAGTTTAAGGATATTAGGTTTATGTCCGATGGGATGAATTGTTGATTTTGCACCTTGGCAGCGACTTTTGGAGCACATGGCATGAGCAATACAGATGAAGTCGGTTACGACGATGACGCGATGGACGGCGATCCGTTAGATACCGGGCTTTTTGATGTCGACCAGATTGTGAACGAGTTCGAGTCTCAGACGCACGGCGGGAATACGCGCGATACCTCGGCATGGCAGAGGGTCGAAAACCTGCTGGAGCGCAAGCGACTCAAGGAATCGCTGCGCGATCTTTACGACGAAGATTTTCTGGACGACGAGTAACGCTTGGTGGCGGCGGGGCTAGTGAAAGTCCCGTGAGCGAACCAGCAGCGTGCCAAGCAGGCTGCTCTGGTTTTTCAATCTCTCTGCGATCACGTGCAGCACGCCTTCCTGGCGCTGCAATTTTCCTGTCACTGTCAATAACCGCGACTCCAGCAGCGCCCGGCGCTGCGCCTCCGCAATGCTGCGCCACACGATCAGATTCATATAACCGGTTTCATCCTCAAGCGTTACGAAGGTCACGCCGCTGGCCGTGCCGGGCCGCTGGCGCGTAATCACCAGTCCGGCCACCTTGATACTCGCGCCGTCTTGCATCTTCTCGATCTCCCGGGCGCTGCTGATGCCATCCCTGCGCAACCGCGCGCGCAGCAGATCAAGCGGGTGGCGCGCCAGGCTCAGCCCGAGGCTGTTGTAATCGGCGACCACCGTTTGCCCCTCGCCCGGTCGCGTCAGCAGCGGCGTGCCTTCGCGAAATTCGAAACTGCGAAACAGGCTGGTCGGCTTCTCTGCCCCCAGCACCTGCCAGCGCGCCTGGTGGCGGTTGCCAGTGAGACTGCGCAGGGCATCAGCTGAAGCCAGTGCAGCCAGATCGCCGCGATCAAGGTTCGTACGCACGTGCAAATCATCCATACTGCGAAACCCATTCGCCCCACGCGCGGTAACCAGCCGCAGCGAAGCATCCGTGGACAGGCCCTTTACCAGGCGCAGACCAAGCCGCAGCGCGGGTGTTTCGTCCGCAGTCATTTCCAGCGTGCAGTCGTAGTCACTTGCCTGCACATCGACGGGGCGCACCTCAACGCCCTGGCGACGCGCTTCTCGCACCAGTTGCGCAGGCGCGTAGAACCCCATGGGCTGACTGTTGATCAGCGCCGCGGTAAATGCGGCCGGCTCATGACATTTGAGCCAGGCCGAGACATACACAAGCAACGCAAAGCTGGCGGCATGGGATTCCGGAAACCCGTACTCGCCGAAGCCTTTAATCTGCTGGAACACCTGCTGCGCAAACCGGGCCTCGTAACCGCGCTCAAGCATGCCGCCGATGAGCTTGTCCTCGAATGGCCCGAGACCGCCGCGGCGCTTCCATGCCGCCATGGCGCGACGCAGCTGGTCGGCTTCACCGGCAGAAAAGCCGGCGGCCACCATGGCCAGGTGCATCACCTGCTCCTGAAAAATAGGCACACCCAGGGTCCTCGAAAGTACCGAACGCACCGCCTCGCTGGGGTAACTCACCGCTTCGATGCCCTGGCGGCGGCGCAGGTACGGATGCACCATCTCGCCCTGAATCGGCCCCGGGCGCACGATGGCAACTTCAATCACCAGGTCGTAATAGCAGCGGGGCTTTAAGCGCGGCAGCATCGCCATCTGGGCACGCGACTCGATCTGGAAAACGCCCATGGTCTCACCGCGCGAAACCATGTCGTAGACCACGGGATCTTCCGCCGGCACCGTGGCGAGGCTGAGAGCACGCCCGCTGTAGCCTTCGATAAATTCGAAACTGCGCCGGATGGCGCTCAGCATACCGAGACCCAGCACGTCCACCTTGAGCAAGCCGAGATCGTCAAGATCGTCCTTGTCCCATTGAATAACGGTGCGATCAGGCATTGCCGCGTTTTCTACCGGCACGAGCTCTGCCAGTGGTCCACGGGAAATCACAAATCCCCCGACATGCTGAGACAGGTGCCTCGGAAACCCCATCAGCGTACGCACCAGTGCAAGCAGCCGACGTATGACTGAGCTTGCAGGATCAAAGCCAGACTCGCGAATGCGCTCGTCGTCGATGGAGCCGTCACGCCGCCAGCGCATGCTGCGTGCCAGTCGCTCGACCGCGGGCGGATCCAGGCCCAGCGCCTTCGCAACATCGCGCATAGCGCTGCGCCCCCGGTAGCAAATCACCGTAGCGGTCAGCGCCGCACGCTCACGACCGTACTTTGCATACAGATACTGGATAACCTCTTCGCGACGCTCGTGTTCGAAATCCACATCGATATCAGGTGGCTCGTTGCGCTCTTTGGAAATGAAGCGTTCGAACAGCATCGCCATGCGCGACGGATCGACTTCGGTAATACCCAGACAAAAACATACGGCCGAGTTGGCGGCCGAACCGCGACCCTGGCACAGAATGCCGCGCCCCCGCGCGAAGCGCACAATGTCGTGGACGGTCAGAAAATAGGGCTCGTAGCAGAGCTCGCTGATCAGCGCGAGTTCGTGCCTGATCTGTTTTTTTACGGAGGCGGCTACGCCTTCCGGCCAGCGTTTGCGCATACCTTCCCGGGTCAGACGCCTGAGATAGCTCGCGGGCGTCTCCCCTGCGGGTACCAGTTCGTCCGGATACTCATAGCGCAACTCTTCCAGCGAAAAAGTGCAGCGCGCGGCGATACGCAGACTCTCCTCCAGCAGAGCAGGCGGGTAAATACGTGCAAGTTTCGTGGGCGGCCGGAGATGGCGCTCTCCGCTCGGGTACAGACGCAACCCCGCCGCTGCCACCGTAGTGTTGGCGCGTATAGCCGTCAGCGTATCCTGCAGCGCCCGGCGGCCACGCGCGTGCATGTGCACATCTCCGCAGGCCACCATGGGCAGTCTGCTTGCGCAGGAAAGATCGGTTGCAGCCGCGAGGCGGCGCACGTCATCACCCTCTGCGAGCAATTCGACGCCCAGCCATGCGCTGCCCGGAAACGACTCCGACAACCAGCGACCGTGCCGGCTGGCCTCTTCCGGGTCATCGTCGGGCAGGTAAATAAAAAGACACCCTGGCAAACCCTGCGCAAAGTCTGCGCGAGTCAGCAGGTAATCACCCTTGGGAGCCGCGCGGCGGCCGCGGGTGATGAGCGCGCAGAGCTGCCCGTAGGCATCGCGATTGCTGGCCAGCACAACAAGGCGCGGTCCGTCGGCGAGCCGCAACTCGCTGCCGATAATGAGTCTGAGCGGTAATGCCTTCGCCGCAACATGCGCACGCACCACGCCAGCCACGGAGCACTCGTCCGTAATTGCGAGCGCGCTGTAACCAAGCTCCGCTGCCCGCGTTACCAGTTCCTCAGGATGCGACGCGCCGCGAAGAAAAGTGAAATTACTGAGGCAGTGGAGTTCTGCATACGGCGGCGCCGCTGTGCTCATGCAAACACACCGTGCAGAAACCATGCGCGCGTGCCGCGACGTTCGCGAAATACCCACAGGCAAATGCCGCCATGGGTGCGCATGCGAAAATAATCCCGCGCCACATCCTTACCATCCCACCAGCCGGTCTCGATGCGTTCGGGCCCGGACTCAACGCTCAACGGGCCATCCAGCCATGGCTGGTGTGCGCGAATCGGTAACCGACGCGGGCTGTCCAGCAGCCAGAAAGGCCGTTCCTTTACGCGCAACGCATCGCTGTCGCGACCCGGTTCGCTGACCTGCCACGCCGACTCCGGACGATGCTCAGGAACCAGGCAGAGACCGTGTACGGCTTCGCCACCGAGTCGCGCCCGCAGCCTCTCCACAAGCATATCCGCTGTCATGGATACACCGGCCTTGCGCTCGCGCTGGCCAAAAAGCTGTTCCGGCGCTCGCCTGAGCACCCGCAGCGCGTCGCTCCTGATCCTGACCGCCACCACCGGTGCCGGAAGAACCTCGCGATGCAAACGTTCGCTCAGCAGTTCAAGCAGGCGCTGCGCATCACGCTCTTCATGCAACAGATGCAGTACGCAACGAGTCGCCGCTGCATCTTCGTGCTGCAAGTACAGCTGCAGGCGCCGTATGCCCGCTTCACGCGCGCGCAGAAAGCCGCTGAGTTCCCGCAGTAATCGCCCGATTGCGTGCAACAGCCAGTCGTGCTTGCTGACCGGCATGGGCAACTCCATGCGGCCGCAATAGTATTCGGGTGGCTGCCAGGCCGTGCGGGGATCGTGTTCGCGGCCCAGCGCCTGATCGAGTTCCTGCAAATAAGCCTTACCAATGCGCCGGCCGAAACCGTTGCGGGGCAGGCGCAGGCAATCACCCAGCTGGCGCAGTCCCAGATCGCGCAGGTTCCGGCACACTTTATCCGGCCAGGCTGTTGCTGCCAGCGGCAGCGCCCCCAGATGTGCCGACAAATTTTTTATTGCTGAGACTGTGACAGCCTGCCCGGCACGTGACAGCCACAGCGCAGCTCGCGGTGTAGGTGCAACTGCTATGCAAGCCTCATAACCAAGACTCGCAAAGCCCTCAGCGATCTTTGTGCGCAAGGCGGACAAGCCACCGAACAAACGCAGGCTGCCGCTGATTTCGAGTAACACGTGATTACCAAAATCGCTGTGCACATGCGAGGTGTACTGGCCGGCCCAGTTCAGGCAGCGCACCAGCGCCGCTCGCTCCATAGCCAAATCTCGGGCTT
>JABDLF010000069.1 GCA_013003115.1 Gammaproteobacteria bacterium
TTGCGTTCTGGCAGATGGCTGGCGTCGTAGAAGGACGTGATAGCGGTAACCTGCCCATCGCAGGTCTCCACCCAGTCACAGACGGCCACCGCTCCGTTCGGGGTGCCCATTTCAAACCAGATCGCACACTGATCGCCGTGTGAAAGCGTACGAATAATTTTTAGCGACGTGACATTTTTCGCAGCCAGGGGTCGCACCCACTCCAGGTATCTTTCCCGCCCGCTGACAGTGCCGAACGGGCTTGTGTGTGCAAAGTCCGGGGAGAGGGGAATCTGCTCCGGTGTCCCCGCGTTCCAACCATCTATCCAGGCTCGTGCAAGTTGTTCAGCACTTTTGAAGTTTGTCATGACACAACCTTCCTTAAAAAACGGCGTCTTGCAGCAGTAAAAGCTAGCCGATTTCCGGCAGCTTTTCGATGGCATTCCAGAATGTCCATGGCCTGGCCGCAAGAAGCATTCCGAAGCCACGCTTCTGCTCGTGTGGGATGCTGCGATCCAGTTCCGCGAGTTCCGAAAACTCCTCGGCGAGCCTCTCAATACGCTTCATGAGTAACTTAATAGATGCATCCGTCAGCTCGCTGTTTTCCAGCTTCAGGCTTTCGTCGGCGCTGCTGAAATCATAGTCGATGAACTCGTTTTTGACTTGTTTCTCGTAGCGGCGCCTGATCGGTCCGCCCGCGCGCCACTGGATTCGAGCATCGGTGAGCAGTCGAACCTGCTTACGGGGCATAAGGTTAATAAGCCCGAGGCGAGCCAGTCGTGTCAGGCAACGCTGCTGGCCAGGCTCGTCGAGATCAAGTCGCTTGCCAATGCGGTGCGGCTTCCAGCCGATTAGCAACAAGTAAAAATACGCAAGCAGCGGCGGGTCAGCGGCAAGCGCCTGTTCCTGTTGCTCGCTGAGCTGGCTCGTTCGGTTGTTGTCGTGAACAGCGGCAATCTGAGATAGCTCATAGATTGACATACCCAGGAACCGGCAGATCTCTTCAAGGCGATGCAGCGAAAAAGTCTGCTCGGAAAAGAGGCGTTTTACGCTGGACTCGCTCAGGTTCAGCGCTTTGGCGAGGTCGCGGTAGGTGAGTCCCTGGGAGCGCAGGCAGCGCTTCAGCGACGTCGTAATCTGGCCGGTTTGGCTCATAGAAGCACCACTTCAAAGGTCTTAAAGTATCGTAAAGCAAGACTTGCAATATTCGTATTGTATTATAGTACGCAGGCATTATGCTTCAAAGTCGCAACACTACGAAGCAGCGAGGAAGAGCCTGCGCGGCCGCACGAATTGATCATGTTTACCTCATATTTTTCCAGGCAGCGCGAAGCGGCATGCAGGCTCAGCAAACGCCTGAGGATGGTCGGCCCGGCGCTTTTCCTTGCTGGCCTGCAGCTGGGCTGCGCAAGCTCCCCGGCCGGCGCGAGCGGCAGCGAGCTGTTTGAGCACCTGACTTTTGCAACGGGCTCCGGGAAGGCTCAGACCGTTGTAGAAGGTTATTTCCTGGGCGATAACACCGCACAGTTGATGGTGTTGAGTGTCGATGAGGAAGGCGAGCGCAAGCTGCAAATGTACCGGCTTACCCATAACGCATGGGTACCGGTGCTCGAATCTACGATGGATAAGGACGTGTTGTTCGTCGACGTTGCTGGTATTGCCGGGCGGGATCGGCTTGTAACAATAAAGCGAGGCCTGATCAGCTGGTTCGACCCCGAGACAGTCACCTATCACCCGATTGCGACGGTCTATTCAAACTACAACGCGTCACAGAATTCCAGGGGAAGCACGACCCGGGCGGGAGGAGAAGTCGCTACCGTGGATATAGCGCGCGATCTCAACCTTGACGGTCGTGATGATCTGATTATTCCTGACTTCGATGGATTCTGGGTGGCCACGCAACTGGCAGACGGCTCGTTTTCGGAGCCGGCCCGATATGGTCCGCCAGAGCCTTTTCTGGATGCCCCGGCAATGAACGAGGACAAAAGTTATCGCAGTCTCGGAATTTCCGCTGGCACTATTCCCGTTTACCTGAGCCGCATCCACCAGTTCGATCAGAACCAGGACGGTCGGGCGGATCTGGTTTTCTGGAACAACGATCATTTTGACGTTTATCTTCAGAACGCCGACGGGCTTTTCGAGACGGAACCCGCGGAGGTCAAATTCGGGGTGCCGTTCGACTCCGATGCCACTTATTCACGTGCTTATGACTTCGTCGACGAGGGCATGATTTCCCTGTTGTTCGGTTTAAACCAGAGCAGCACACGAAAGATTCTGCACTCATTCCAGGATATGAACGCTGATAACGTTGCTGACATGGTGACGCTTACCTTGTCGGGCCGGTCCATGCTGAGGCAGCGCAGCGTGTATGAAGTGTACTTTGGCGAGACCAGTCCGGAGGGCATCTCTTTTTCAGCGCAGGCAAGCGCAATACTTAAGCCCGCGGGCAGGGCAGGGGGTATGCAGCCGTGGGGCTACTCGTCACAGCTGTTTAAAGACATGAACGGTGACGGCCAACCGGACGTCATGTTCAGAGACGTACGTGTTGGTTTTGGCGGGATGGCACGCGCAATGGTGGGCAACTCTGTTGCCCTGGATCTCGAATTCTATCGCCAGCAAGATGGCGTTTTTCCAGACAAACTTGTTACGCGAAAAAAGGTCAGACGCTTCAGTCCGCTGTCCGGAATCGGCAATATCTTCTTTCCTCCTGTGCTGCTGGGAGATGTCGACGGCGACGGGCGATCTGACCTGCTCATTGGTCAAAGCCCGAAAGAGCTGTTTGTCTGGCAAGGCGTTGCCGGGGACGAAGCGTTTGCCCGAGAGCCCGGCAAAGTTAAGGTAGACCTGCCCGCTGACGAGCGCAATATCTGGCTAAGTGATCTTAACGGCGATGGAAAAATGGACGTCATTATTGTTGCCGGGGCAGGCAAGCGCTCGCCTGATCAGTCACGCTCGGTCACCACTCTGATAGCATGCTAGATGCCGTGCTCGCATAGCTGAATTTTCCAGTTCGCCACACCGCCAATGAAATCTACTTCTGTTTTCGTTGCCCGGTGACGAGCAGTGCGAGGAATATGATTGCGGCCACCATGGCCGTCGACACAGCTGCTACCGGCAGCAGCCAGCTTAAAGCTGTTTCGGCGACAATGTGCCAGTTCGTATCTGCCTGGCTATGAAAGATACCGCCCGGGTTAAGGCGCCAGTCGTTTATGGTCATTACGGCCGAGACAAGGACGCCGCAAAGCGATCCAGCCACTAAGGAGATTTGCCAGTGTTTCCTATTCACGGCGTGATGGCGAGCTTCTGGCGCCTGGCATGTTCAAACCGACAGGGCGGTGTACACGAACCCTGCCAGCATCGTCATTGTCAGGCAGACGTGGTATGCCACGAACAGCAGGACATATTTGATCAGGGTGACAAAAAAGCTCTGGCCGTAGACCCTGCGCATCGCTTTGAATAAATAAACCGGTATGTAGACTGACAGCGCGATGATCATCAGCGTTACGAGGACGCCCTGAGCGCCGAAAAAGTCAGGAATGCGCGACAGAAGCACAGACACAGTCAGATTCAAAAAGAAAAACGAATGGAAATGCACGAAAAACAGAAGATGTTCAACGTAGTAGCGGCGCGAAAAAATGTACAGAATTTTTTGCACCATCGCGATGAGGGGCAGGAACAGGAAGACCATCGTGGGCAGGTTGTCGTAAAGGTTCTTCAGGAACGTCTTGCCCCGATCAACCGCAATACGTCTGCAGACCTGTTTAATGATCTCCGGAATTTCCTCCTGCGCGAGTGAGCCTGATCCCAGATTGATATCCAGTTCGTCGCACTGGCGAATGCTCTCTTGCTGCGCCTCAGAGCTGATCACGGCTGAATCGCTGAGTTGCTCGCCGCTAATCGTGAGCCTGCTGCCATCACCGCCGAAGCTGGCGACAAGAAAAAAGAGAATACTGACAACCAGGTACATGCGCAGCGGTGGCGTGTAATAAACCTGACGACCTGCAAGGTATTCTTCAGTCAGCTTTCCGGGGCGAAGCAGCAGCGGCAACACGCTGCGCCAGAGTCGCGAATCAATTTCAAAAAGGTCACCGATGAGGTCGCGAAAAAGCTCCCACACCGAAATCATGCGCTTGCGATCACGCTGGCCGCACGCGTGGCAATACTGCCCGGTGAGCGGTGCGCTGCAGTTGCGGCATGATCGCAACAACTCAAGCTCTGCACTTCCTGCCCGCGGTCCGCCAGCGGAAAGAATCTTGCGCGTTGCTTTGAAATAGCCACCGAAGCGTCGCTGTCCCTCCGCGCGCATGCGTTCTGCGTCGTGACTGAGATAATGTTCAAGCGACTGCCGGTCCTTGATCCGGTACTGCACAGAGCGGTGAACGACACCCTGCTGAACACTTTCTGTATCAGCCAGTACCTCGGCGCTCACAAAACCGGCAATGGCCAGCATGTCGTCAATGTGTTCGCCGAGCCAGACATCGAACGAGTCGGCAACCTCGCCGTCGATATCCATATCCACCTGGTAAATGATGTGCTGATGCGACATAAGATTTCTGCGTTTTCTCTCAGGGCCTTCTGTGGGCTTTTGTTGGCGAGGGAATCCTCCGGGATTCTAGCACTCGAGCCGGGTAATTCAGGCGCTGTGATAAGCTAAAGAGCGAAATAACAACTACTTAAGCACCCGGCAATGCTGGCGTTCAGAGCGCTGGGCAGGCGATAAACAAACATACCGAAACACAGCATGAGCGACCGCAACGGGAAAAATAATTTTGACGACGCTTCGCGCGAGGAACTGCTCGAAGAGATCGGTCGTCTGCGCAGTCGTATGTCCGAAACCCGGCGAGAGATGAAGCGCAGCCAGATTGTTGCCAACATGCTGCGCAAGCTTTACCGGATAGAAAGGCTGGAGGCTCGCCCGAAAGAGCTTGCTTCAACGTTTATCAATATTGTCGCCGAATCACTCGACATAAATCGAGTCGCATTGCTTAAGCGTGACAGTGCCGAGAGTTTTGAAGTGGTGAAACTGCTGCACAAGGAGGCGATCGGGAAAAATGTGCTGCGGGAAACCGGCTTTGTCGAGGGCTTTGCTTTTCTGAACCCATCGACGCCTGACAGCGATTTCAAGTTTCAGATTAAGAAACTCATGGACGCCGACGCCATCCTCTGGGATTTTGATGAAGCCTCGGGTCTCGCGCTTGTGCTCGGGCACAGTGACAGCGAAGAGGCCTCGCAATGGCGGTTTGATCAGGGTGACAGGGAGATGGTCGAACTGGCGCTAAGTGCCTACGTTGGAGTTGTCGAGCGCAATCGCGCAGAAGAAAAACTGACCCATGATGCGTTTCATGATGGACTGACCGATCTGGCCAACCGCAGCCGCTTTATTCAACACCTCGAGCGCGCGATTTATCGTTCGGCCCGTTCCCAGGATTATATTTTTTCGGTGCTGTTTATCGACATGGATCGCCTGAAGCTTATCAATGACAGCTACGGTCATGAGACGGGTGATCTTTTGCTGCGAGCGTTTGCAGAGCGCCTGCAAAACTCTGTGCGCCCGGGGGACATTGTGGCCCGGCTTGGCGGCGACGAGTTTGCCGTGCTCGCAGATGGACTCAATGACCGTGCCGAAGTGGAGCTGTTAGCCGAGCGGATTATTCAGGATGTTAACCAGCCTTTTTATGTGCAGCGGCATACGATCTCGGCGTCCGCAAGCATCGGGATTGCGAAGGGCGCGTCAAGTTACGAGAATGCAGAAGAACTGCTGCGCGACGCGGATATCGCCATGTATCGCGCCAAGGAGTCGGGTGGTGGCCGCCACCGTATGTTTGATACCGGAATGCATCTGAACATGGTTGCACGGCTCAAGCTGGAGTCGGAGCTTCACGAGGCGCTGGATGAGGATCATCTGCGCTTGTATTACCAGCCGATTTATGACCTGTCTAATGATGAGCTTGTTTCCTGCGAGGCTCTGTTGCGCTGGCAGCACAAGCAGGATGGTTTGCTGGGCCCGGGCGAATTTGTGCATCTTGCAGAGGAATCAGGCCTTGCTATCACCATGGGTCGCTGGGTGCTGAGGCGCGTTTGCCAGGATCTGAAGTTCTGGGACAGCAGCATCAGGAAGGGCAAGCCGCCAGGCGTAAGCATCAATATCTCGGACCGTGAATTTGCGATGCCGGATTTCGTCGAGAATATCTCGAGCGTGCTGAGCGAGGCGGGCGTCGACGCGTCGCGCGTGCAGCTTGAATTGACGGAGCGCATGCTGCTTGACCGCGGAACCGGCGAGAAACGGGTTCTCGAAAAGCTGAAGGCACTGGGTTTTCGAATAATGGTAGATGACTTCGGTACGGGCTACTCGTCGTTGTCACGACTGCAGAAACTGCCCATCGATGTGATAAAGGTCGACAAGAGCTTTGTCCACGATATCGTGAGCAGCGCCGAGAAGGCCGAACTCGTACGTATGATCATCAGCCTCGGCCATAGCCTGGGAATCAAGGTCGTCGCCGAAGGCGTGGAAAACCAGGCCCAGCTCGACCAGCTTGAGGCACTGGGCTGCAATTACGCTCAGGGCTTTTTCCTTGGCGTGCCCATGAATTCCGAGCTGCTTGCGAAGCTGGTTGAATCCGGAGGCGCGCCGCTCAAGATTACGGAACGCGCCTCCTGACGAGGTAGGTCGTTATCAGGCGGGAGGCTGCGAGGACGCAACTGCGGCGGGTTTGCGCCGAGCGCGCTTACGAGAGCCAGCCTTCTTGCCGTTGCTCTTTGCTTTGGCCGGTGATGTCATTTTCGCCGCGTAAGCCTTTATGCCCAGCTCATGCGGATCGAAGTCGTCGACGGTAATGAGTTCATAAACGAGCTCGGAAAACTCACGTAACGATGCCGCTTCTTCCTTACCGATGATCTCTGCTTTCTCTGCATCATCGATCTGCTGCTCTACGGTGGTTTCCGATATCCGCTTCTCCTTGATCGCCCGGCGAATTCGCTTCTCAATCGGCTCGACGTCAACCGCCATCTCCAGGGCCTTATCCAGAAGACCTATGGGGTTGCCGGGCTGGCGCTCACGATAAATGCCGTTGACCAGTCGCTCGCGGGTTTCAGTCGGGCTCAAAACCAGGGCTGCCACCTTATGGCGTTTCTGGTCACTCGGCGCCCGGTAGGTTCTGCCGATCGGGAAAACCAGCCCCCGCAAAAAGAGCGCCACCACCCGGTTGGGGAAATTGCGCAGCAGCTCATGCATGGTGTCCTGGCAGCGGTACATAAGGTCGCGACAGGCATACTCCACGACGGGCAGGTCGGCCTCGGGTCGTCCCTGGTCTTCGAATCTCTTCAGCACGCTGGAGGCGAGGTACATATAGCTCAGCATGTCGCCGAGTCTCGCTGACAGAGCTTCACGGCGCTTCAGGCTGCCCCCGAGAGTCAGCATTGCCGCATCGGCCAGCAGAGCAAAGGACGCTGCGAAGCGATTGATGTGCTGATAAAAACGCTTGGTGCCCGGTGTGCTCGGCGCATCTGAAAACTTCGACATGGTTACGGAAAGCACCAGTGAGCGAGCAGCATTGCTGAGCGTGTAGCCGATATGCCCGAACAGCGCCCTGTCAAACTCCCGCAGCCCTTCCTCTTCGTCCGGATTGGCCGCCGCCTCCATTTCTTTCATTACCCACGGGTGGCAACGAATCGCACCCTGGCCGAATATGATCATATTCCGCGTGAGGATGTTGGCGCCCTCTACCGTGATTGCCACGGGCACGACCTGGTAGCCTCGTGCAAGGTAATTACGTGGCCCAAGCATGATTCCCTTGCCGCCGTGCACGTCCATGGCGTCTTCGGCAACGCGCCTGCCCATTTCCGTGCAGTGATATTTAACGATTGCAGAGAGCACCGAGGGCTTTTCGCCAAGGTCGACGGCACCCGCCGTCATGGTCCTGGCGGCATCCATGGTATAGGTGTGCCCAACGATGCGGGCGATTGCTTCCTGCACGCCTTCGAAATAGCCAATGGGCATATTGAACTGCTTGCGAATGCGGGCATAGGCGCCAGTGGCCGCCGTAGCCGCTTTCGCGCCGCCGGTGGAATTTGAAGGCAATGAGATCGAACGACCAACCGCCAGGTTTTCAACCAGCATGCGCCAACCCTGGCCGGCCATCTTCGCGCCGCCGATGATGTAATCCACCGGCACAAATACGTCCTTGCCCTGGGTCGGCCCGTTCTGAAACGGGATATTAACCGGAAAATGGCGACGCCCGATGGTGATACCCGGCATGTCCGTGGGTATTAGGGCGCAGGTAATGCCGTAGTCTTCCTTGCTTTCGTCGCCCAGCAGGTGATCGGGATCGTGAAGGCGAAAGGCGAGGCCGAGCACGGTGGCAACAGGCGCGAGCGTAATATAGCGCTTGTCCCAGTTAAGGCGGATGCCAATTACTTCCTTGCCTTCAAACTTACCCTTGCAGACGACGCCGGAATCAGTGAGGGAGGTAGCATCTGAACCCGCGCGCGGAGCCGTCAGAGCGAAACACGGAACGTCCTCACCGGTTGCCAGACGCGGCAGGTAGTGGTCCTTTTGTTCTTCGGTGCCGTACTGCAGCAGCAGTTCGGCGGGACCGAGCGAGTTTGGCACCGCCACGATGGAGCAGGCGGTCGCGCTGCGGCTTGCGATCTTTATGAGCACCTCGGAATGCGCGAAGGCGGAGAACTCCAGCCCTCCGTAGCTCTTCGGGATGATCATCGCGAAGAAGCCTTTGTCCTTCATAAACTGCCAGGCTTCGGGCGGAAGATCACCGAGTTCGTGGGTGATCTGCCACTGATCCAGCATGCGACAAAGCTCTTCGACAGGGCCGTCAAGAAACGCCTGCTCTTCTTCCGTCAGCTTCGGCGCCGGCGTTGTGAGCAACTTGCTCCAGCGGGGCGCGCCGCTGAAAAGATCGCCGTCCCACCAGGTCGTTCCGGCTGCGATTGCAGACCGCTCGGTGGCCGACATATTCGGCAGCATGCTTCGGTAGACTTTCAGAAGAGGCGCGGTAATCCGGGACTGGCGCTGTTCGTCAAGGTTGAGCGCGATAAGTCCCGCCAGTATCAGCACCAGGGGCAGCTTGATCAGCCAGCCACCGCTGCCGAGAACCAGGTACGCCAGCACGGCGGCGCCGAAGTAAATTGTTGCCCGACGCAGATCGATTCGATGGTAAGCGAGCGCAAGGGCGCCACCGAAGAAGAGCAGGAACCAGAGCAGTGATGTGAGCATTTTTGGCCTTCCTGAGATGGGTTCTGCCACCACAGCCGGTGGCCGGAAAGTTACATGAACTCACTATACACCAAAAATTGTTGCAATGCGGTATGACCCGCGTCGCAGTTTTGCTGCCCGGCCTCGGTGGCCAGACTTAAGTGATTGAATCGTATAGGTCTGTGACTTGTCCGTCTCGCCCGCCCGCGGACGCTGCCGCCGGCTGGTGAGCAGCCGAATTTGACTACAGGAGGTCGGCTATAGCGGCCCTTTCATCGCGAAGTTCCTTGTCGGTGATATCCATCCGCTCGCGGCTCATGTCATCGATCTCAAGGCCCTGAACAATTTTCCAGTCACCGCCCTCGCAGGTCACCGGGAACGAGTAAATAACGCCCGGCTCAATACCGTAACTGCCGTCTGCCGGTACCGCCATGCTGACCCAGTCATTCCTGGCGGTGCCTAGCGCCCAGTCGTGCATGTGGTCGATGGCCGCAGAGGCTGCCGACGCCGCAGACGATGCGCCACGCGCCTTGATGATAGCCGCCCCGCGCTGCTGCACCGTCGGGATAAAGGTATCCACCAGCCAGCCCTTGTCGAGCTGCGTCTTGGCAGGCTCGCCTTTGATCGTGAGATGACTGACGTCCGGGTACTGAGTTGCCGAGTGATTGCCCCAGATTGTCATGTTGCGCAGGCTGGTCACGTGGCTACCTGTTTTCTCGCTGATCTGAGCCAGCGCCCGGTTGTGATCAAGGCGCGTCATAGCGGTGAACTGGCGCGGATCAATGTCCGGCGCATTGGCGCTGGCTATCAGGGCATTTGTGTTTGCCGGATTGCCAACTACCAACACCTTGATGTCTTTGCTCGCGTGTTCGTTGATGGCCTTGCCTTGTGCCGAGAAGATTTTGGCGTTTCCAAGCAGGAGATCTGCACGCTCCATGCCCGGGCCACGCGGCTTGGCTCCGACCAGCAAAGCGTAGTCCGTGTCTTTAAAGCCCACGTTCGCATCGTCAGTGGCGATGACGCCGTGAAGTGCCGGGAAGGCGCAGTCATTGAGTTCCATTACGACGCCCTCAAGCGCGCCCATGGCAGGCGGAATCTCCAGAAGCTGCAAAATGACTGGCTGCTCTTCGCCAAGCAGCTGCCCGGACGCGATGCGGAAAGCGAGCTGGTATCCGATCTGGCCGGCCGCGCCGGTAATGGTGACTCTGACTGGTTTGTTCATTTTTCTCGGTGCTCCCGGAATTAGGTGATGACGTCTCCCTCGCAAGGCGCAAGATTCTAACACCGGGACCCCGGGATCGAGGTCTTGCGTGCCCGTAGCCTCGGGAAAGCCAATTCAGCGCCGCTTGCCAGGCACAAGTTCTGAACGGGGCCCCTTGAGCAGCGCGCCCGGGGTCGTTGTTGATTGGCCGGAAAACAATTTATTTTCAATTAGTTAAAGGATTTCAGGCGATATTTTTTGCGCGCCTTGTTGCAATTGTGGGGTTTAGTGTTATAGTTAACTACAACACCCCTTCACCGGGGCGGGGCAAAGAGGCTAAGGGACAGAAGCTGTGAGGATAAGAAAATGAGCGGATTGGCAGACAAAAACACCAAGCTGGCGATGGTCGCGGGCATTTATTTTTCCGTCGCGATGATCGTAGGAATCGGTTTCACCATTCGGGGTGCAGAGGTCCAGGCACGCAATCAGGCCGCGACCATGTCGACGCAGCGAACTGCGCCCGTGGCGAACGCGCCGGACAAGGCCGGTGCTGACGCTGGCAAGGCCGCTGACGAAGACAATGGCGATGCCATTGGCATGACTTTTGACGCCGGCGATCTCGTTGATCCGGCTCTGGACATTTTAACGAAGCACGCGGTGCGTGTGGTTTTGTAAGCAGGCGATGAATTTTATCAAACTGACAGGTAGCTACTTTGGATCCTAAGTGGAACGACGACCAGCCAATCTATCGGCAGCTGCGCGACCGCGTAGTTGCGATGATTCTTGAGGGCGTGCTCGAGGAGGGTGATGCGCTGCCGTCCGTACGCAGCGTCGCAGCCGACTATCGTCTGAATCCTCTCACCGTTTTGAAAGGCTACCAGGAGCTTGTGGACGAGAACCTGGTGGAAAAGAAGCGCGGTCTGGGCATGTTCGTAATGGAGGGCGCACATGCTCGTCTGCTGCAGGACGAACGCAAGCTGTTTGTGGAAAAAGAGTGGCCGCGGGTGCGCGCGACTATAGAGCGCCTCGGTCTTGATCCGAAAGAACTGCTCGCCTCAGGCGCAAAGGATAATTCGAAGTGAGTGTATTAATAAAAGCGGATCAGGTGGCCAAGTCCTACGGCTCGACTCAGGCACTCAAGCCCTCGAGCTTCGCTATCGAAGAGGGACGCATACTTGGTTTGATTGGTCCCAACGGCGCGGGCAAGACCACGGCGCTCAAAGCGATACTTGGCCTGACGCCCTTCGAGGGCAGCCTGGAGGTGCTGGGCTTTAATCCCTACCGGCAGCGCGCGGAACTCATGAAGGACGTCTGTTTTATCGCGGATGTTGCGATTCTGCCGCGCTGGATCAAGGTCAGCCAGGCTTTGGATTTTGTAGAAACAGTGCACCCCCGATTTCATCGGGAGAAAGCGATGGCGTTTCTGGAGAAGACGGAAATCTCCTTAAACAAGAAGGTGAAGCAACTTTCAAAGGGCATGGTTGTGCAGCTGCATCTCGCGCTTGTCATGGCCATCGACGCGCGACTGCTGGTGCTGGACGAGCCGACGCTCGGCCTCGACATTCTTTTTCGCAAGAGCTTCTATGAAAGCCTGCTCAATGATTACTTCGATGAAAAGCGCACGATCATCATCACGACGCACCAGGTCGAAGAGATAGAAAATCTCCTGACCGATCTCATGTTTATACAGCACGGCAAGATCGTCTTGCACGCCTCCATGGAAGCGGTTGCTGATCGTTACAGCGAAGTGATGGTCACGGCTGAAATGCGCGAGCAGGGACTGGCAATGTCGCCAATCCACACGCGGGAGGTTTTTGGTCGTCATGTCATGTTGTTTGAAGATGTGCCGCAAGAAAAGCTGTCGGCACTTGGGGAGTTGAGGGTGCCCAGCGTTGCAGATCTGTTCGTCGGGAAGATGCAGGGGGTGTCGGCATGAAGACGGTTGTCGCGCTGCTGAAAAGAGAAGTCTGGGAAAACCCGGCGTTTTACGTTGCGCCACTGGTTGTAGCGGCACTCATCCTGCTGAGCGGGATTTATAACGCTTTTTACGTAGTCAGCAAGTACGTGGGCTACGAACGCGTCGTCACTTTGCTCGGAACCATTCCCGAGGCGGCGCGACCCGTCATCTACAGCTGGTGGCCCCTGCTTCTGATCGTGTTCAACCTGGTGATGGTTGCCGTCATTGCCTTCTACCTGATGGACAGCCTGTATGCGGATCGCAAGGATCGCAGCATCCTGTTCTGGAAATCGTTGCCGGTCCCGGATAGCACCACGGTGCTTTCAAAGCTGGTCACTGCGCTGGTCACGGTGCCGGCGATTACCGTCGCTGTGACGGTTGGCTCGGCACTGGTGCTGATGATCATGGCGACGCTGATCATCTGGTTCGGGGGCGGTAGCGCCTGGGCGTTGCTATGGAAGCCCGTGCCCTTGATTGACGGAACGCTGTTTGTCGCCTACGCGTTTCTCGTCCAATCGCTCTGGTACGTGCCGCTGGTCGGCTGGGTGATGCTCGCATCGGCCTGGGCTCGGCGGGCCCCGTTTATGTGGACGGTGTTGCCGCCTATTGGGCTTGTTCTGCTCGAACAGATGCTGTTGCGGACTGAACGATTCGCTGAACTGCTGGGTGAACGCATCGTAGGCGTAATTCCGCTGGCCTTCCAGGTTGACGACGACAAGTGGGAAGTGATGTGGGAAGGGTTCCAAAGCGGTGATGCTGAGAATGTTGGCCGCGTCACCGATGTCATCGACCCGACCCCGCTGTTGACCAGCCCGCAGCTTTGGACAGGCTTCGTTGTGGGTGCACTGTTTGTCGCGGCCGCAATCTGGCTGCGCCGCTATCGCGACGAAACTTAGGAGCTGGCAGCCTTAGCCCTGCAGCAGTAATTCTTCGCCGTGCTCGAGATTTTCGGGCGTGCCATAGAGTATGAGCACGTCTCCGGCATGCAGGGTTGTGCCGGACTCTGGCTGGTGCCCCACGATGCCATCGCGCCTGAGCGCGGTAACCAGCACCCCCGAGTTTTCGAGCTGCAGGCTGCCAAGCGTCCTGTTAACGGCTCGCGCGCCCGGCGGCAGCACCACGGTGCGCAGCTGCTCGCGCAGCGCGTGATCAAAGTCGATGGGTCGCGCGAATTCTTTGCGAAAGAGTTTTCTCAGCGCCCCGTAGCGGCGTTGACGAATGCCCTGTACCTTTTCCTGGATTCTCCGAACCGGCACCTTCAGCAATAAAAGCAGATGCGACATTACCATCAGGCTGGCTTCCAGCGATTCCGGAACGACCTCTGTCGCACCCGCGTTCAGATAGTCATTGAGGTGAGTATCATCACGCGTGCGAACAAGAATGGGCAGGTCAGCACGACCCTCGCGCAATATCCGGAGGGCGCGCATAACCTGCTTATGCTCACGGTAGGTGATCACAGCGGCGGTAGCATGATAGACACCTGCGGCGCGCAGCATGTCCGGGCGGGTAGCGCTGCCGTAAATGACGGCGTCGCCGGCTTCGCGTGCCGCGCGCACACGGTAAGGATCGAGATCGAGCGCGACGAACTCGATGCCTTCCTCCTCGAGGGCCCGGGCAATATTCTGCCCCACGCGACCATAACCGCAGATGATGACGTGTTCGTGGGAGGCAGCCTGTTCGGTGCCGACATCGGGTTCCTCAATCCCCGGCACCTTCGGCTCGGCGTCGATGTTCGGGATAAGACCCGCAATAACGCGGT
The DNA here is from genome assembly GCA_013003115.1 of Gammaproteobacteria bacterium. Classification (GTDB taxonomy): domain Bacteria; phylum Pseudomonadota; class Gammaproteobacteria; order Steroidobacterales; family JABDLF01; genus JABDLF01. The sequence continues at coordinate 14,105 of JABDLF010000069.1, forward strand.
TGTATTTGATAAGCACGGGCGTGAGCGCCATGCTCACAACCAGGCTTGCCAGAACAAGTTGCGCGATATCCGCAGGCAGGATCTCGCGCTGCAGACCAAGGGTGACAAGTGCGATGCCAAATTCTCCGCCTTGCGCCAGCACCAGCCCCGTGCGCAAGGCATTCGCACTGTCGGAGCCGCCGATGCGGGCTATGAGTGCGATGATCACGGCTTTGGCCAGGACTAAACCGATGACGAGCAGGGTAATGATCAGGAAATTGTCGGCGAGGACCCGCCAGTCGATCAGCATGCCTACGGTAATGAAGAACAGGCCGAGGAGCAGATCGCGAAACGGCCTGATGTCGCCGGCGACCTGATGCCGGTACTCGGTTTCCCCGAGCAGCATCCCTGCGAGGAAGCCGCCGAGGGCATAGGAAAGACCGACCGCGTGGGTGAGCCAGGCGGCCGCAAGGGCAATCAGCAGGGCGGCCATTGTGAAGAGCTCGCCAACACCGCCGCGTGCGATTTCCTGAAAAAGCGGCCGCATAAGGTAGCGGCCGGCTAAAAACACTGCCGCGACGGCGGCGAAACCCTGCAGGATCGCCAGCAGCACGCGTCCCGTGGAAATGATTTCTGCGGAACCGGCCATGAGCGGGATGAGGACCAGGAACGGCACCACGGCGAGATCCTGAAACAGCAACACGCCGATGGCGTTATTTCCATGGGGCTGGTTGATATCGCCCTGCGCGCCAAGTTCGCGGATCACCACGGCCGTTGATGACATGGCTGCAGCCCCGCCGAGCAGCAAAGCGACCTCCGGCGAAAGGCCCGCGGCGACGGCAACGCCCGCTGCCAACAGGGTCGTCAGCAGAACCTGCGCACTGCCGAGCCCGAGCACCTGGCGCCGCATGGCAACGAGGCGCGGGAACGAAAACTGCAGCCCCAAAGTGAATAGCAGGAAGACAACGCCAAACTCGGCGAGAAAGCGGGCGTCCTGGTTGTCGTCCACGATGCCGAGGAGATGCGGGCCGAGCGCAAAGCCCACTACGAAGTAACCGAGAACAGGCGGCAAGCTCAGGCGGCGAAAGAGCGCCACCGCCACGACGGAGGCGCCGAGAAGGAGCAGTATTTGTGCCAGAACGTTGTAATACATAGGTTTGTCGCCGGGATCAGCATAGCATCGGCCAGTTGCAATGGTGCTTGAATCAACGCCTTTTCGACCCAATTAAGTTGAGATGGCTGAAAACAGTTTGGGTGTCAGCCCTGCGCGCATAGCGCGCCCCCAAAAACCTGACCGGTATCGGCTTTGCTTATGAAGACTCCGGGGCTACGGCGAGAGCAATGAAATACAAGGACTACTACAAGACGCTTGGTGTAAGCAGAACGGCCTCTAAAGACGAAATCAAGAAGGCCTATCGTCGCCTTGCGCGCAAATACCACCCTGACGTTTCGAAGGTGAGCAACGCCGAGGAGCGCTTCAAGGACGTGGGCGAGGCCTACGAAGTCCTTCGTGATGATGAGAAGCGGCGCATTTATGACCAGCTTGGTACCTATCAGCCGGGCCAGGAATTTCGCCCGCCGCCCGACTGGGCACAGCACTTTGGCAACGCGCAGGGCCAGGGTTTTTCGGGCTTCGAAAGCGTCGACCTTGGAGACCTGTTTGAAAACCTGTTCGGCCAGGGAATGGGTGGCGTGTCGGGTGGCGCTGCGGGCAACTTCAGGCCTGCCAAGCATGAGTACAGGACGGAAATGTTCGTCAGTCTCGATGAGGCGGCTCGCGGCGTGGAAAGAACGCTGCGGCCCGGCGATGGCGGGCGCGACGTAAAGGTTCGCATCCCCAAAGGGGTGACCGACGGTCAGGTGCTGCGCGTGCCGCGCGGTGGAACAGCCAGGGCCGGCGATATTCTCATCACGGTGCGGCTTGAACCCCATCCGAGGTTCAAAGTCAGTGGTCACGACCTGCTGATCGACGTGCCGATTGCACCCTGGGAGGCCGTGCTTGGCGCACAGATAGAAATTCCGACGCTGGAAAAGAAAGTCTTGCTGACGGTGAAGCCGGGATCTCAGACAGGCGGCAAACTCAGGCTCAAGGGCAAGGGCCTGCCGCGGCGTACAGGCGGCGCTGGCGACCTCATTGCGAGTCTGCAGGTTATGGTCCCCGAGCATCCGGGTGAGAAGGAACGCGAGCTATACGAAAAGCTTCGCAAGCACTCGGATTTCAATCCGAGGAAGGAGTAGCAGGCGGTGCAAGCGGCGGCAACGGGCAATGGATCATTGCGCAAATGGCCCGGAGAAGTTCTGCCTCACCAACCGTTGTCTGGCCGTCATGTACGATCGTTTCGACCAGCGCCTGCACCAGCACGGCCTTGTCCTGCATGGTGAGTTGGTCGAGCGCCAGCAGCGCTTCTTCCAGCCCGCCGGCCGCCGAGGGCGAATAAGCAGGGAAGCGGCCCGCATCCAGTTCACCCTCAATCGCCGGATCGGCGTCGGCCAGGCGTCGAATGCCGCGCACGTATGCTTCACGGGCGTCGCCTTCCGAGGTATGCCCGTTGCCTGCAACTGCGGCAAACAGAAAGCTTATGGGTTTATGGAGTTTTGCTATGCGCGCCTTTCCTCTGCCGGCAGCGGATGGTGACTGAGCATCGCGCAAGTGCATTTTCAACACACCCGTCAGTGTGAATTCGAACGTATCGACAACGCCATCGATCTGCATTAATTCTTCACAGAGCTTCAATACGGTTTGAATGTCGGCAATGGGTCGCTGCTTTAATACGGGGAATACGATTTCCAGCAATGGCAGCCGGTGCTCGAATCCAAGTTTGCGAACCTGGCTGAACCACTGCGCAGCGATCTCGGAGGCGCCTTCCCCCAGGCGCGAATCGATAATGGTTAGCTGACGCGTGCGTACTTTGTCATCTTTATCGAGCAACAGGGCTACGGTAAGAAGCACGGCCTGTCCGGGGTTGTGGGCACCGGCCAGAAGTTCCGCCGGAAACGCGGCGTGTAAAACGGCCGCTTGCATGATGTGCTCGAAACCAGGATTGCCTATGCTGCCGGTGATCGCCTCGGGCGTGACGGCGATCATTCCGGGAAACCAGCCGCGTTGCGCTGGCTTTTCATCTTTTAATGGCTTTTCTTCAGTGAACTCGCGTGCTCGCTGCGCATACATTTCGGCGGCCAGCCTCTCGATATCTTCGCTCTTGAATGATGGGTCCAGGGCTCTGATGCGCTCCGCCAGCGGCGGATGCGTTGCCCATAAAGAGGCAAACTTGGCGCCTGTGGCGAAAAGCATGTGGGCCACTTCTTCGGTTTCTGTTTCCCTGAGTAACGACCCCTGGCTGGTTGCCGCAATTTTTTTCAGGGCTCCGGCAATGCCATCAGTCTGGCGCGTGAACTGCACCGCCGACGCATCCGCCAGATACTCGCGTTGTCTGCTGACTGCCGCCTTGATCACGCGGCCGAAAAAGACGCCGACATAACCGGCGACCAACAGGACCAGACCCATGACAACGATCGCTGCTACTGCTGAGCCGCTTTTTTCGCTGCGGCTTGAGCGCACATAGCGGGTCGAGCGCAGCACGGTGCGGCCGATCATGGCCAATGCGAGGATGCCGAACAGGACACCGATCAGCCTCATGTTGAGGCGCATGTCGCCATTCAGGATATGGCTGAACTCATGAGCAATGACGCCCTGCAGTTCAGCGCGGCTTAAGGTTTCGAGGGTTCCGCGGGTTACTGCAACCACAGCATCGGAGGTGTTGAAGCCGGCGGCAAACGCGTTGATGCCGGCTTCCTGTTCGAGGATGTACACCTCCGGGACGGGCACGCCGGAGGCGATGGCGATTTCTTCCACAACGTTGTGCAGGCGCCTGCGCAAAGGGTCCTGCGTGTCAGGTGTCACCTGTACGCCGCCCAGCTTGCGGGCCACCGTATTGCCCCCGCCGCTTAAGGAGGCAATCCGATATGCACTCGACAACCCAATAAACGAAACAGTGCCAATACTGACGCCGGTAAACAGGCCGGCGTTTTGTGCAAACCAGGCGCCGCTGAATGCGGCTGCCCCGGAGCCGTCCGTGCCCACGGCGCCGAACACGATGCCGGCAGCTATATCCACCACCACAACGATCGCAATTGTGGCCAGGACAAAAAGCGAAACCAGGTAACGCGTGTTGCGCCGCGCCGCATCCTGATGCTCAAAAAAATCCATGCGCCAGGCGCGCAGCGTCAGCTAAAGGAAACCTTGGGAACTTCGCGCTTCTCCGGGCCTTCGATTTCGAGAAATTCCGCCTGCTGAAAACTGAACATGCCGGCAACCACGGAACTGGGGAACGATTCCACTGCGTTGTTGAAATTCATGACCGCATCATTGAATGCCTGGCGTGCGAAAGCCACCTTGTTCTCTGTGGTCGAGAGTTCTTCCTGGAACTGCATCATGTTTTCATTTGCTTTGAGATCGGGGTAGGCCTCGGCGAGCGCAAACAGGCGACCCAGCGCGCCGCTCAATTGCCCCTCGGCCTTCGACAGTGCTTTCATGGCCTCAGGATCCGTGGGATCCGCCGCAGCGGCCTTCAGCCCGGTTACAGCTGCATTGCGGGCGTTCACCACGTCCTCGAGGGTGCCGCGCTCGTGAGCCATGTAGCCCTTGACCGCCTCAACGAGGTTGGGAATCAGGTCATGACGCCGCGTGAGCTGCACGTCGATTTGTGCAAAGCCGTTCTTGACGCGATTTCGCAATGACACCAACCGGTTGTAGAGGCTGATGGCATAAACAACGATGGCCGCAATGACGGCCAGAAAACCCAGAAAACCACCCATGATTAAACTCCTTTTGCGGCGCCTTCCCTGGCCCTTTATCGAGGACCTGCAAGGATACGCCCCGCAGGCATTGCTGCCAAACGCGAATAACAAAAGTTTTCAGGCTGGCTGGGCATGCTTTAGAATGCCTCGATGCTTATTCGAACAAGGATCGTGGCGGCTGCAGCGGGCATTTGGCTATGTTTGCCCGCTTTTGCGCAGGCCGAAAGCTCGGAAGTCAGCGATTTCTGCCGACGGGTGGACGTTAAGCTCTCTTCGGTTGGCAAGCGCGAGTGCGTCGAATATGACCTCACGCACAGTGGCGCCTACTCAAATAACGACACGCCCCTTTTCTACCGCGATTTCGGGCCGATGGACGAAAAACCCCGTGCGCGAGTGCTGCTGGTGGGCGGCATCCACGGAGACGAATACAGCTCGACGACCATTGTGTTCAAGTGGTTGAAGCACCTTGAGCGGCACAATCACGGGGAGTTTCAATGGCGCGTCGTGCCGGTCCTTAACCCGGACGGTCTGCTTCGACCCCCGCGCATGTCCCAGCGAATGAACGCCAATGGCGTAGATCTCAATCGCAATTTCCCCAGCCCGGACTGGGAAACCGAGGCGCCGCGGTACTGGGTCGAGCGCACGCGCAAAAACAAGCGCCGTTACCCCGGGCCGGCCGCGCTGAGTGAGCCCGAGAGCCGCTGGCTGGTTGAGCAGTTAGATAGTTTCAAGCCGGATGCGGTGATTTCCATACATGCTCCCCATGGCATTGTCGATTTTGACGGGCCGCGCGTGCCGCCCGCGCGTCTTGGTCCGCTAGATCTGCGCCTGCTTGGCACATACCCCGGGTCAATGGGGCGCTACATAGGCTTGCATCGTGGTATCCCGCTGCTGACCGTCGAGCTTGAGAGCGCCTTCTCGATGCCGACCAGAGATGACATGGAGCTGATCTGGGACGACACGCTGGTATGGATCGAACAGCACGTCGTGCTGCCCCGCCTCGCCGAAGAGGAGAAGGCCAGATCTCTTGCCATGCAGGCTGAAGCCGACGCGGCCAATGACGACGAGGTAAAGCCCGCGCTTTGGCCGTAGCTGCTTAACGGCTATTTAAAGGCTGCCCCAGCTGGAGTTTTTGCGCCAGCGAAGGCGCGGTATCAGAAGACCCAGAAGTAAACCGCCAAATGCCACGCCAGCGCCGGTCATGAACCAGCTACGCGTCGTGTTCCTGCGCATCATCTCTGCCTCCGCATTCATCGCGTCCAGTTCCTGGCGCACATCGATGATCTGCTGACTGAGCTGTTTGTTGTTTTCATTCACTGCAAGCACGTCTGCCGCCGCCCGGCGAATTTCCGCAAGCTCTCGGCTCGCCTGCCGATATCGCCCTTCCATGTCGCTGAGCTGTGTGCGCAGGTTCTCATTTTCATTGCGAACGCCTTCCAGCTCGGTTTCCAGCCGGCCCTGTTCTTCGCGCAGCGTCGCTGCACGGATCCGCAGACTCGCGAGTTGCTGGCGGGCTGCCGGTTCGGACATCAGAAACCGCGTCAGCACCCAGCCTTCAGTTCCGTCAGAGGTTCGAATCTTGCTGTAGCCACTGTCCGGATTGGATTCCAGTAAATCAACGCGATCACCGCTCGCGAGCATGCGTATGATGGAATTTCGGGTGCTTTCACCGGTGCGCATAGTGATTTCCAGCTGGTCCTGGACATAGCGAGTCTCGGCGATAGCGGCCGAGGCAAGCAGCAGGCAAAAAGCGGCAATCGTGCTGGTAAAAATACTTTTCATGCGATCGATAACACCTTGGCCTGAAAACGGGTCGGGTATTATAGCGGCGCAAGCGCTCGCGACCAGCCCTGTCTCCGGGCCATCCCGGAAACCCAATGGTCTGAAGCGACAAGAATTTTGAAAAGGAGAACGCGATGAAACCCGGAACGCTGCGTGGCTGCATGACAGTGCTGGCGGGCACGCTCTTGCTGAATGCCTGCGGTGAGTCGGAGCGCCCGGCGGTCGCGGATATCCCCACCGGCCAGTGGCGGGTTGAGTTTGCGGTTCCGGGCGGCATGGTGCCCGTGGGTCTTGAGCTTGGAATGGATGACAATGGCATGACCGCCACATTCATCAACGGCAGCGAACGGGTCGACGTTCCCACGGTCACGCAGTCCGGCCGCAGCCTCACCCTTGCTTTCCCAGCATTTAATAACCGGCTGGAAGGCGAGTGGGATGGACGAAGCCTGTCTGGCAACCTCACTATTATTCGCCGCGGTGGCGAGCTGCAGAGCATCCCCTTCAGGGCCCGGCCCGGCGTCGAATACCGGTTTGTTCCCGCACAGGCCAGCGCCGAGGCGAATCTCGAGGGCCGCTGGCGCGTCACTTTCACCGACGAAGACGGGGTAGAAACGCCCGCTATTGGCGAATTCAGCCAGCAGGGCAACCAGGTGCAGGGCACCTTCCTGACTGAGACAGGCGACTACCGTTTCCTCGCAGGCGAGGTTGTCGGCAGGCAAATGCTGTTGTCTACCTTCGATGGCGCGCACCTGTTTCTGTTCTCGGCGGAGCTCGGAGGCAACCAGCAGCTGACCGGAGACTTCTGGTCGAGCGTTCACTGGCATGAAACATGGACCGGGGTTCGTGATGATGACGCTCAGCTGGCAGATGCGTATTCCATGACTTTTCTTAAGCCCGGCTACGACGCATTTACTTTCCGCTTTCCCGACACCGATGGAAACATGGTTTCGCTCGATGACGAGAGATTCGAAGGCAAAGTGGTGCTCGTCACCCTCGCTGGCACCTGGTGCCCGAACTGCCATGACGAAGCAAGGTTTCTTGCTGAGTACTATCGTCAGCGATTCGGCGACGGCCTCGAGGTGGTTGGACTGATGTACGAACACTTCGAAGATTTCGAGACAGCCGCGGAGCAGGTGAGGCGCTTTCGCGCCGAGCTGGGCATCGAATATACGCTGCTGGTCGCTGGCTACTCCGACAAGCAGAAAGCAGCCGAAACGCTGCCGATGCTAAACCGCGTTCTCGCGTTTCCAACAACGATATTCTTAGGGCGCGACGGCAAGCTGCGGCGAATTCATACTGGATTTACCGGGCCCGGCACGGGCGAACATTACGCACGCTTTATTGCCCAATTCAAAGACTTCGTCGGGTCGCTTCTGGCGGAGCCACCTTTATAGCGCGTCGCGGGTTCGCTGCGGGCAGGATAAATGAAAGAAAAATTTTCCATCGAAATGCGTGAAGTTCTGCAAGCACAGCGTGACCTGCTGACGCGCGGACTCGCAGATAGCCGTGAGGCCAGCGCGCCGGTTGAGCTAGACCAGACGCGGCAGGGACGTCTAAGTCGTATGGACGCCATGCAGCAGCAGGCCATGGCCCAGGCCAGCTCGGCCAGCTCGCGCGCACGCCTGGCCGCGATCGAGGCTGCGCTCAAGCGCATGGACGAGGGCAGCTACGGTGAATGCAGGGAGTGCGGTGAAGCCATAAGCGCCGGGCGGCTGCGTGCACGACCAGAGGCGCGTCTTTGTATCGACTGTGAGTCAGAGGCAGAGAGCCAATAACCCACGACGGATTTATTCTTCGTTCTGTTCAGGCAGGAAGCTCGCGAACTCTTGCAGTGATTTGCGCCCAATGTTGGGCACCATGCAGCCGTCTGCGGGGTAACCCGCGACCAGCAGCAGGAACGGACGTTCGTGATCCGGGCGGTCCAGTATCTTGTTGAGAAATTTCATCGGACTGGGCGTATGTGTAAGCGTGGCGAGGCCCGCATGGTGAAGCGCGGTGATCAGTATGCCCGTCGCGAGGCCCACTGACTCCACCGGGTAGTAATGCTTGACCTTGCGCCCGTCGGGCAACCTCCCGTATTTCTGTGCGAACACGGCAATGAGCCAGGGCGCCACATCCAGGAAGGGTTTATTCGAGTCTGTGCCCAGAGGCGCCAGCGCCTCCAGCCACTCAGAGGATGCCCGGTGGGCGTAGAAGTGTCGTTCCTCGTCTTCGGCGGCCATGCGAATTTTTCTTTTTACCGCCTTGTCGCTGACGGCGACGAATTGCCACGGCTGCATGTTCGCGCCACTCGGCGCGGTGCCTGCGGCTTTTAAGCAGTTCTCGATGAGACTCCGCGGCACGGGTCGGTCTGAAAACTCGCGTATCGAGCGTCGTCGGGCAAGCTCGGCGTAAAACTGCCGTGATCGCTGCAGCATTTCTTCCTGCGGCAGCGACGCGAAGTTTTCGAGAGGCACCAGGTCAGGTTTTTTCATTTTTGCTCAGCTTTTGCCAGTCGATGATCATCTCCGGGATTTCGCTCGCGTGGATATGTTCTTCCGAGATGAGCTGACCCCTGACGGATATGCCAGCTTCATGCACGGTTTCGGTGCTGCCCGAGACCAGCGGGTGCCACCAATGCAGTTTGCCGCCTTTCGCGAGTATGCGGTAAGCGCAGGTGTCCGGCAGCCATTCGTAGCTGCGAGCCTGCTCCGGATTGAGTATCGCGCAGTCCGGTACGAGCTGTGCGCGCTGCGGATAGTTGGTGCAGCGACAACTGTGTGGGTCCAGCAGCCGGCAGGCAGCGCGCGTGTAGTGCACCTTGCCGGTTTCGTTGTCCTGCAGTTTTACGGCACAGCAACGGCCGCAGCCATCGCAAAGGCTTTCCCACTGCTCCGGGGTCATGTCCTCGAGCGCCGTGTTTTCCCAGAAAGGGGTGCTCATGGGTGAAGGTCCGACAATCGCTTGTCTTTCTCTTGCCAGATTTCGTTGATCCACTGTTGAAAGCTTTCACGGTGCTCGGGGTCATCCATGTAGTTGCCCTCAAGCATTTCCGGCGGAATCTCCAGCTTGTGCACGTGCACGACAATACGCTTTACGCGGCCGGACAGGAGCGCCCAGAAGCTCGGTTTGACGCCAGGATAAAAGATAGTCACGTCCAGCAGGGAGTGAAATTTCTCTCCGAGTACGCTTATCGCAAACGCAATGCCCCCGGCGCGCGGTGGCAGAAGGTGATCAAATTCCGATCCGCGTGCCGCGTGCTTTTCCGGCGTGAATCGAGTGCCTTCGAGAAAATTGATAACCGAGGTCGGCTGCTGGCGGAATTTCTCGCAGGCCTTGCGCGTGGTGTCGAGATCGCGGCCCTTCAGCTCGGGCCTGGCCTCGAGCTGCGCACGCGAGTAACGCCGCATGAACGGCATATCCAGCGCCCACCAGGCAAAACCCATCATCGGCACCCAAATGAGCTGCTGTTTAATGAAGAATTTGAGAAACGGGATACGGCCACTGAAGACGTACTGCAAGACAGGAATATCGACCCAGGTCTGGTGGTTTGATGCAACCAGGTACCACTCCTCGCGCCTTAAATCATTCACTCCCTCGATGTCCCAGCGGATGCTCAGCAACGTGTCGAGCAGCAAGCCGTTCACGCGTACCCAGTTCTCGGCGCACCAGACGAGGCCGTTGGACAGGGCTGCCCGGATTGGCCTGACAGGAAGCAGCAGTTTCAGCAGACCGAGAAACAGTATTGGTATGAACCAAAGGATCGTGTTGCCAAGCAGGATGATCGAAGATACGACGCCGCGCACAAAATAACTTGTTGCTTTGATCATTTTGCCTGGCTTTTTCCCCGAGGGCGGTAGCTGCGGCCAGAGCAACGCTCGGCCGTTGTTAACGCACTTCAATGCCCGTGCTTAAAACTGCAGAGATGTTACTTGAGCACCGGCAAGTTAACCACACGCATCCTCCCCGGGGCTTTTCTAGCTGCACTGCACAAAAGTGGCTACGCAAGCACCTCGCCTGAAGGCGGGTGAAGTTTTTTATGCAACCAAAATACCCGCTGGAGCATCTAAAGGTTAAGGCAATAAAAATACGCGGAGATTACGCAGGTGGAAACGAAAAAGAGCGCGGGTGCACTGAAGTCGTGGACTTGCGTGGCAGTGCTTACGTTTTTCGTGCCCGCAGCCGGATTCGAGCTGAGCACAATGTTCTTCTCAGTTTCTGCCACGGCGGGCCGGGCTATCAGCCAGTATTTTGAACCTGCAGAGCCAAACGAGCACCCGCTCGTCGTTTCCTGCCGGGGTGATATCAGCGAAGAGATAATCTGACCTGAAATGCCTGGTGGCTGCGGCTGCGGTTCCCATCCGCGATAGCGAGTGCTAGTTTTCCACTTCGACCGCCAGGTCGGAATGGAGGCGAGGCAATGGACCAGGAATACGACTGGGATGAGAGGGCACTTTCCAGGCTGCCGGTAAAAAAGGGTTTCCGGCTGCGCGGGCTTGAGATGACCCGGCTTGAGACTTTCGCCGACGCGGCCTTCGCCTTTGCCGTGACCATGCTGGTCATCTCCATCGACACCATCCCCGGAAATCTCGAAGAGCTTATGCTTGCCCTCAAAGGCGTGCCCGCTTTTGCAGCCAGTTTCGCGTCGATAGGTTTGATCTGGACCGGTCACAACCGCTGGAGCCGTTGCTACGGGTTGGAAGATGCCGTAACTACCGTCCTGACCCTGGCACTGATATTTATCGTCCTGGTCTATTTGTATCCGCTGAAGCTGGTTTTTTCGGCCTTTTTCGCATGGATCAGCAACGGCTGGTTTCCCTCCGAATTCCAAATAAGTTCGGCACAGGAGCTCGCCACGCTGTTTATTGTTTACGGCGTTGGTTTCGCCGCTATCTCTTTTATTATCGCGCTGCTCTACCGGCACGCCATCAGGAAGACCGCGCAGCTGGCACTGAACAGCCTCGAGCGGCTGTATACCCGTGCTGAAATTGTCGCCTGGACAATTTTGGGTAGCACCGGCGTCCTGTCCGCCCTGTATGCGGCGTTCGCGCCGGGTGACAGCAAGGTATTTGCCGGATTTGTTTACTTCGCGCTCATCGTCGCGATGCCATGGAGTGCATTGCATTTCGAACGAAGGGCAGACGAGCTACGCAAAATCCGGTCGGAAAGCGTCGGCGAGAAAATCTGAAATGCGCGTACGCATGATCCCGGCTGCCTGGCTGCTGCTGGCCATTGTTGCAATGGTGCTGGCAGACAAATACTTTCCGATTGCCGAGTATTCACTTCCGGCAGCGAAAATTGTGGGTAATATACTTTTCGCGCTAAGCGTCCTGACATTTGTCACGTCGGCGTGGCAGTTCCATAAAAGCGAGACCACTGTAGACCCGTTGGGAGAGGCAACGAGCCTGATTACTGGCGGGCCATTCCGCATAAGCCGCAACCCCATATACCTTGCGATGGTATTTTTGCTCTGCGGCCTGGCGCTTCGCATGGGTAGCGCGACGCCCTGGCCGGTCATAGCAGCCTTTATCTGGGTGATCCAGACTCGCCAGATTGCCCGGGAGGAGCAGCAGCTTGCGGCCAGATTTTCTGATGTCTATGCTGATTATTGCCGGCGCGTGCGGCGCTGGCTGTGAGGCGCGGTCCCGTTGATTAAAAGGTTGTAAGGCAGGTTCATGTCATCGCCAATAGAAATCTTAATCAAGCCCCGGAAGCGTGATCTCGGTGGTTTTTTTGTGCGTCGGGTATTACCGGATGCGCGTCGTCGAACGGTCGGGCCGTTCATATTTTTCGATCATATCGGGCCTGCCACGTTTGCGCCCGGCGAAGGCATAAACGTGCGTCCGCACCCGCACGTGTGCCTTGCAACCGTTACCTATTTATTCGAAGGTGAAATTTTTCATCGCGACAGCCTTGGTCACGCGCAGGCCACCAGCCCGCTGGCGGTAAACTGGATGACGGCAGGTCGCGGTATCGTACATTCCGAGCGCACGCGCCCCGAGTTGCGCGAGGCCGGCCAGCGCCTGCATGGCATTCAAAGCTGGGTGGCGCTGCCGCGCGAGTTCGAAGAGACGGACCCCTCGTTTCGCCATCATCCGGCCGACACACTGCCACTGATCGAGGCGGATGGTCTGCGCATGCGGGTGATCGCCGGTTATGCTTTTGGCGAGCACTCGCCGGTGGTGACATGCTCAGACACGCTGTACGTTGACGTTCAGATGCAGGCTGGTACGCAGCTAAAGCTGGGCGCGGAACACCAGGAGCGCGCGGTGCATGTGTGCGAAGGCGCCGTCGAGATAGCCGGTGAGAGTGTTGGCGAAGGCAGCATGGCTGTGCTTAAAGAAGGCGCACAGGTGCGGGTGAGGGCCGGCGAGGCGGCGCGGGTTATGCTGCTAGGTGGTGACAGGCTGGACGGCGAACGCCATATCTGGTGGAACTTCGTGGCCAGCAGCAAGGCGAGGATCGAGAGGGCAAAAGAAGACTGGTCGGAGGGCCGCTTTCCGAAAGTGCCCGGCGACGAAGAAGAATTTATTCCCTTGCCGGATAGTTAGCGGCGCACGCGGAATTACGAAAAAACAGGCAGTCGGCCGGGTTCGACGAAATAATGGAGAAAGAAATGAAAGTTACGCGACTGTGGTGGCTGCTGATTCTGTCGATGCTGGCATCGCCTGCGACGCTCGCGGCCGACGAGGATCCCGGCCCCGGGCTGAACGCCAAAACCTTCAAAGGTCTCGCGATGCGCGGCATCGGGCCCGCACTGATGTCCGGGCGCGTTGCGGACGTGGTGAAACACCCTGAGGACAAGGCTACCTGGTATGTCGCAGTAGGCAGCGGCAATGTCTGGAAGACCACAAACGCCGGCACGACCTGGGCGCCGGTGTTTGATGGCGAAAGCGCATATTCCGTCGGCTGCATAACCCTCGACCCTAACCGTGCGGACACCGTCTGGCTGGGCACCGGGGAGAACGTGGGTGGGCGCCACGTGGGCTACGGCGACGGGGTCTATCGCAGCCTCGACGGCGGCAAGAGCTGGGAGAACATGGGCCTTGAAGGCTCGGAGCACATCGGCATGATTCGCGTTGATCCACGCGATTCAAACGTCGTATACGTGGCCGCCCAGGGGCCCCTGTGGTCCGCGGGCGGGGACCGCGGCTTGTTCAAGAGTGACGACGGCGGCAAGAGCTGGAACAAGATACTCGGCGGCGGTGAATACACGGGCGTGAATGAGGTGCATCTCGATCCTCGCAACCCGGATGTCATTTACGCATCCACTCACCAGCGGCTGCGAACCGTCGCCGCGCTAATGAACGGCGGGCCCGAATCGGGTATCCATAAGTCCACCGACGGCGGCAAGACGTGGCGAGAGCTCAAAAGCGGTTTGCCCGAGGAAAACATGGGCAAAATAGGTTTGGCGATTTCACCTCAAAAACCCGATGTCGTTTACGCGACCATTGAGCTCGAGCGACGCAGCGGCGGCTTCTGGCGCTCCGCCGACGGTGGCGAAAGCTGGGAGAAGCGCAACGACTATGTTTCGGGCGCAACCGGCCCGCATTACTACCAGGAGATCTTTGCGAGTCCGCATCATTTCGATACGGTTTACCAGGCCGACGTCTGGATGCGCGTGACCCGCGATGGCGGCAAGACGTTTAACAGGGTCGATCATGATCACATGCATCCCGATCATCATGCGGTCGTTTTTGATCCGGATGACGAGGACTACATCCTGGTGGGCAGTGATGGCGGTATTTACGAAACCTGGGATCACGGAGCGACCTGGAAGTACATTGCCAACCTGCCGGTAACGCAGTTCTACAAACTCGCCGTCGACTACGACACGCCATTTTATAACCTTTACGGCGGTACTCAGGATAACAACACGCAGGGCGGCCCGTCGCGCACCGACAACACCCACGGCATTCGCAACAGTGACTGGTTTATCACCTTGTTCGGTGACGGTCACCAGCCGGCCGTGGACCCAACGAACCCGGACATCATTTATTCCGAATGGCAGCAGGGCAACCTGGTGCGCTACGACAGGAAGTCGGGCGAGATCGTTTACATACAGCCGCAGCCAGAACCAGGCGAGCCCTTTGATCGGTTTAACTGGGACGCGCCCATCTACATCAGCGCCCACGACCCGAAGCGTCTTTATTTTGCCAGCCAGCGTCTCTGGCGCAGCGACGACCGTGGCGACAGCTGGCGGGCGCTCAGCGGCGACCTCTCTCGCGGTCTCGATCGCTTCAAAATGCCGATGATGGGCCGTGTGTGGAGCTGGGACTCGCCCTGGGACACATATGCAATGTCGCGATTTGGCACGATCACCTCGATTGCCGAGTCACCCATCGATGAGAACCTGCTGTACGTCGGCACGGACGACGGGCTCATCCAGGTCAGCGAAGACGGCGGCGCCACCTGGCGCAAGGTAAGCAGATTGCCCTCGGTGCCGGAATTCTATTTCGTCAACGATATTAAGGCTGACCTGCACGACGAAGACACCGTGTACGTGGTCGCCGACAATCACAAGGCCGGTGATTTCAAGCCTTATATTTTGAAAAGCACCAATCGCGGCAAGAGTTGGCGCAGCATCAAGGGCGACCTGCCTGACCGCCACCTGTTGTGGCGGCTGGTACAGGATCATGTCAATCCGAACCTGCTGTTTGTGGGCACGGAGTTCGGCGTGTTCTTTACCATCGACGGCGGGCAGCGCTGGGTGAAGCTGGAAGGCGGTGCGCCGAACATCCCGTTTCGCGATCTCGCCATTCAAAAGCGAGAGAATGACCTCGTGGGCGCGACCTTCGGGCGCGGTTTTTACATTCTCGACGACTACACACCCCTGCGCGAAATAAGCGAAAGTGACCTGCAAAAGGAGGCATTACTTTTCCCGGTGAAAGACGCGCTTTGGTATCTGCCAAAAAACACCCTGGGCCGCGAGCGCGGAGATGGCAACCGCGCTACTCAGGGCGCCTCGTTTTTCATCGCACCAAACCCGCCCTTCGGCGCCGTATTTACCTATTACCTGAAAGACGAACTCAAATCGAAAAAGGAAACGCGGCGAGAAGCCGAAAAAAAAGCAGAGGAAAAGGGTGGCGACACGCCGTACCCGGGCTGGGATGCGCTGCGTGCGGAGGAGTTCGAAGGTGGCCCGGCGATCATTTTCACGGTGCGCGATGAGGGCGGCAATGTCATCAGGCATTTCGACGCGCCGGCCAAAGCTGGATTCCAGCGTGCCGCATGGGATCTGCGCTACCCGGCCAAGCTACCGTGGGCGGAGGATCTTGAAGACGAGGACATTGAGGACGAGGCCGGAGCGCTTGCAGTGCCCGGCCGATACACGGTGACCATGGCCAGTCGCATTGACGGCATAGTCACGCAGCTGGCGGGGCCGGTGTCTTTCGAAGTGAAGTCCATGGTGGAGCAGGCGCTGCCCGGCGCCAGTCCGGAGGCGATGACGGCTTTTGCGCTGCGCCTTGATGAAATGGAGCGCCTGATCGGCGGCACGGAGTCCGCAATTAAAGCTGCCATTGCGCGGGTTGGTGCCATTCAGAGCACGCTCATCCGGTCAACCGCAGATGCGAGCCTGATGACCCAGGCTGACGACATGGCGAAGCGCCTCAAGCTGATGCTGGAGCGCCTTGATGGAGACAGGCGTCGCACCCGCATGAATGAGGGCGGGCCGACCCCTATCGAGCGTCGCCTGGCGGTCGCGTTTTACGGCACGCACTTCTCTACTTACGGACCCACGGCAACTCATGAACGCAGCCTTGAGATAGCGGAGCAGGAGTTTGATCAGCTGAAGGGGGAATTCGAGAAGTTACTCGAAGGTGAGCTGCCCGCATTTGAAGCCAGGCTGGATGCGGCCGGCGTTCCGTGGACGCCCGGGCGCGGGATACCGAAATAGTCGACCGCAGAATGCGCCTGAGAATTTCTGACGGTATTTTGTGTTTTTGTTTACCATGAGCGAATGGGCGGCAGTAACCCGAGAGGCGGTGCCATGCGAACAATTCTGATACTGATACTTTTGTGCATGGCGCAGGCTGCGTGCCGGCAAGAGACCGCATCACCGACTGTTTCCGAAGGGGCTTTCGCAGCCACGGAGGCTCCGGCGGTTGCCGGAAAAAAGGCCTACGACCAGGCCTGTGCAGCTTGCCATGAAAGCGGCCTGGACGGTGCACCAAGGACCGATCACCCTGAGGACTGGGTGGGTCGTTCGAGGCTGTGGCAGGCAGTTTTGTATGAGCACGCCAACAAGGGCTACATGGATATGCCGGCCAAGGGCGGTGATGATCGCCTGAATGATGCGGTGGTCGCGGCGGCGGCCGAGTATATGCTCGAACGCACGCATCCTGATTTGCCGGTTGACTAGGCTCGATACGTTTTTGGCTTTTGCACTTATTGACAGTCCGTCGGGGTCGCGGCAGCTATAATAGAACGATCATTTTGGCCGGACGTGGGTTCGGCCGCAGCAATAATAAGGAGCGGTTTATGGGGATCATGTCTTGGCTTGTTGTAGGTTTGCTGGCTGGCGCCCTGGGTAAATGGATCATGCCGGGCAAGGATCCCGGCGGCATTTTTGTGACCATGCTCATCGGCATCGCGGGCGGCATCGTTGGCGGCTTTATAGGCGGTTTGATTGGTCTTGGCGGCGTGACGGGCTTTAACTTCGGCACCTTGCTGACGGCCACCGGTGGCGCGGTGCTGCTGTTATTTTTGTATCGCCAATTCAAGAAAAACGGCGCCGAACCCCCGGCCGGCGACTGAAACGTCAACAAAAAGGTGACTGAATTTATTTCAGACACCTTTTTTCAGGATATCTTTTTTTGACGGCGTTCAGCCGTCGCGCCTGTGTATCCAGGGTAGCAGTCAGATGCCTTCGATCTCGCCGCGCGCGATAGAAAGCAGGCTTTTCTTGCCAGCATGGGTGAACACGACCGGTTGATAGAGAATGCGTGTTTCACCCTGCCGGGCGGCTATGGAAAAGCGCAGAATGCGGACGTTTTCGCCGTCTTGGAAAAGCCATGGCAAATGAAAACCGCTGACGGGAATGGAGCGTGACTGTGCCAGCCATTTGCCATCATTGAAAACGCCCTGTCCCGGCGCGACCAGGCGCGCCGCAACGATGTCGCTCACGTCGGAAACGGCCACAAGTTCGATGTCAGGATTCTTGAGGCCCAGTGTAAAGGTCCAGGTCCACGAAAAGCCCTCGCCGTCTGTATTTTCTGAGAGCAGATAACCGGCCACTTCCACGCTGACCCAGTCGTTGCTCGCGGGGAGCGGCCCTGCCTCGTCCCACGGATGCGTGATTTCGCTGCCGTCACCGAGTTGCAGCGTGCGGAGGTTGGTGCCAGGCGCGTCCTGCTCACCGCAGCCGCCGAGACAAAAGATAAAGACAAACGCGCATGAAAGACGACGAATCATAGCTGGGGGGGTCAGATTATCTGAGTCCAATTACGCACACGCGTCGCAGTCTATCACGCAGCACCGAAACCACTTCTCGCTCGAACCAGGGGTTTTTCCTGAGCCACATCTGATTGCGCGGTGACGGGTGAGGGAGCGGCAGGTAGAGTGGCAAGTACTCGTCGAAGGCCCTGACGGTTTCTGTCAGGTTTTTCTTACTGCTATTGCCGAGATAATAGCGTTGTGCGTACTGGCCGATAAGCAGCGTAAGTTCAATTTGCGGCAGACTGGCGAGAAGTCTCTCGTGCCACAGCGGTGCGCATTCGGGGCGCGGCGGAAGGTCGCCCGATTTACCTTTTCCCGGGTAGCAGAAACCCATGGGGATAATCGCAAAGCGCCGCTCGTCATAAAACGTGTCGCTGTCTACGTCCATCCAGGAGCGGAGCCGATCACCGCTCGGATCATTCCAGGGAATGCCCGTTGCGTGAACCTTGGTGCCGGGCGCCTGCCCGATGATGAGTATTCGCGCACTGGCATGGGCGCGTAGCACCGGTCGCGGCCCGAGGGGCAGGTGCGCCTCGCAGTGGCTGCAGGCGCGGATGGTCCCCAGCAGCTCATCGATATCTGTTTTCATTGAGACTGAGACTGCGCGTTGTGTTTTTCCGGCGACACAAAATCTGCTGCTTGCCTGTATCCCCCACGACACATCTTTATTTTAATCGAAACATGTCGCGATCATTGACCGCTTTTCTTATGTGGCCTCAGCAACGCTGATCTCAGCTGCCGAAAGTATCGCAGGCATTGGCGTCGCCGCTGTCGAGTCCACGGCGAAACCAGCTCATGCGCTGCTGCGAGGTGCCGTGAGTGAAAGCTTCGGGTGTCACCCGTCGACCCGCCTGCCGCTGCAAATGATCATCGCCGACTGCCGCCGCCGCACGCAGGCCCTCCTCGACGTCTCCGGGCTCCAGAATCTGTCGCTGGCGATTGGCATGGTGCGCCCAAACGCCCGAAAAGCAGTCGGCCTGCAGTTCCATCTTGACCTGCAGCGCATTTGCGTCAGCCTTGCTGAGACGCTGTTTGGTGGACTGCACCTGGCGGGCTACGCCAGTCAGATTCTGTATGTGGTGGCCGACCTCGTGGGCAATGACGTAGGCCACGGCGAAATCGCCGGCCGCCCCCATGCGCTGCAACTCGCCAAGAAAGCTGAGGTCGAGATAGAGCTTGTCGTCACCCGGGCAATAAAACGGCCCCGCAGCGGCTGAACCAAAGCCGCAGGCAGACTGCACTTGATCTGTATAAAGTACCAGCGTCGGCACTTTGTACTGGCCGCCTGCCTGTCGAAATATCTGCCCCCAGGTGTCCTCAGTATCTGCGAGCACCACAGAAACAAAGTCTGCAGCCTGTTCTTCTGCGGCCGAGCGCTGCGGGGCAGGTCCCGACGATTGTTGCACGCCGCCCCCTACTTGCTGAATGACTTCGGCCGGATCCTGGCCGAGCACGAACACGGCAATAAGCGCCATGATGATGGCGCCGCCACCAATACTGGCACCCGCCCGCATGGGCCGGCCGCGACGATCTTCTACGTTGGTACTTCTTCGTCCTTTCTTCCAGCGCATTCTCTGCCCCCTTTTTGCTGCAAACAGTTTACCTTCCAGGATCGACGGTCGGCGTAAATTTTTGTTGAAGCTGTGGGTTGCCCGGCGCAATCATGCCTCGTGAACGCCGCAGAGCATGCTGAGCTATTCAGGAGATTTTCGGTATCGCGTATAGTGAATACTCAGTTTAAGGGCATTAATTAAAACAAGGATCCGGTCGATGCGCGGTGTGTTTCTGGATTTTGCAACGATCAGCAACAATGACGTTGATACCACCCGGCTTGACGCGGCGCTGCCGACTCTTGAGTATCATGCCGTCACGCGTGCCGGCGACCTCGCCGAGCGGGTAAAAAGCGCTGAAGTAATACTCACTAACAAGATCGCGCTGGGTGAAGAGGTCTTCGCGGCGGCCCCCGATCTCGATCTGATCGTGCTGGCGGCTACGGGCACAAATAATGTCGACCTTGAGGCTGCAAAGGAAAATGGCATTGCCGTCTACAATATCCGCGACTATTGCACCTCGTCGGTGGTTCAGCATGTCTATGCGCTGATCCTCGCTCTCACGCGTCACGTGCGCGCGTATCAACGCCTGCTTGAAACGAGTGCGTGGAGCAACAGCCCGCAGTTTTGCATGCTCGACTACCCGATTCGCGAGCTTGACGGCAAGACGCTCGGAGTAGTCGGCTACGGTGCGCTGGGCAAAGCCGTGGCTGATGTAGCCAAAGCTTTCGGCCTCCGCGTTGTTGTTGCAAGGCGACCGGGCGAGCAGGACGCTCGCGATGACAGGGTGAGCCTGGAGGACTTGCTGGGAGAAGCGGATATCGTGTCATTACACTGCCCGCTGACGCCGGCCACGGAAAAGCTCATAGGCCAGGCCGAACTTGATCTCATGAAAGAAGATGCGCTTTTGATAAATACCGCGCGCGGAGCGCTGGTGGATGAAGAGGCATTGGCCATGGCCCTGCGCTCCGGGCGACTGGGGGGCGCTGGGATCGATGTCCTCAGCGAGGAGCCACCGGCCCACGGAAACCCGCTGCTGACAGGTCGCATCCCAAATCTGATTGTGACGCCGCACGTCGCCTGGGCGGCGCGCGAGGCAAGACAGCGTGCGGTTGATGCCATGGCGAGGAATATTGAGGCCTTCTCACAGGGCAATGACACCAACCGAGTGGCCTGAGGAATCTTCGCGATGAACAAAGCTATCGTCTGGTTTCGGCGTGATCTGCGCATTGGCGACAATCCCGCGCTACGCCATGCCGTGGACAATTTTGACCAGGTGCTGCTCGTATATGTCCACGCGCCCGGCGAGGAGGGCGACTGGGCACCGGGTGCCGCAAGCCGCTGGTGGCTGCATCACAGCCTGACGGCGCATGACAGCAAGCTGCGGGAGCGTGGCGGCAAGCTGGTCGTTCGCAAGGGCGAGAGCCTTAAAACCCTCACGCAGCTGGCAAAGGAATTCAGTGCCGATGCCATTTTCTGGAACCGGCTCTATGACCCCGCCACAACAAAGCGCGACAAAAAAGTAAAAAAGAGTCTTGAAGACGCCGGTATTGAGGCCAGAAGTTTTCAGGCGAACCTGCTGTTTGAACCGTGGACCATCAGCACCAGGGAAGACAATCCTTACAGGGTCTTCACGCCTTTCTGGAAGGCCTGCCTGCAGCGGGCGGAGCCGGACGAATCGCTGGCCTCTGTGCGTGCATTGCGCGAGCCGTCTGAGTATCCGGCGTCAATAAAAATTGCCGAGCTCGAACTGCTGCCGGTGATCGACTGGGACGAAGGCATGGAAGCGCAGTGGACGCCCGGCGAGGACGGTGCTGGCGATCGTCTCGACCGCTTTCTGGAAAAAGCGGTCGATGATTACGATTCTGCCCGCGACCTTCCTGCTGTTGAAGGCGTGTCGAGACTTTCACCGCACCTGCATTTCGGAGAAATTTCTCCACGACAGATCTGGCACGCGGTAAAAGGCATGAGTACGGCGGCGCGTTCGGAGAAAGGCGCTGCAACGTTTTTGAAAGAAATAGGCTGGCGCGAGTTTGCCCATCATGTGCTTTATCACTTTCCCAAAACGCCCGATGAGCCCCTTTACGAAAAGTATGCGGCATTTCCCTGGCGCGAGCGTCACGGCAAACTGCTCAAGGCCTGGCAAAAAGGACAGACCGGGTTTCCCATCGTCGATGCAGGTATGCGCCAGCTGTGGACCACTGGCTGGATGCACAATCGCGTGCGCATGATCGTCGCGTCCCTGTTGGTTAAGAACCTGAGGATTCCCTGGCAGAAGGGTGCCAGTTGGTTCTGGGACACCCTCGTTGATGCGGATCTCGCCAGCAATACGCTGGGCTGGCAGTGGTCGGCGGGCTGCGGCGCCGACGCGGCACCCTATTTCCGCATCTTCAACCCGGTTACACAAAGCACGCGATTCGACGCTGCCGGTGAGTATCTTCGCAAGTGGGTGCCCGAGATCGCGGCACTGCCGGACAAATGGCTACACGAACCATGGAACGCGCCTGAGGACGTTTGCGAGGAGGCGGGATTCAGGTCGGGCAGGGACTACCCTGAGCCAATCGTTGATCTGAAAGAAAGCCGCGAGGATGCGCTGGCGGCGCTCAAGGCCATCAAAGGTTCATAACGTTGGCCGCCCACTGAAGAACCGGGCGCACCCGTGGAGACGTCAGCCGTATTGCCTCGTCGTAGTCCACCCACCGGTACTCGCTGTGCTCGGCCCTGCCCAGTTCCGGATTAACGGGCAATTCAATATTCGCGCAGAAGGTGCGTGCGATGTAATAGCGTGCCGTTTTGCCGCGCGAGTAAGGCCCGGTTTCGATAAAGGTCTCACCCCAGGCGAACTCGAGGTCACAGAGCGTGGTTTCTTCCTCAATCTCTCGCTGCGCAGCAGCCAGCGGCTCTTCGCCGTCTTCGACGATGCCTTTGGGAAAATCCCAGTGATCAAATGCACGCAACAACAGAAACCGCAGGCCTCCTCCGGATTCGCGCACGACGACTGCGCCGGAAGAAAGCCGTTTGCCAGTTTTGCGCTGTTGTGCCATAGGAGAAGTATGTCCTGCTGTCGTAAGTGTGGCAACGTGAGCGACCTGATTGCGCCATCCCCGTGCAATATTTCGCAATCGAGTCGAAAAAACAATACCGTTTTACACGTACTCGGCGTTACGCCCCAGGGGCGCTCGAGGTGCTTAAGTCAGGTCTTTCTCAGCACCGTGACCGGTGACTGTGAGACAGCATTTCGAGTTGCCAGCGTGCCGCTGATGCCGACCAGCAGTATGCCCGCCACGATGCCGGTCAGCCAAACAGCCGGATTGATATTGAGGGGCAGATCGAAAACCTGCGTGGCGAGCAACGCACCACAAAGGCTCGCACCGAAGGCACCCAGGGCGCCTGCAAGCATACCGAGCATTATGAACTCGCTGGCCAGTCCCGCGAAAACCACAGACTTGCGCGCGCCGAATGTGCGTAGCATGGCTGCCTCATAGCGGCGCTCGTCGCGAGTAGTCTGGATTGCGGCCATGAGCACCATCAGGCCTGCCAGCAAGGTAAAAGCGAATACGTACTTGACGGCGAGGGCAGCCTTATCGATCACGCTGCGCACCTGGTTCAGAATCGCCGCCATGTCGATTGAGGTAACACTGGGGAAGCGCTTGATCATGCTGAGCAGCACCGGTCTCTGTGACTCATCGATGTAAATGCTGGAGATAAAAGTTGCCGGGAAACCTTCGAGGGTCGATGGTGTGAAGAGCATAAAGAAATTCGGCTGAAAGCTGTCCCAGTCTACGCTGCGCAGGCTGCTCACCGTTGCCGTCAGGGTTTCACCGGCAATATCGAAAGTCAGGCTGTCACCAACGGCAATACCGAGGGACTCCGCAAACTCTTCTTCCACCGACACCTCCGGGGCAGTAGCTTCAGGGCGCCAGAATTGGCCCGCCGTGACCTTGTTGGCCAGCGGCAGCCTGGCGCTGTAGCTCAGGTTGGCCTCGCGATTCACGAAGCGTTCAGCGCGGCTGCCTTCTTCATACTGCCCGTCAACCGGGACGTCGTTGAGCGCTCTCAGCCTCGCCCGAACCAGGGGTACGAGCTCCGGAACCGGCACGTTTTGCTCGATGAAAAACTCTCGCAGTGCGTCAGTCTCATCAGGCTGAATGTTTATGAGAAAGTGGTTGGGCGCTTTCTCCGGCAGCGTTGCCTGCCAGCCTTCGAGCAAGTCGTTGCGCACGATTCCAAGCAGCAGCAGGACCATGAGGCTGAGACCGAAGGCAGTCACCTGCACGACGCTGTCCCGGCCGCGGCGGGCAATATTTGCGAGTCCGTAGCGCCACGAAACGCCGACTCGCCCGCGAAGTCGGCCGGTAAGGCTCACAAGCCCCCAGCCGGCAAGCATCAGCAGCAGAGTCGTCATGGCCGCGCCAAGCCCGATCCATAGCATCAGCGATACGTTGCGAACCAGCCAGGCGAGCAGTGCGCCCAGCGCCAGCAATGCGCCGGCGTAGAGCAGCAGATTACTTACCGGCGGCGGCGCAAGGTCGTGGCGCAGCACGCGCGCGGGTGGCGTTCGACGCAACTGCAGCAGCGACGGCAGCGCGAAACCGGTGAGCAGCAGCAGGGCGGTGGCGAAACCCAGCGCGGCCGGCTGCGGCCCGGCTGACGGCAGCTCGCTGGCCACGAGGTCACCGACAAGACTTACCAGGGCGGCCTGCGCAAGATATCCAAGAAGACTGCCAAGCGTGGCCGCGAGGATCGCCAGCATCGCGAGTTGTGCAAGATTCAGCCGGAGGATGTCGCGCTGTTTTGCGCCCAGGCATTTCATCAGGGCGGCAAGATCAAGGTGCCGCGCCACGTAGTGACGCGCAGACATGGCGATGGCAACACCCGATAGCAGCACAGCAACAATGGCCGCGAGCCCGAGAAAGCGACGAGCCCGGTCCAGCGCACGACGAATCTCCGGCTGCGCATCGTCAAGCGAGAGCAGCCGCTGGCCCTCGCTGAGCTGCGGCTTTATCCAGTCCCTGAACTGCTGCACGTCGCTTCGGTCGCCGGCAAAAAGGAACTGGTAAGACACGCGACTGCCCGGCTGTACGAGTTCCGTGGCAGGCACGTCGTCGATATTGATCAGCAAGGTCGGAGCGAGATCGACAAATCGCCAGCCACGATCCGGCACATGATCCAGCAGTCTGCTAACGCTGATGTCGGCTGCACCAACGCTCAGGCGTGCGCCGGGCGCTGCATCGAGGCGTGCGAGCAGGCGCGGGTCCGCCCAGGCTTCGGTGCTGCGCGGCACTGTGTCTGCAACCCCCGCCGGCGCGAAAAAATCATCACGCACACGAAGCTCACCGCGCAGAGGGTAGCGTTCACTGACCGCGCGTACTTCGACCAGCGTGCTGGACTCGCCGAAAAGCACGACGCTGGGGAAGGACATCGTTTGCGCGCTATCGAGACCGAATTCCGCAGCAGCCGCAAGCCAGGCTTCGTCGAGTTCGCGGCGCGAGCTTACGACGAGATCGGCTGCGAGGACGCCGGAGGCCTCGCGGTCCATTGCCTGGCCCACGCGATCGGTAAAAAAGCCAATGGCGGTCATGGCCGCGACGGCAACGACGAGCGCGATGGACAGGATGCCGAGCTCTCCTGAGAGCCAGTCGCGGCTGAGTCCGCGCAGGGCCAGCCGCCAGCTACGCAAGGCGCGCACCCTGCGTGTCAACCAGCTGCCCCGCGTCCATGCTGATCACGCGGTCGCAGCGTCCTGCCAGCGCCTCGTCATGGGTCACCATCACGAGCGTCGTCTCGCGCCTGGCGTTCAGCGAAAACATAAGGTCGATGATGGTTTTGCCGGTGCGGGTGTCGAGGTTGCCGGTAGGCTCATCGGCAAACAGCACAGCGGGCTCCGTCACGAACGCTCGCGCAATCGCGACGCGCTGCTTTTCGCCGCCGGAGAGCTGGCGCGGATAGTGCCGGCGACGCGGCAGCAGCCCGACCTGTTCCAGCACTGCATCAGCGCTTTCACGCGCGTCACCGCGCCCCGAAAGCTCGAGCGGCAGCATCACGTTTTCCAGCGCAGTGAGCGAAGCGATCAGGTGAAACGACTGGAATACGAAGCCCACTCGCCGCGCGCGCAGTTCGGCCCGACCGTCCTCATCAAGGGCCGTCAGTTCCTCGCCGCCCAGCCAGATCTGGCCGGAAGACGGTTCGTCAAGGCCGGCCAGAAGCGCAAGCAAGGTAGACTTGCCGGCGCCGGAGGGCCCGACAACCGCGACGCTTTCACCTGCCTTAACCTCAAGGCTGATATCCCGCAAGATGGTAAGTTCGCCTTCCGGGCTCGTTACACGCTTGTACACATTTTTTGCACGGAGAACCGCGTTGCGATCGTTATTTTCAAACACTTGTCTGATAGTCCTGCTTGTCTGTGCTTTCCTGCCTGCTTCGTCCAAGGCGGCTGAAGAGCGAAAAATCCTCGTGGTCGGCGATAGCCTGAGCGCCGGCTATGGCCTGGCGGCGGACGAGGGCTGGGTTGCCCTGCTGGCCGAGCGCCTGCGCGAGCAAGGGTATGGCTATGTCGTCGTAAACGCCAGTATCACGGGGGACACGACGCGAGGCGGCCTCGCGCGCCTGCCGGGAGCGCTGGATCGCCATGCCCCGGATCTTGTCATCATCGAGCTGGGCGGCAACGACGGCCTGCGCGGTATCCCGATCGAGGAATTGCGCTCTAACCTCAAGCGTATGATAACCATGGCGCGTGAAGCCGGCGCGAAGGTACTGCTTGTCAGCATGCGTATACCCCCCAACTATGGGCCCGGGTACGCGAGGAAGTTCGAGGAGAGCTTCGGCGCCCTCGCCAGAGAGCTGGAAATCGGCCTTGCGCCATTCCTGCTGGACAATGTGGCGCTGGACGACGGCCTGATGCAGGCGGACGGGATTCATCCTAACGCCAGGGCTCAGCCCGTTATGCTTGCCAACATATGGCCTGCTATCCAGCCCATGCTTTACGCCGCTGCCTGCCATTACACAGAAAAAACGCTTTGAAAAACAAAGCTGCGCGGCAGCAAGCCTCGTATGGCGACCTTGCTGTAATATATAGACCAATATCGCGGTGCCATTTAAGACAAATTAATTAACCGGGGCCCGGCAGGAATTTGCGCCACCCGGTGTGCCGCGCAATGGGGAGAGAAAAGAATGGACAAGGTCTGGCTTAAAGAGTACCCGCCTGGTGTGCCGCATGAGATTGATCTCTCACGCTATCGATCACTGAAAGACATTATCGAAGACAGCTGTTCTCGATATCGCGACCTGCCCTCATTCATGAACATGGGCAGGACTCTGACCTTCGGAGAGATAGACCAGAAGAGTCGGTATTTCGCGACCTACCTGCAGAAAGTTCTTGGCCTCAACAAGGGCGAGCGGGTCGCCGTGATGATGCCAAACCTGCTGCAGTACCCGATAGCGATTTTCGGTATCCTGCGAGCGGGGCTCGTGGTGGTGAATACCAACCCGCTGTATACCAAGCGCGAACTCAAACACCAGTTGGCGGATTCCGGAGCCGCTGCAATCGTCATAGTGGAAAACTTTGCAGGCACGCTGGAAAAAGTGCTGCCCGACACCAGCGTCAAGCACGTCATTACCACGCAGGTCGGGGACATGCTTAATTTCCCCAAGTCCAAGCTCATCAACTTCGCCATCAAGAAAATCAAAAAAATGGTCCCGGCCTGGAACATACCGGGCAGCACCACTTTCAAACGTGCTTTGAACGAGGGTAAGTGGCACACCCTGGATAACGTCGAACTAAACCACGACGACATCGCGTTTTTGCAGTACACCGGGGGTACAACCGGGGTTGCGAAGGGTGCCATGCTCACCCACGGCAACATGGTGGCGAATCTGCTGCAGTCCTCGGCCTGGCTGTCGGTGGTTACCCAGGAGGGTCGGGATACCGTGGTGACTGCGCTGCCGCTTTATCACATCTTCTCTCTGACGGCGAACTGCCTCACCTTTATGGAAATGGGCGGATGCAACATGCTAATCACGAACCCGCGTGACTTCGGTGCTTTCGTGAAGGAACTTTCCAGGCACAAGTTTACGGCTATGACGGGCGTGAACACGCTATTCAATGCCCTGCTAAACACGCCGGGATTCCAGGAGCTGGACTTTTCGCATCTGCGCCTGACTCTCGGCGGCGGTATGGCTGTGCAGCGCGCAGTTGCCGAAGAGTGGCAGCGAGTCACCGACGCGCCGCTGATCGAGGCCTACGGGCTGACCGAAACGAGCCCTGCAGCAGCGATAAATCCTCTAACCAACACCGAGTACAACGGTTCCATCGGCGTACCCATTCCGTCAACCGAATTCAGTATCAGGGATGACGCTGGCGGTGAGCTGGCCATGGGCAAGGTAGGAGAGATTTGTATCCGCGGCCCGCAGGTTATGAAGGGCTACTGGAACCGCCCGGAAGCCACAGCCGAGACCATGTTCGAGGGCGGCTGGCTACGCACAGGCGATATGGGACGTATGGATGAAAAGGGCTACTTCTACATAGAGGACCGCAAGAAAGACATGATCCTGGTCTCTGGCTTTAACGTGTATCCCAACGAGATCGAATCGGTTGTCGTGGAGCATCCGGGGATACTGGAGGCGGCCGCCATTGGCGTCCCCGACGACCGATCGGGCGAGGCGGTGAAGCTTTACGTGGTAGCAAAAGACAAGAGCCTGACGGAAAAACAGGTGCGTGATTTCTGCAAAGAACAGCTGACGGGCTACAAGGTGCCGAAAACGGTGATTTTCCGGGATGAGCTTCCGAAAACCAACGTGGGCAAGATCTTGAGACGCGCGTTGCGCGACGAGGAAGAGCCGAAAACGCCGGCGCCGGCCTGAACGATCACCGGGCAGCTCCGTGGCAAACCTGATCATCTACGGATATCCCGCGAGCACCTTCGTCCGCACGGCGCGCATGGCTTGCGTTGAAAAGGGCGTTCCGCACGAGCTGGACGCTTTTGAAAGTTTTGGCTTTCGCAGCGAGGAGCACAGGCAACTGCACCCGTTCGCAAAAATGCCGATCATGCGCCATGACGATGTGACACTCTGCGAAACGCTGGCTATCTGCTGCTACATAGACGCCACATTCGACGGCCCGGGACTGATGCCGGAGAAACTGGCGGATCGTTGTCGGATGTTCCAATGGATCAGCCTGACCAACGACGCCATCTATCAGCACCTGGTGCGCAAGTGGATCAGACCTCTGCTCATGGGCCCGGAGCCGGACGAATCATCGCGTACCGGTATGCGCAACGCCGCACGCGACGCATTGGCGTGCGTCGAGGACCGGTGCGACGGTGACTACCTGGTTAGCAGCAACCTTAGTCTGGCCGATCTCTTCCTGGCCCCGATCCTTGCCTGCGCCGTTGACCTGGACGAGGATTTTTTGGCGGGGCTGCCACGACTTGCAAATTTCTGGGCAGAGATGAGCTCTCGTCAGAGCTTTGCGAACACCATAAGTGAGGCGCCTGTGATCGTTGAAGTGCAGCAGGCGGGCGAGCGCCGGGTCTAGCTGCGCGCCCAGGCCTGTAGCTTATCCAGCGTGTCGCTAAGCTGATTAGTCACGCGGTTCTTGCGCATCGCGTCTTGCCGGACATTGAGCGGAACGTCGACCGCATCACTGAAATGCCTGTTTTTATTTTTGAGCGCCCGGGCGTTCAGGCGGATTCCGTGCCGCCGCAGTATCGGGCGCAGGGTGTCGGCATGTGCGCGAAGATCTGCCCGCGTTGTCTCGTAGGCATGCTGGCAAATCTGCAGGCGACTCGAGTAGCTGAATACGTTTGTGAAAAACATTTTTGCATCATCGCGGTCGGGCTCGAGCAGCAGAATGTCCCTGTCAGGATAGGCGGACTCGTACTTTTCCATGCCGACTTCCATGCGCGAATGCACCAGTGCACGGAAAGTCTGGGCCAGAACAACTGGCAGGCCGCCCTCAGTAAGCTTGCCGCGCTGAGAGCTGCCGTCTTTGCCGGCGAGACTGGCATCGTAGGGGACGATAGGATTAATGCATAGCAGTAGGTCTGCGCCCTCGTCGAGGGCCACTGAAGCATGCAAAGTACGCTTCAGCGCACCATCAAGGTAGAAGCGCCCATCAACCTCAACCGGCGGATAAAGGCCGGGCAGGGCCGTGCTGGCCTGGATAGCAGTCGAAATCGGCACGTGATCATGGTCTTTGTCGCCGAATTTAACAGCGTCGCCGGTGTCGAGATCCGTAGCGACGACTCTTAGCGTTCTCGCCAGTTCCCGAAAATCATTCGTGCGGCCGCGCGAACTGTATAGCTCTGCGAGAAACGCCTCCAGAGGTTCATTGGCAAAAAGCCCGGTGGGAATAATTGTGTTGAGACTGGCAAGCGATTCCATCAGCCCGGCATCAGGGAGATTGCGGATGTATTGCCACAGACTGTCGGAAAGCGCACGCGGCAGCCGCGAAAGGCTGCGCAGATATCCGCTTATGTTCGGGGTCAGGAAAACGCGCGGAGATATCGGGTGGGCCAGCGACGTGTTCTGGATGAATATGCGGGCCATCTGCGACGTTGAAATGCCGTTGACGAGGTTGGACGCGATAAATGCGCCTGAACTAACGCCCACATAGATATCGAGTTCGTGCAGATCAACGCCACTGAGCGCTTCGTCCAGCGCGATCAGTGCGCCCACTTCGTAAATTCCGCCAACGGGCCCGCCGCCCGCCAGCGCCAGCCCGACGCGCTCGCGCGTCTTGCCGCGCTTTGGCTTACTGGCTGCTGTTACAGATAGTGTCAAAACAGGGTGATCGGGCCGGGGCTCTCAGAAAACCCGGTGTCACTTCCCCGCCGTGGTTTTCTTGCGGGTGGATGTGCGGCGCTTGCTGCTCTTCTTTTTTGTGCTCTTTGCGGGACTCGACTTTTTTGCCGAAGCTGGTTTTTTGCTGGCTTTTTTGCTGGTCTTCTTGCTTGCCTTTCGGGTTGCGCGTTTTTTTGCGGCGGGGATGGGCCTGCCGGCCAGTTTTTCTACAACGCGCGTCAGCGCTTCAACCCGGCTTGCAAGCTGCTGCACGTCGTCGTGGCTGGGAATCTGCATGGCGTTCAGAACGCGCGCCACGCGCGATTCAAATACCTGTTCGAGCTTTTCCCAGGTATCAACTGCCATACCCTTGACGCTGCCCGCTGATTTTTTCTTTTTCTTGCTGCTCACGATGCTCTTCCCCTGATGGCCGGGTACCGGCGCGCAGCCTGGTAATTCGGCGGGTTAATCTTGGCGATTCCGGCACACCCTGAATAGCTTCAACGGCCGGCCTTGCTGCCTTTTGCGGCAATGCAATATAAGTCTAGGATACCACCAAATCCGCGGGCACGGCATGGTTTGGCACACACATCCAGGCACTTATCCGAGCAGGCTGCAGTGAAAATCCAGATGCGCTTCAACGTCCTGTGCGTTGGGGCGCTCTTCCCACGGCGCCATGAGCGTTGTCAGCAGCAGTTTTTCGAATTCACCGCGAAAACGTTTAATTATCTCTCCCGGCTCAGGCACGCACTTGCGATCCGCGATCAGGCCAAACTGCACGCGGCCATCGTAGCTCAGGATGCTGATACCAAGCCCTATACTCCCGCTGGATGGCACCCAGAACATTTGCTGGACGATCTCCTTGCCGGCAAAGTAAAGGGGCTGACGAGGCCCGGGCACATTGGTCATCACCAGCGTGCTCTTCTCACTCAAAATATTCAGAGCGGTCTCCTGCAGCTGGGCCGGGCCAAGACCCAGCGCTCCAAGCAGCAGATACGTCGCCACCGGCTGACGTGAAGACTTAAGCCGATTCATGTTCTCGTGAACCTTGTAAAGACGCTCCAGCGGGTTGCTAATACCCACCGGCAGATCGAGTAGCACCAGGCCAAACTGGTTGCCGAGGCTGGCAGCGGATTCGAGCGGGCGCAGATTCACGGGTACGGCGGCCCGCAGCACCAGGCCGTCCAGAGCCTCGCCCTGTTCGCCGAGATAGCTGTGCAGCGCGCCTGCAGCGCTGGCGAGCAGCACGTCGTTGATCGTGCAGCCCAGCGCCTTACCTATCGTGCGCACTTCTTCAAGCGGCAGTGGCTCTGCCCAGGCGACCTGCTTGCGAGCGCCCAGAGAGCCTTTAAACGGCGTTGGCGGGTCGTCGGTAAGGAGCGCGAGTTTGGCCAGCTCGGCCGCCAGGTCGACGCCGGTTTTAACCATGCTGGTCGCGACCTTCGGGTCCTGAACGATGTGCAGGCTGTTGTTCCAGAGCCGCGCTCCCAGGTTGAGCCCGTGCTTAACCAGGCGGACTGCCCCACCGTCCCCTGACCCGCTTCCTGCGCGTTTCTTCGGCTTCTCCGGCAGAGGACTTTTGCCTTCGGCAGTCTCGGTCATTGCCATGAGAACCTGAATAAGGGCGATGCCGTCCGCATAAGAATGATGGATGCGAACGACCATGGCTGAGCCGCCGAGGTAGTTTTCCACGAGATGGAACTGCCACATGGGCTTCCACGGATCCAGCGGCGTGCTGGCCAGCTCACTGGCGTAAGCCTGCAGCGCGTCCTTGTCGGCTTTGCCCGGCAGCGCGACCCGAAGCACATGCGCATCGAGGTCGAAGTTCGGATCCTCCTCCCAGAATGCCGAAGTCGTATCCCGTCCCGCCCGCTGGCGAAACCGGGCGAAGCGCAGGAAGCGGTCGCGAATGACCTTCTGAACTTTGCGATAGGCAAGCTTATCGTCAAAGATCATAACGCCGGTGATCATCATGAGATTGGTCGGCCGCTCCATGCGCAGCCAGGCCGTATCCACACTGGACATGCTCTCGCGGTCGGATTTCAGTGGATTAAACACCATGGTTTTAGAGTATCTTCCGAATCTGCAGGAATTGAATCTCAGCGACGCTAACACTTAGCATTTGGCGGCACAAACGGAGCGAAGCATTGGCAGATGATAATAAGGCGAGCCGTGCCCGGAGCAAGTCGGCGCTTTTGCGCCAGCTGATGCAGGTGCGAGAATTTCACAGGTCGGTCGTGGACGGCGGGGCTGCGGCGCCACGGGCGCGCCTGCTGGCACTCTGGCAATCTCGCCGCCTCGCGGCGACCTACAGGGACTTCGAGGCCCAGCCGCGCTACCAGGACGCCGTCAGGTTTTTCCTTGAAGACCTCTACGGGCCAAGGGATTTCGCCCAGCGCGACGCTGACGTCGAGAAACTGTATCCGCTGATGTCGCGCATGCTGCCGGCGGCGGCGCTGGATGCCCTGACCGGCGCGCTCGAGCTGCACGCGCTGACACAGGAGCTGGACGCGGCAATGCTGGCGACTCTGTGCGATGCCCTGAAATTAAATGAAACCCTGACGCCCGAAATGTGGGCTGAGGCGTATCGGCAAACGGGCCGCAGGGATGATCGCGAGCGCCAGATTGCGCTGACCGTGCGGGCGGGCAGGCAGCTCGATGTCGTAGTCAAGAAGCCCATGGTTTACACGCTGGTTTTGCTCGCGCGAGGGCCCGCGAGGGCCGCTGGTTTCGGAGAGCTGCAGGATTTTGTCGAGCGCGGCTTCAGATCGTTTCGCGGCATGGACGGCGCCGCCGATTTCATTGCTGCCGTTCAGGCACGGGAAACCAGTTTGATGCAGGGCCTGTTCAAAGGCGACATGCCGGCCGAATGGCAGCACGACCCCGGAGCGGTCAGCGTCGCGGACCTGCCGGCCTAGTCACTCAGAACATCCGGCTCAGCGCGTAAATCGCAAGGCCCGCGATGCCGCCTACGATGGTGCCGTTTATCCGGATGAACTGCAGGTCACGGCCAACGGCGAGTTCTACGCGACGTGCAGTTACGTCGCTGTCCCAGCTGCGTACCGTTTCGGATATGACGCTCGCGATTTCTTCCTGGTAGTTACGCACGATGCGCAGAATGGCGTCGTTAAGCCATTGGTTGATCTGGGCGCGCAGTTCGGGGTCATACTTGAGCGCTTCCCCAAAACTCATCAGCCCGCTTTCGAAGCGCTGTCGCAGCACGGATTCCGGTTCGCTTGCCTGGCGCAGGATAAAGTCGCTGACGTGTTGCCAGAGGCTTGCGAGATACTGCTGAACAACCGGATGATCCAGCAGCTCGTTTTTGATTTCTTCCCCGCGCGCGATGGTATCCGGGTCGTTCTTAAGCGATTCGATAAAAGTCTGAACGCCCTCGTTAAAACGCTGACGCGCCTCGTGCTCCGGGTCGCTGCCGATCGCCTCGAGCAACGCTTCGACCTCCGTCACGATCTTGTCGAATATTTCCTGGTCCACGAACCCGGGCATCCACCACGGGCTTTTCTCATCAATGCGGATGCGGATGAGGACTCTGTTTTCATCGAGGTGCTGCCGGGCAACCCGCACCGCCAGGTCCATCAGGGCCTGATGCCGATTACTGCGGGTCAGGAGGTCGAGAATTCGGCCTACCAGCGGTGTTACCTGCAGCTGGCGCAGTTCCAGATGCAGATTTTCGCGCAGGAAGTCGCGCAGAGCCTCGCTGTCCATAGTCGCGAGCAGCCATTCCAGAAACGCCCCTGCATCCGCACTTACGCGGCGCGCGTTGTGCGCTTTGGCAAGCCATGCACCTGTCCGGCCCGCGGCATCCAGGCTGGCAAGACGAGGCTCGAGCGCCTGGCTTATGAGAAAATTTTCCCTGACAAAGCGCGCGAGATTCTCGCCGAGTTCGTCCTTGCGGCGTGGAATAATCGCGGTGTGGGGAATGGGCAGGCCCAGCGGATGACGAAACAGCGCGGTTACGGCAAACCAGTCGGCCAGCGCGCCCACCATTGCGGCCTCTGCAAACGCCTCGACCCAGGCCAGCCATGGCAGCAGTGGCAGGTAAATATGACTGGCCGCGAAAACGCCTGCCATCAGGATCAGCATGCCCGTTGCGAGGCGCTTCATGGCCCCCAGCCTGCGTTCCTGACTGGCTTCCCGGGCGCTGAATACGGGAGCAGGTGAAGCGCCGCGAGCCATCAGCCCTCGCTCTTGGCCTGGCTCTTGTCCGGGCTGGGGGCATGCAGGGCAGGACTCAGCGCATGGACCGCGTCAACCATCACCTTCACGTTCTCAGGAGGCACTGCCGGATGAATGCCGTGCCCGAGATTAAAGACATGGCCGCTGCCGCTACCGAAGTCTTGCAGCACCTTGGCGACCTGGGCCTCAATTACATCCGGCTGTGCGTAAAGTACGCAGGGGTCGAGATTGCCCTGCAGCGCGACTTTGCTGCCGACGCGAGCGCGCGCAATGTCGATAGGCTGCGTCCAGTCAATGCCCAGCGCATCGCAACCCGTTGCCGCCATTTCTTCCAGCCACGCTCCGCCGTTCTTGGTGAAAAGTGTAACGGGAATGCGCCGGCCCTCGTGTTCGCGAATCAGGCCGTCGACAATCTGTTGCATATAGTTCAGCGAGAAATCACGGTAGTTCTCACGCGTTAGTGTTCCACCCCAGGTATCGAAAATCATCAGGGCCTGGGCGCCCGCCCGTACCTGCGCGTTCAGGTATTCCGTCACTGCGCGCGCGAGTATTTCCAGCAACTTGTGCATGGCAGAGGGCTCCTGATAGAGCAGACCCCGCACTCGCGCAAATTCTTTGCTTGAGCCGCCCTCGACCATGTAGGTCGCCAGTGTCCAGGGGCTGCCCGCGAAGCCAATCAGCGGCACGGCGCCTCGGAGTTCATGCCGGATAGTGCGCACGGCATTCATGACGTAGCCAAGCTCTTCCTCGGGATCGGGCACGGCAAGGCGGCGGATATCCGCCTCGGAGCTGACAGGATTCTGAAATTTTGGCCCCTCGCCCGGGGAAAAATACAGTCCGAGGCCCATGGCATCGGGAATAGTCAGTATGTCTGAAAACAAAATGGCGGCGTCGAGATCAAAACGCCGGAGCGGCTGCAGGGTGACGCGGCAGGCAAGCTCGGCGTTGCGGCACAGGCTCATGAAATCGCCCGCGCGCTCCCTGACCTCGCGATACTCGGGCAAATAGCGCCCCGCCTGCCGCATGATCCACACGGGCGTACGCTCGACGGGCTGGCGCTCGAGCGCCCGCAGCAAAAGGTCGTTTTTAAGCTCAACTGTCATGGCATCACTCTCTTACTGGCCGCTTAGCACCGCGGCAATCTCCGCCTGAATTGCCTGCGCTGCGGCGCGCGGGCTGTCTGCATCGCGTATGGGCCTGCCTACAACGATATAGTCCGCCCCGTTTTCAAACGCCCGCGCCGGTGTCACGACGCGCTTCTGGTCGTCGCTCTTGTTGTCCACTGGCCGTATCCCTGGCGTTACGACCAGCAGGCGCTTATCGACTTCGTCGCGCAGGAACGGCACCTCGAGCCCCGACGAAACGACGCCATCACAGCCGGCCTCAAACGCGCGTCGTGCTCTCGACAGTACCAGTTCACGCACGTCGCATTGAAATCCCAGGTCGTCCAGGTCGCCGCGGTCGAGGCTGGTGAGTGCAGTAACTGCCAATATTTTTGTGTTGCCCTTGTTGGCGGCCGCGGCTTCCATGATTGACTGATTGCCATGCACGGTCGCGAAGCTGACGCCCCTGCTTTGCAGTTGCCGAACCGCCGCGCCAACCGTGGCTGGCACGTCGAAAAACTTAAGATCGACAAACACTTTCTTGTCACGCGCTATGAGCCACTCCAGCAGTTCAAAATAGCCGCCGGCCATGAACATCTCGAGCCCGAGCTTATAGAACCACACGCTGTCGTCGAGTTGCTCAACCAGCTTTCGCGCCTTATCCGTATCCGCAACATCCAGCGCAAAGATCAGGCGCTCACGCGTTGCTATGTTTTTTTCTGCTTTGCTGGCAGACATGCGTTCCTCTCTTTTCAACGCCCGGTTCGGCGGCGGATTCTAACACCGGCGGTGACCGGGGTCGTGTCAGGTATGAACTTCGATCTCAAAGAGCCGGGCGTGCTCGGAAATGGCGAAGCGATCGGTCATGCCGGCAACATAATCGGCAACGGCGCGTGCGCGCCCCGCGTCGCCGTCCTGTGCCTCCATTCGCTTGGCATTGTCGCGGTGATCGTCCGGCATTAGCCGAATGTCACTCATGAAAGCGTCGAACAAGCTGGTTAGCAGGTGCTGGGACTTCGCTGTCATTCGAACAACCCGATAGTGCCGGTACAGATTCTTGCGCAAAAACTGTTTAAGCTCGATGTGTTCTGCAGCGGTGGCTTCACTGAGCCCGATCAGCGCTTCGCCGTGAGCGCGCACCGCATCGATGCTCTCAACGCCTGCGGCACCGATTTTTTCACCGCTGGTTTCAATCAGGTCGGAGACCACATGATTCACCATGCGGCGGACCGTCTCATAGACCAGCCTGCGGCCGTCAAGGCCCGGATAACGCTCGAGAACCGAATCGGACGCCCGTCGATATAATGAGACCTCGCGTAGCGCGTCGTGCTCAAGCAGGCCGGCGCGCAGGCCGTCATCCAC
>JABDLF010000073.1 GCA_013003115.1 Gammaproteobacteria bacterium
TGCCGGTGCCCGACGAATACAAGGCCGAAAGTCCCGGCACGGATTCGGATCTCAACGCTTACGACGCCGTTTACTATGCCGGCGACTGCAACGCCGGCTCCAAGACGATCGCGATCAACCTGCCGAACGATGAAGAAGTGCAGTTACGCAAAGGCACGCGCCGGCTGCAGCTCAAGAACGCGATGCGGGCAAAGTTCGACAAGATTCTCGTGCCGATTGCCGAAGAATTACTTGCCGAGGATCAGTTGAAGCACGTTACCTTCGACGCTTTTTTTGCCAACACCATGTTCCACGAAGTCGCCCATGGGCTCGGCGTAAAAAATACGATAGACGGCAAGGGCACGGTGCGACAGGCGCTGAAGGACGCGTATTCTGCGATGGAAGAGGGCAAGGCTGATGTGCTTGGCCTCTACATGATTACGAGCCTGCGGGCCAAAGACGAAATACCGGAGGGAGAGCTGCTCGACAATTACGTGACGTTTATGGCGAGCATATTCCGTTCGATTCGGTTCGGGGCAACCAGCGCTCACGGCCGCGCTAACATGGTGCGCTTCAACTTCTTCAGTGAAATGGGTGCGTTCGAGCGCGATCCGGTGAGCGGGCGCTACCGGGTGAACGCGGAAAACCTGAGTGCTGCTATGGACGCGCTTTCAAACCTGATACTCACGCTGCAGGGCAACGGAGACTATGAGGGAGCAAGCAAGCTGCTCGCCTCCTCCGGGGTGGTGGGCGAGCAGCTGCAGGCAGATCTGGATCGTCTGGATGCGGCAGGCATCCCCGTGGATATTATTTTCCAGCAGGGTCCAGCAGTGCTGGGCTTGTAAGCCCAGCCCTTTGCCGGTCGCGCTGGCGCTGGCGCCAGGCGACCATGATCAGCAGGAGAACCAGCACCGCAGGCCCGGCGCTGCCCCCTCCACCGTAGTAGCCGCCGCTATACACGGGCGGTGCGTCCCAGCCGGCGTCTTCGAGCGGAAGATAGGCGAGATCAATATCGTCGACCGGACCAATGTCGGCAAGAAAATCACCGCTTTGAGCATCGTAAAGCTCCACGAGCACATCGTAGTCTCCGCTCGGATAGCCGGTGTCAAACTCGGTGACAACTTCGTACTCGTCGGCGGAATCGGCGCCGAAAATGCTGAACACCTGAGTGGTGTAGTAACGGTTCCATGGCCCGCCATTGCGACTCAGGTAAAGCTCGGCGTATACATCAGCAATGCCATCGCTTACGTCGGCGTCAAACCATACCGTCAGGCCGTGAAAATAGCCGTCCCGGTCGAAGTCGTAGAAGACTTCGCTGCCCGCATCATATATCCAGAAATCAACGGTCTCGTGGCTGGCCCTGGCTATGCCTGCGTTCGCTATGATGTCGATCTTTTTGCCTTCTGCCGCGCCGGCGGGTGACACGCGCTCACCTTCGGTCTGCAGGGCCGCAAACTCATTGACAGGCGCCCCGGCAAGCGCTGCTGGCCTGTCGCTGGCAGCGGAGCTGCGCCCCTCGACGCTGCGGCTGAATCGCGACTGCTGCGCTTCATCTGTAGCCACCTCCGCTATGGCATGGTCCGGTGCGGATATGCCCAGCAGCAGCCAGGCAGTTGCCAGCAGTGCGGGGCTGGCGGCCCTGGTTCTGTCAATCATGGTCTGCTTCCTCACTTGCGAAATGCAATGTTCTCGAGCCTTATTGAAACCTGCAGCGACTGAACCCGGGCTGAACGCCGCCTCGTTTGGTTACAATGGCTGTTCAGCTTCTGCAGGGAGACCAGGAATGAAAGTTACCGCCAGTCACAAGTACGACGCGAGTGTTGAGCAGGTCTACGCTGCCTTTTGCAAAGCAGACTTCTACAAAAAGAAATTTGTCGCGGTGGGTGCGAGGAACACGGAGGTTCTCGAAAAGAAAAAGCGCGGTGACGAATTTTATATCCGTACTCGGCGCGAAATGCCTTCGGAAGCACCGGGCGTGCTGCAGAAGTTTCTGGGTGAGTGGAACACGATTGAGCAGACCGAGACATGGGAGGCGGACGACGAAGGGTTTTTTAACGAGCTGGAGATCGAATCGCCAGGCGTTCCCGTATCGATTGAGGGCAGTATGAGCCTGCAGCCGTCTGGCAAGGGCTGTGTCAACAAGCTGACTTTCGACGTGACGTGTTCGATTCCATTTGTGGGTGGCAAGCTGGAGGAGTTTATTGCCCGCGATATGAAAAAGGTCATCGCCGAGGAGTACAAGTTCGTCAAAAGCTACTTGAAGGGGTGATATTGCGTACTTAACTTAAGTTCATAAATTGCACGAGCTGTGATCTGTTTAGCAGTCAGCAAGTGCTCTGCATCGCAGAATGCAGTCTTTTGGAGCTCGGGTTTGAAGC
The DNA here is from genome assembly GCA_013003115.1 of Gammaproteobacteria bacterium. Lineage (GTDB taxonomy): Bacteria > Pseudomonadota > Gammaproteobacteria > Steroidobacterales > JABDLF01 > JABDLF01. The sequence continues at coordinate 2,358 of JABDLF010000073.1, forward strand.
GCAAGCAACCTTCAGCAAAAGTCAGGCGCGCTGCTGATGTGCGAAAAAAGGTTTCTGCTCCCGGGCTGTCGCGTGACCAGTGGGTCGCCAGGGCGATGGCAACGGCGGCAATGCAGCGGCCGGCACCCATTGTCCGGCGAAAGCGACGAAATAAGAGCTGATTGTGTGCAGGACGGGGTAGAGTACAATGGAACTTGAATTGGTTGATATGAACGCCGGGTCATGGGGGGTGAACATGGCTGGAAAAAAGAACGACGTATTTACGGGCGGCAAAGAGCGCAAGGGTGATCGTCGGGTCAAGGGTGAACGGCGAGACATGCTGCGCTTCGAGATCGATAAAGAACCAAGGCGCAAGGGCCAGGACCGACGCCACGACAGCGCCTGGGACGGCAGACACGAGAATTGACCCAATAGCAGGGCAGGCAGCCACAGAACTATCGATCGAACACCTGGGCAGGCGTTACCAGGCGCTGTCCTGGGGCCCTCGGGATGGCCCCAAAGTGCTGGCCTTGCACGGGTGGCTGGATAACGCGGCGAGTTTTGCCGTTTTGGCTCCCCTCCTTCCCGGATACCACATCGTCGCCGTTGACCTGCCCGGCCACGGGTTGAGTCCGCACAGAAACGACTGTACTTATCACATCACCGATTACGTTTTTGATGTCCTGTGCGCAGCCCGGGGGCTCGGCTGGGAGCAATTCAATCTGCTCGGTCATTCCCTGGGAGCAGGCATCGCGACGCTTGTTGCCGGTGCTTTCGCCGAGCGTGTTCGCAAACTCGTACTGATCGAAGGGCTGGGGCCTCTGAGCGCGCCGGTCGATGCAGTGCCGATCGCGCTGGCGCAGGCCTGGAAAAAAATGGCCGTTCTGGCCAGCAAGGCGCCACCCAGCTACGCGAGTTTCGATGAAGCCGTGCGCGCCCGGGCGAGGGGCGGCAGCGGGCTGCGTGAGGATGCCGCCAGATTGCTATGCGAGCGCGGTTTGCAGGAGCGCGACGGTCGCTGGTTCTGGCGCAGTGATGCCAGGCTTACGCTGCCTTCTGCGCAGCGACTGACGGAGGCGCAGGTATTGGCATTTCTCACCGCGATCACGGCGCCGGTGCTGGTTGTGCGGGCGAGCGCGGGCCCTGAATTCGACGAACAGATACTAAAGTCGCGCGCGGCCGCTGTGCGTGACCTCACGCTGCGATACGCCCAAGGGGGGCATCACGTACACATGGAGAAAAATGCGGACGAGGTGGCGCGCGAAATCAGCCACCACCTCGTGTCGTGACAGACCCGCTGAGATTCAATCGCGGCGCCTGCCGGGGCTAATATTTTCCGGCGATATAGTCGCTCAGAAACTGTACCCTCGCCTCCGCTTCTTCAGAGTGGTGGCGGACGCAGTCGCCGATGGAAACCACGCCCAGAAGATGCCCGTTTTCAAGTACGGGCAGATGCCTGATTTTCTGCTTGGTCATTACGGCCATGCATTCGTCAACGGTATACTTTGGATCCACCCAGACCACCTCGCGGGTCATGACGTCGGTCACCGATGTCTCTCGCGAGGAGCGCCCTTCGAGCGCGATTCGGCGCAGGTAGTCGCGTTCGGTAAACACGCCGACCATCTGGTCTTCAGGGTTGACTATTACGATGGAGCCTGCGCCGTGCTTCACCATTTCGGCGATGCACTCGAATACGGTGGCTGTTTCGGGGGCTCTGATTACCCCGCCGCCTTTGTGCGCGATGAGTTCGGCAACTGTAGACATTGAACGGTCCTGTAATACTATCTGGCTATTGTTGTTCGGTCGTGCCCTTGATGGGCCGATGCTGCAAGTATAGCGGAGGCAGCTAAATCTGCGACTCTGGACGTGATCCCTGCCTTTGACCAGCCGCGAGGGCCGTGCTAGAAACAGCCTGCATCCCCAGAAAGCGAGGAACTCCCCGTGGAAGTAGTCGGTCTCGACATCGGTTTTGGTTTCACCAAGGCCACAAATGGCAAGAATTCAACGATTTTCAAGTCCGTATACGGAGAGGCGCAGGAAATCAGTTTCAGTGATACGTCGCTGAATCCGGCAAGCCGCGAAGAACACCTCCATGTCGAAGTGGAAGGCAAACCATGGTTTGTTGGCCCGCTGGCAGAACGCCAGAGCGCCAAGCGATTCTTTACGCTTGATCAAAAGGAGTTTGTCTCAGGTTATTCGAAGATTCTTGCCATGGCAGCACTTGCGCCCATGGTGGAGCAGCAGGATCCGGTCAAGCTGGTGGTGGGGCTGCCCATCGTGCACTACAAAAGCCATATGAAAGAACTGGCCGGCATTCTCTCTGGCCAGCATCGGGTCGCGCTGATCGGCCCGAACGGTAAGCGGGAAGAAACCGTGGTACGCATTGCCCAGGTGAAAGTTGTGCCTCAGCCCATGGGCGCGCTGTTGAACCTGATGCTTGGCAACGCCGGTGAAATTGTTAACAAGCGATTTGCAACAGAGAAGGTTGGCATCATCGATATCGGCTTCAAGACGACTGATTTTACGATTCTTGATCGCACTCGCTATTCTGAGCGCGGCAGCCACAGCCTCGAGAGTGGCATCTCGACCGCATTCAGCATCATTGCCGAAAAGCTGAAGGAAGAAAGCGGTATCAATGTCGAACTCTACCGCCTCATCGATCCGGTAGAGCAGGGCTTCATCAAGATTCGCGGCAAAAAATTTGATCTCAGCAAGATTCGGGATGGCGCCTTTGCCAAGCTTGCCCAGGCGATTGCCAACGAGTCGAACAAGCTATGGGCCGACGACTGGGATCTTGAGGCGATCGTGGTTGCGGGCGGCGGAGGCGCGCTGCTGGCACCGGTTCTGAAGCCGTTGCTGCAGGGCAGCGTGATGACACCTGAGACAGACGGAGACCCGCGACTGGCAAATGTCTACGGCTTCTGCAAGTACGGCAAGCACCTGTGGACGCGGGGGCCCGCAAAAGCAGAGGCGCAGGCCGCACCAGCCGCCTGACCCTCGCTAGTTTCCAGCGCTGCCGTCGAGTTTCAGTTTCCGGCGGCCACCCAGCGCCGTCAGCATTGACCCGCCAGCTACCATCAGTGCTCCGCCGATGCTCAGCATGTTCACAGGTTCCGCTTGTACCAGCGTGGTTACCGTGCTGATGAGATACATGAAAAGCAGTGTGAGCAGCGGCGTTATTGACAGTACAGCGCTCACGCGCGACGCCTCCCAGTGGTCCAGTGCCTCGGCGAAAGCACCGTAGGCAAGCAGCGTATTCAGCGTGGCGAAAACAAGTAATGCCAGACCGAAAGCGTTCAGGGAAAGGATGCTGACTGGTTCGGCCGCGGGGAAGAAAATCAGCGCGCCCGCGACGTAGATAGCGAGCATTATCTGCTCCGACGCGAGCTTGCCAAGCAGCTGCTTCTGCGCGAGGGCATAGCCGGCCCAGGTCACCGACGCGATCACGATGAAGATAATGCCGATCGTGTACTCGCCGAGTCCGCTGAAAATCTGCGTAAGGCGGTGGTTAAAAAAGAGCGCCATGCCGGCAAGAAGCATCGCGAAACCCAGCCACTGCATTCGCGCAAAGCGTTCGCCGAAAATAAGCAGTCCCCCGAGCAGGAGCAGCATGGGTGCCAGCTGGATGACGACCTGGGCCGCGCCAGGCGAAATAAAGTCGAGCCCGAGCAGATAAAAAAGATAGTTGCCGGTCAGTCCCAGCACCGCGATCAGCATGAGTCGCCAGCCGTATTCGCCAAGTTGCTTGAACCCCGGAAGTTCGCCACGGCGAGCGATAAACAGCCCGAGAATGATCGCAGCTGCCAGGAAGCGGTACCAGGTGATCGTGTAGGCGTCCATCGCGTCGAGAAGCAGCTTCAGGGCGATGGGCAGGACGCCCCAGAGCATCGCGGTGCTGAGCGCCAGCAAAAACCCCAGTTTCCAGTTGCCAGTTGTCTGATGCATTGCCCGCCCCATAGAGAGGCCGGCGATTATGCAGTATCCCGTCGCGCACGTCTGCCCGGATTAGCATGGCACGGGCTCTTGAGTCCCGGCTTCTCGTCCCCATAATAGCCAGACAGGCAAATTCAAGCGTAAACAACAAGGGGCCGGTACTGATGACTGCCGAAACAGAAAAACAAACCCTGGGATTCCAGGCCGAGGTGAAGCAGCTGCTGCACCTGATGATTCATTCGCTTTACAGTAACAAGGAAATTTTTCTTCGCGAGCTGATAAGCAATGCCTCGGATGCTGCGGACAAGCTCCGGTTCGAAGCGCTGTCCGACGCATCGCTTTTGCGCAATGCGCCGGAGTTGGAAGTGCGCGTCGATTTCGACAAGGAAGCTGCAACCGTCACGGTCGAGGACAATGGCATTGGTATGTCGCGGGACGAGGTGATTACCCATCTGGGCACGATAGCCCGTTCGGGCACCGGCGAGTTTTTCAAAAAGCTGACGGGCGATCAGAAAAAAGACGCCCAGCTTATCGGGCAATTCGGCGTTGGTTTCTACGCATCATTTATTGTTGCCTCAAAGGTAGAGGTGTTCACGCGCCGTGCCGGCGCGAGCGCCGATGAGGGTGTGCATTGGGCATCGGACGGTGACGGTGAATTCGTTGTAGCAACGATTAACAAGGCTGACCGTGGTACGCGCGTGGTGCTGCATCTTCGCGAGGAAGAAAAAGAATTTGCCGACGCGATGCGGCTGCGTGGGCTGGTGCGGAAATACTCCGATCACATTTCTATCCCTGTCAGGATGCGGAAAGAGGGCGAGGACAAGAAAACCGAGTGGGAAGCGGTGAACGAGGCAACCGCGCTATGGACGCGCCCGCGGACAGAGATCAAAGACGCAGAATATATCGCCTTCTACAAGCATGTCGCTCATGAATTTGAAGACCCTTTTGCCTGGAGCCACAACAAGGTTGAGGGAAAGCGTGAATACACGAGTCTCCTTTATATCCCTTCGCGCGCTCCGTTTGACATGTGGCAGCGAGAGGCCCGCCGTGGTCTCAAGCTATATATTCAGCGCGTATTTATCATGGACGACGCCGAGCAGTTTCTGCCGGCCTACCTGCGATTTGTCCGCGGCGTTGTGGACTGCAACGATCTGCCCCTGAATATCTCGCGCGAACTTCTGCAGCAAGACCGCGGAGTCGAGGCGATACGCAGCGCGCTGACTCGTCGTGTACTCGATATGCTCAAAAAAGTCGCGGCCGACGATGAGGAAAAGTACGCGAAATTCTGGAGCGAATTCGGCCAGGTGCTGAAAGAGGGGCCCGCAGAGGATCCGGGAAATGTTGACAAGATCGCGCCCTTGCTTCGTTTTGCCAGCACGAACGGTGCGGGTGGCGCGCAGACGGAGACCCTGAAGGGCTATGTTTCCCGCATGCAGGAGGGGCAGGAAAAAATCTACTACCTGAGTGCCGAGAGCTTCGCGGCCGCCAGCAACAGCCCGCATCTTGAGGTATTCCAGGCCCGTGGCATCGAAGTATTGCTGCTGTGCGACCGGGTCGACGAATGGCTGATGGCGCATTTCAGTGAATTCGATGGCCGGCAGTTCCAGGACATCACTCGCGGCAAGCTCGATCTGCCGGGCGAAGACGATGACAAGGCGGATAAGGCCGGCGACGGCAATACCCATATCGAGCTGGTTAAGAGAATCAAGAAAGCGCTTGGCGAGAAAGTTGCGGAGGTGCGCGTAACCAGCCGGCTAACGGAGTCACCCGCATGCCTGGTTGCAGAAGAGGGGGATCTTGGTCCGCAGATGCGCGAGATATTGAAAGCGGCGGGCCAGGCAATGCCTGAATCAGCGCCCAGCCTGGAAATTAATCCTGGCCATGCGTTGATCGGTCGGCTTGAATCCGAAAGCAACGAAGAACGTTTCGCTGAACTTTCCATGGTCGTCTTCGAGCAATCGTGGCTGGCAGATGGGCGCAAGCTCGAAGATCCGGCGGCGTTCCTGAAGCGCATCAACAAGATGCTGGTGAACTAGCGACGCATTATCTGCCATGGCTGCCTCGAGCCTGGTCGGCTTACAAGCCGTCAAGGAAATGCAGGTAGTGCTCTGCTGTTGTGCGCGGCTTTTCGATCATCGGTAAATGACCGCACTGCGGGATGATCACAATTTCATTGCGGCGCAGCCCGGCACCCAGGACCTCCGCGCCGCTCGCCGGAAGAATGTTGTCATCGGCGCCCCAGATAACCAGAACCGGCGCGTCGATAGCAGGGAGCAGGGGCGCAAGAGGGACATATTCGTCAGTGATATCTGCGAAGACCTTGGTAAGCTGCGGCAGTGATTCCAGCCATCCTTGCCGGTAGTAGCGCATCATTACGCCGGGCATCCAGGGCTCCCGATAGAACATCAGCTTGATCATCTCGGCAAATGCCGCGTTGTCGGCGGGAAGCAGCATGTTCTGGCCTGCGGTCAGCCTCTGCATGGTGATGGAGGGCGTAACCCCTGCCTCGCCCTCAATACCCAGCGGGTCCAGCAGCGCGACGCTGCGTGCCAGCTCCGGCCGCTCTGCGGCCAGCACAGCGACAATCTGCCCTCCCATCGAGCTGCCAGCCAAATGCACGGTTTCCGGCGTCAGCGCCTGGATAAAATCTCCCAGCCTGTGCGCCTGACGACGGACATTAAAATTGCCATCGACGGGCGCCGGGCTGCGCCCGAAACCCGGCAGGTCCACAGCGATGACCCGGAAACTTTTGCCGAGGGCGCGTGCGATGAGCAGCCAGTTATCTGAATCTCCGCCAAAGCCGTGCACCAGTACAACGGTTGGGCCGGTACCGCCATCCAGGTAATGGAACACCTGCTGATTGACCTCCAGATGCCTCGATTCCACGCCCGCAAACAGTCGGGCGGCGCCCAGGTAGGCCCTTGCCACAACGTTGGGCACAAGCCAGTGCAGCACCGCAAGCAGCGTCAGAAGCAGCGCAAGCCCAATTGCGAGCTTTTTCATTCAAATCCCCTCTGAGGTTGGCCCCGGCAATGGCCCACTGTAATTAAACTGGCTCGCCGCGAACAGGCGTGTGATTAGGTTACTATTTGTCGCAGCCTACAGAATTAAAGGAGAAGCAGTATGTCACCGGATAATCAGCGCCCCGAGCACCCGCAGGCCAGCGCCATGGGCAGGGCAACAATAGGCCTGATTGGTGTCGTTGCGAGTGTCGGCGGGGGAATAGGCGGGTTTTCCAATCTGCGGCTTCTCGCCCAGGATTTTGCGACCACGGTTGATGGGACCCGCGCATTTCTGACGCCGATGGCCGCCTACCATCTGGCCTGGCTGGTGTTCTTTGCAGGCCTGCTGGTTGTCGGCGTGAGCCTGATTTACGCGACGATAAATGGCCGATCTGAAGACATCGTTCCGGGACCGAGCATTTACGTGATGGGCGCGTCTTTAATCGTCGCCGCGATGTTGCAGCTGATGTTTGGCAGGCCAGGTCTGGCTGCCGCATGCGCTGTCGCGGGCATCGCCCTCATGATCGCGGAGTATCGTTCGGCCTTTATTTGAGAAGGCGCTGTGCGCCGGATCAGTCCCCGTGGTTCTTTTTGTTGGCGGACGCAAGCTTTTTCAGGTAGTTGATCAGCCCGGACCGTCGGGCGAACGCCAGGGCCGCGCGGGGCGCCAGCGCACGGAGTGCCATCAGCAGGCGAATCGGGCGGCTGCTGACCAGTATTTCCGGGTGGCCAGTTTCGAGGGCAAGAAGCACGGCATCGGCAACGGCCTGCGGCGAGACCTCGCCGAGGGAGCGCGGCGCCGGTGTGCCCTTGCGGGCGTGCATGCCCTCATCGCTGACAAATCCGGGACAAACGGCGGAGACTGAAACGCCGCGACCGAACAGTTCGGCGTGCAGCGAAATGCTCCATTCGGCAAGCGCGCCCTTTGATCCCGAGTAAACAGCACCAAAGGGCATGCCGGTGCGTCCTGCTAAAGAGGCGACATTGACGATGGCGCCCTCGCCGCGTGCAAGCATCGGAGGAAGTACCTCGTGAGTTAGCAACATCGGTGCAATGACGTTCGTGTTGATGATCGAGGGGATCATTTCGCTGCGCTGCTCCTCAAACGGGATAATTTCTTCCAGGCCGGCGTTGTTGATCAGGATATCCACGCGGCCAAATTCCTGTCGTGTTCTTATGACGAGGTTCTGGCGCTGCGATGCGTCATTCAGATCCGTGGGAACAACCAGGACTTTTACCGTGTCGCCGAGACTTTCGGCCACGGCCTCGAGTTCTGCACCGGAGCGCGCCGCCAGCGCGAGATTGATGCCCCGGGACGCGAGGGTTCGGGCAATATAAGGTCCGATTCCGTGGGAAGCGCCGGTCAGGATGGCGCATTTGCTTGTTAAGATATCCAAGTTGTTGCCTCGCTCGGGGACTTCTGGGAAATTCAGGCAGGGCGCGGTGAGCCAGAAACGATTTTACGGGAGAAGTCAGATGAAAGAGAGCGGCGAAAAAAAGAAAGACCTGTCGCATCTCGATGCCCGGCAGTATGCCGTGACCCAGGAAGGGGCCACCGAACCGCCTTTTTCCGGCGTATACGTCGACAACAAGGCCGAGGGAGTCTATCGATGCGTGGTTTGCGAGGCGCCGCTTTTTTCTTCCGCAGCGAAATATGATTCCGGATCGGGCTGGCCCAGTTTCTGGGCCGCCGTTGAGGAAAATCGTGTCACGACGCGGCTCGACACCAGTCACGGCATGCGCCGCGAAGAAGCGCTCTGTTCGAGCTGCGGTGCCCACCTCGGACATATCTTTCCGGATGGTCCGAAGCCGACCGGGACGCGATTCTGTATTAACTCCGCATCGCTCAGCTTCGCAGAAGATGATGGTTCGTCAGACGACTGAAGCGCTGCGAGTTAGGAAAATACATTACTGTGTGCAATTCGATGACGATCAAGTCCTGTTTTCTTGCGGCGGCCAGGTAACATTGCAGTTGGGCTAATATGATCATCAAACCCGTAAAAGAGGGACCGTATGAGTAAGACGACAAATACCCCCGGAGGCGCTGCGATGACCCCTCTGGACGTCGACGCAAGAAAGATGATCTCTGTTTTATTCTTCTCGCTCGTCGCCTTCGAGGTGTTCTTTGTGCTTGCCGACGCCATTATTAATGTCGAAAGGCTGACCGATCTCGGCCCCATCCGGCGGTTCTTCAATATCACGCGAGAGGACGGCGTCGCCTCGTGGTTTGCTGTCACCCAGACCTGGATGCTGGGGCTTACCGCGACTTTTTTATTCGTTGTGATGCGTGCGAACGGCGCTGAGCGCTGGAGACGGGTTGGCTGGGCGATAATCGCGGTCTTTTTGCTTTACATGGCAATGGACGACGGGTCCAAGTTTCACGAGCGCGTCGGGTCGGCGGTTAAAGAGCTCATTAAAGGCGATGATGACGATTCGCGGCAGATCGGGTTTTTCCCCAGCTATACATGGCAGCTCGTATTCCTGCCGATTTTTGGCTCATTTGGCCTGTTCATACTCTGGTTCCTGAATAAAGAACTGCAGGTCGCGCGCGACAAGCTGATGGTGGTGGCGGCGGTGGGGCTACTCGTTCTGGCGGTGGTTGCAGATTTCTTCGAGGGCCTTGATATGGATCATCCGATAAATCTGCATGGCTGGATCAAGCAGACCTGGGATCTCAGCACTTATCAGGTTCGGCATTATTCGAAGTCCATCGAGGAGTTCATGGAAATGCTGTCCATGACATTTCTGTGGATTGTCTTTCTCCGGCACCTTACACAGATCTCTCCTTCCATCGATCTCAGGTTCCGCAACGTACCGACTGGGTGACGGCGAGCTTCGCGCCCATTCAACGCTGTGTTCAAAAAAAGGAAAAAGAGCATATGAAACAGATTGCGATCCTGGCGCTGGCCGCCCTGCTGATGGCGCCGGCGGCAGCGGACACCCTGATTCATGCGGGCAGACTGATTGACGGCAAGTCTCCCCGGGCGCTTGGCGAACATACAGTTCGAATTCGCGACGACCGCATTGTTTCGGTAGAGGCGGGCCATCTGGAGCCCGGGCAGGGAGATTCGCTGATTGACCTCAGCGATCACACGGTTATGCCGGGACTCATGGACATGCACGTTCACCTTACCGGTGAGTATTCGCCGAGCTCGCGGTTAGATGGCCTGACCCTTGATGTTGCCGACGTGGCATATCGATCGGTTAATTACGCCCGCGCAACCCTTGAGGCCGGATTTACGACAGTGCGAAATCTTGGCGATCGCGATGACATTACGATCTCGCTGCGCAAGGCCATCGACAGCGGCGTTGTCGCAGGGCCGAGAATTTTTTCGGCGGGCAAGACCATTGGCACAACGGGTGGGCATGCAGATCCCAGCAACGGCGTAAAGCAGGCGCTTCGTGGTGACCCCGGGCCGCGCGAGGGTGTAATAAATGGCCCCGCTGACGCCGCCAAAGCGGTGCGGCAGAGGTATAAGGACGGTGCTGATCTCATCAAGATCACTGCGACTGGCGGCGTACTGAGCGTGGCCCGCAACGGGCAGAATCCGCAGTTCACCGATGAGGAGCTGGAAGCCATCGTGGCCGTCGCCGCCGACTATGGATTTCACGTTGCCGCCCATGCGCACGGTGCAGACGGGATGAAGCGGGCGATTCGCGCTGGCGTGCGATCCATTGAGCACGGCACGTTCATGGATAAAGAAGCCATGGCGCTTATGAAGAAAAACAGTACTTACTACGTCCCCACAATCATGGCCGGGAAGTGGGTGGCCGCGAAGGCAGAAGAAGAGAACTTCTTTCCGGAGCTGGTGCGGCCCAAAGCGCAGGCAGTGGGACCACAGATTCAGTCAACTTTTGCAGTTGCCTATCGGGAAGGGGTCACCATCGCTTTCGGAACCGATAGCGGCGTCTCGCCCCATGGCCAGAACGCCGACGAGTTCGTTTACATGGTTGAGGCCGGAATGCCCCCGATGCGTGCGATCCAGTCGGCCACGCTGGTGGCCGCGAGATTGCTGGGCGTCGAAGATAAGCTTGGCACGCTCACGGCCGGCAAGATTGCTGACGTCGTGGCTGTGCGCGGTGATCCCCTTGCGGATATAGCAGCACTTCGCGAAATGTCGTTTGTTATGAAAGAGGGCAGGATTTACCTGAGTCCCTGAAATGAAGTGGACGCCGCAAACGCTGGTACGTTGGCTGGGCTCATTGTTTCTGGGCACGGCAGTGGTTTACGTACTGGCGCTCGGCGGACTCTACGCATTTGGGTGGTTTGATGAAAAAACCTCCCTGGAACCTGGTGCGCACCTGGTCGAGCTTTTGAGCGGCGTTGACCGAATTCGGCTGAAAGACGAGCTGGGCCTTGACCAAAGAAAGGCACGCCCCATTCCGCCGGCGCCAAAACCGGTTTTGTTGCCGCGCCAGGTATCCGGATTCGTGCAGCTGGAAGTAGAAGTCGGCACCCGCGGTGAAGTTCTGGACGCGCGGGTGGTTGGCGCGGTGCCGGAGGGCTACTACGAAGAAGAGGCGCTGGAGCTGGTCCGGGGGCAGCGCTACGAGCCCTCACCGCTGGGCAGCTACCGGCAGGCCGAGGTGGTTCCGTTCAATATCACTGTTGAGGCGCGCTCAAGCGGCGCGGAGAACTGACGGGGCGGCCGACCGGTCAGCTCTGGCCTGCCTTCGGGGCCCTCGGGATACAGCGCCCCATGCCACGAAACCAGCGGATGTAGGGGTTTATACCCATGGGCCAGTGGGGGTTTTCCCGGCTGTGAAAAACTGGCTTCTGGCCACATAATTTGCCTGTCATGAAGATTATTCATAGCGCCCAGGGCAAGGGCGGAAAGGAAGCAGCGCCAGAATCTGGTAAAGGCAAGTCGGCGGCGCCGGCACGCCCAGCCGTTCCGCTCAGCAATCCCGAATCCCTCCGAGTCATGCTGAAAAGCATTCGCACCTATCGGGAGGGCGCCTTGCCCCTGCAGTCACTGGTCAGCGAACTCGAATATCACCTGCAGTCACTGATCATGGATGACCATCGCTGGCAGAGCACCTTCTTTGAACGCTGGCGCGAACTGGATCGTCACCAGGCTTTGCAGCTCGCGCGCGGCGAAGCTGATATCGATGCAGAAACCTCGCGGCGGATTGAGGCGGCAATCGAAGAACTGCGCCAGCTCATAACAAGCGTACTCTCCGGCCTCGAAACGCGCTAGGCATTCGCGCAAGCCGTCGAGCGGCCCCATTGCCTGCTGAGAAGGCGCAGGCTGCACGTTTCGGGGCTTGCTGCGCCAAAAGCGTGTCCTCTCAGGTTATTATAAGCGGCGTCAGACATGCTGAGCGCGGTTCAGCCGAAGGAAATTCAAATCATGCCCCAGTCAATCGATGATGCCGGCGACGAGCGAATGCTGGTCCTCATCAGTTATATTTTGCACCTGATAGGGACAGTCACAGCTTTGCCCAGCCTGATCGCGCTCCTGATAAACTACGTCAAGCGTTCATCTGCGGCGCCATTCGACAGTCACCACCGGTGGATGATTCGTACGTTTTGGTGGACGATCCTTTGGATGATCCTGGGCGGTATCCTCGTGTTTCTCGTTTTGACTGCGCCGCTGGGCTGGCTTGTCGGTGGCATCGCATGGTTGTGGTGGATCTATCGCCATGTTCGTGGCCTGATCGCGCTGCTCAACAACAGCGCCCTGCCGTCCTGATCAGTCGGGTGACAACAACTGTTTGCGCCCTCGCAGCCGAGGCCTTGTTTCGGCTGCTGATTTCTCTGCCGGGGGGTGTCCATTGGAACAAGACCTGACCGCCGCGCTGGTGCTGATTGTCAGCCTTGGGGTTGGTGCCCAGTGGCTGGCATGGCGTACGCGCCTGCCCGCGATTGTCCTGCTGGCCAGCGCGGGCATACTGATTGGTCCGGTTGCGGCCAGTCTCGGGTTTTTTCATCTTGACCCCACCGCCACTTTTGGCAGCGCGCTGAAACCCGTTGTCAGTCTCTGCGTCGCTATTATTCTGTTTGAAGGTGGGCTGAATCTGCACTTCTCAGAGCTTAAAGCAGCGGCTACCGGGGTGCGCCGGCTGGTTTACCTGGGTGCGCCGATCGCCTGGGCACTGGGCAGTCTCGCCGCCCATTTCATCGGCGGCCTTACCTGGCCCGTGTCGCTGTTGTTCGGGGCGATCATGGTTGTCACCGGGCCCACCGTGATTATGCCGTTGCTGCGCCAGGCGGCCCTGAACAGGCGCACTGCTTCTTACTTCAAGTGGGAGGGCATTATTAATGACCCCATCGGTGCCCTGCTTGCCGTGCTTGTTTTTCAGTTCTTTCTCTTTGCCCAGGCTGGCAGCGGCTGGGAGGTCGTGATGGCCGGCATCGGCAAGGCGCTCGCATCCGCCTTGCTGCTCGGCGTCGGCGGTGGTTATTTCGCGGGCAAGGCTTTTCATGCCGGACTCGTGCCGGAATATCTGAAGTCGCCGGTAATGCTTGGGCTTGTTCTGCTGGTTTACAGCGTTTCAAATTTCCTTCAACACGAAGCGGGACTGTTGGCGGTGACCTTTATGGGAATCGTGATTGGCAACATGAACCTTGCCGGTATTCAGGACATGAAACGCTTCAAGGAATACATCACCGTGATGCTGGTTTCGGTGGTGTTCGTGCTGTTGACCGCTGATCTTGATGTTGAGGTGATTCGAAATATCGACTGGCACGGCGGCGCGCTCGTGGCAGCCGTGTTGTTTCTGGTGCGACCCGCGACCATTATGCTGGCGACGATTGGCTCAAAAATGCTGATGGCAGACAGAATATTGCTTTCGTGGATTGCCCCACGCGGTATTGTCGCGGCGGCCACGGCCGGTGTGTTCGGGCCGCGCCTCGCCGACGAAGGGTTCGCCGGCGCGGATGCACTTCTCGCGCTGGTGTTTGCCGTAATTTTTGCAACCGTACTTTTACACGGCCTGAGCATCGGCTGGTTAAGCCGCAAGCTGGGACTGGCGGCAAAGAATCGCAATGGCGTCTTGCTGGTTGGTGCTTCGCCATGGACGACGGATCTTGCGCGGACGCTGAAGGAGCTGAACGTGCCCGTGCTTGTTGTCGATAGCTCCTGGCATAATCTCCGTCAGGCAAGGCTTGCCGGACTGCCGGTCTTCTACGGAGAAATCCTCTCTGATTTTGCCGACGAGTCCGTGGAGACGGCGCATATCGGGACGCTGTTGGCGGCCACCAGCAACGATGCCTACAACGCGCTCGTATGTACTGCTCTGGCGCCGGAGCTTGGCAGGCAGAATGTTTACCAGCTGCCAATGGGCGCAGCGAATGAGGATGACCCTCGCGGCGTTGCCCGCTCGCTGAGAGGTAAGATCGCTATCAGCAATGAAGCGCTTTACGAGCGCCTCTGGCGCAGCCAGGCGCGCGGCTGGGGATTTTACAAAACCCGCCTTACCGAAACCTATTCTTACAGCGACCTGCTCGGTGATGCGCCGTCAGACGCGCAGCAGATCCTCGTGCTCGACGCGGACGGATCGGTGCGCTTTATATCCCCGCAGGCGCAGTTCGAGCCGCTGGCAGGCGCGACAGTCGTATACTTTGGTCCGGAGCGTCCGGCCGAGAAGACCGAAACCGACACTGCGGACGACTCGGGCAGTCCCGCCCCTTCGACCGCGCCCGCCTGACGCACGCCAGGTGTTCTGATGGCCTTGCGAGCGGGTAAACCGGAGAAGATATTCCTGAACGGCGAAGCTGGCCGGATCGAGTGCGTTTTAGAAGAAGTCGCCGACCCAAGTGCTAATAAGGGGAGCGTCGCTGTGGTCTGCCATCCGCATCCGCTATTCGGCGGAACCATGGATAACAAAGTAGTGCATACACTCAGCCGCGCATTCCACCGGCTCGGCGTGAGCACGCTTCGTTTCAACTTTCGCGGCGTCGGCGACAGTGATGGCGAACACGATGAAGGTCGGGGCGAGACCGACGATGCGGTCGCCGTTGCCGACTGGGCTATGCAGCGCTTCGGCGGGTCTGTAACACAAGAGGCGACAGCAAAGCGGCTTTGGCTGGCGGGCTTTTCGTTCGGCGCATGGATTGCAGTGCGAGCGGCAGCCCGCCGGCGCTGCGCGCAGCTCGTTACTATCGCACCACCGGTTCAGCGGTTTGCAATTCGCGATGAAGCGCAGCCCGATTGTCCGTGGCTGATCGTGCAGGGCTCGGCAGACGAACTGGTCGACAGCGATGCAGTTCTTGAGTGGGTCAACGAGCTTGGCCCCGGGCCGGAATTCGTTCTGCTCCCCGATGTAGATCATTTTTTCCACGGTGCATTGACGGATCTGCGTGACACGCTGCTGGCAAACCTTGGAAGTGGAGATCCTCTTGCGACGAATACTTGAAAAACTCCGCGCAGCCCCGCGGGAAAATGAGGAAAGTCGCGAAGACAAGATTCAACTTGCTACGGCGGTTCTGCTGGTTGAGATGTCGCGGGCAGACTTCGAAGAAATAGACGCCGAGGCGCAGGCGATCGAGCAATTGCTGGCGAGACATTTTGATCTCGATGCGGCGGCAAGCGAGTTGCTTGCAGAACTGGCGCGCGAAGAGGCGGATCGCTCTGTATCGATCCATGATTACACGCGCACTCTTCATGATGGGCTCAGCGAAAGCGAGAAGACCAGGGTGGTGGAGATGCTGTGGGAGGTTGCGCTGGCTGACAGGGAGCTTGATAAGTATGAGGACTATCTGGTCCGCAAGGTGGCCGAGCTTCTGTATGTGCCACATCACGAGGTTGTTCGTCTCAGACACACCGTGAGCGACCGGCTGGACAAATAAAAACGCCCGGCGTGGTGCCGGGCGTTGCAAAACAGCATTGCAGCTGGCCGAATCAGGCCATATCTTTGAGGTTCTTAAGAGCCAAAACCTTGACCACGCGACGGGCGGGCTTGGCCTTGAACATCATCTCTTCGCCAGTGAACGGATTCGTTCCTTTACGTGCCTTGGTAGCAGGCTTGTGATTTACCTTGATTTTCATCAGTCCGGGCACTGTAAAGACACCAGGGCCACGACGACCGATGTTTTTCTTGATCATGCCGCTTAACGAATCGAATACGGCCGCGACGTCTTTCCGGGTGAGGCCGGTATCGTCGGCAATGCCGCTAAGAATCTGGCTTTTGGTAGGCGGCTTGGCAGCGGCGCTTTTTGATGTTGCCATCTGGTTCTCCTTGGGTTTCAGTCTTTGATAGCGGGGCACAGCCCCTTAAAATTTCCGGCGAAAAATAGCACAACCAATATGCCAATGTAAGCCCAAAACAGTAAAAAAACAGGGTTTTTCGCAATAATCGCTTGTTTAGCCCGTAAAGAACTGTTTCTGGAATCGCAGCCTGTAGCTCGATGTTTCGTTTTCCGGTACGACGGCAACGTCAAAGATCAGCGTTTCACCATCGGCTACTGGCAGCTCGCCTATATAGTAAATGGCAGAACTGCTGCCTTCACCCTCAACTATTTCGCGCACTTTAATGACTTTCAGCTGGCCCGAAAGGTTCGATGCATTCACCGTTACTTTGCCTTTTACGGGGGTGCCCAAGCCCTCGTCTTCGCGTCGCATGACGCTGATATTCAGCATGGCGCGGCTCTTGCTGCGAACGATGCCGTAGGCCATGGCAACCTGCGGCGCAAGGCTGTCGGTGCTTAGCGCGTTGAAGTGAATCCGGTAATCGCCAAAATCGCGGTGCGAATCGAGAGTGGCGGGTGCTTCAGCGGCGAGTTCCGGTTCGACCTGCTGATCGGCGCCCCCACATGCGCTCAGCAATACCGATAATGCGAGCACTGCGGTGATGCCGCAGCCTCTGGCTGACCTGGTCCGTTGAGCTTGAATCACAGCCGTGCTCCTTACTTGCTTCATCTCTCTACTATAGCCCAGTGCGGGCCGCGGGCAATGCCAGCGGGCTTCGCTGGGATTCGACGTCCCGCCATTTTTTGCGGGGTGAAGCAGGTCACAACAGGCCTGGCGGCAGTGGTATGAGCATGCGCAGGGCCTGCAAACCGATGATCACGAATAGTGGCGAGAGGTCGAGGCCCCCGATATCCGGTATGAGCCGGCGCACAGGCGCCATCAGCGGCTCGGTGATGGACCAGATGACCGCGGTGACAGGGTTGTGCGTGCCGGGAGCGATCCAGCTCTGGATCACCCTTATGATGATCGCAAAGAAATACAGATTTATGAAGGCGACAATTGTGCGCAGTGCGGCGTAAAGCAGCACCTCGCCCGGCCGCGATGGCAAGGCGCCAGTGATCAGCCAATACAGGAACACGACCGCCAGAATCTCAAGCAGGAGAATCGCGACCGCGGTTGCGGTATCTATTCGCCCCACTGCCGGCAGCAGTTTTCGGCCCGGTAGCACAAGCGGATTAGTAATGCGCATGATGAACTGCGAAAACGGGTTGTAAAAGTCTGCCCGCACCCATTGCAGGACAAGCCGAAGCACGTACGAGAGAATGTAAAGATCAATCAGCGTTTTGCTGACAAAAATTATTGCGTTCATAACCGGGTTAGCAATCCTTGGTCCTGTGCACAGTTCGGAGTCTATGCCTTGCCGAATTCATCCGCCAGCTCGGTGGCGCGTCGCCTGGCGGACTCGAGTGCCCGATTCAGCGTGTCTGCAAACGCGGGCTCGGCCAGTACCTTGAGAGCTGCCTCCGTGGTGCCGCCCGGTGACGTAACCCTGCGGCGCAGCTCGCCCACGGACTCTTCGTTCTCGATGGCCATGCGTGCTGCGCCGAGCGCCGTCTGCAGCGTCAGGATGCTCGCCGCTTCGGCCGGAAGCCCGAGCTGCACCGCCTGCTTTTCGATAAGCTCCATCAGCAGGAAGAAGTAAGCGGGCCCGCTTCCGGATACAGCCGTAACCGCGTCCAGCTCTGATTCATCGTCCAGCCAGACGGTGACCCCCACGGCACGCATGATTGCCTCGGCCGTCTCCCTTTGGCTGCGGCTTGCCGCTGCATTGCCAAAAAGGCCGGAAGCTCCGCAGCCTAGGAGCGCCGGCGTGTTAGGCATAACCCGCACTATCGCCGGGTCGCCCCCGGTCCACCGCGCTATGTCCGCACTGCGAATACCGGCGGCCACAGAAATCAGCATTGCTGAGCTACTTGTAACGCGGGGGCTGAGATCGCGTGCCACCGTTGAGACCAGCTGTGGTTTGACGGCAAGGACGATGACTTGCGCGTCTGCAGCAGCGTCGAGATTTTTGCCAAAGCACTTTACGGACCAGCGCGCTTCGAGGTCACGGCGGCGGTCTGCATCAGGGTCTGCCGCTCGCAGCCGTGTCGCTGGAAAGCCATCAGCCACAAGACCGCCGATCAGACTGTGCGCCATGTTGCCGGCGCCAATGAAAGTTATGTTTTGTT
The DNA here is from genome assembly GCA_013003115.1 of Gammaproteobacteria bacterium. Lineage (GTDB taxonomy): Bacteria > Pseudomonadota > Gammaproteobacteria > Steroidobacterales > JABDLF01 > JABDLF01. The sequence continues at coordinate 20,637 of JABDLF010000073.1, forward strand.
CGTGCATTTTTTGTGTTCCCGCTAAGCGAAAAAATGAGTGTGTTGGCTGTTACAGAAATGCCTTCTTCGTGTCATCAACCGCGAGGTCCGAAAATCGCTGTGCCAATTCGCACGCAGGTTGAGCCTTCCATTACCGCCGACTCGAGATCTGCGCTCATTCCCATAGAGAGGGTGTCGAGGTCATGGCCTTCGCTGCGCAAATGCTCGAGACAACGCCGGAGCGTTGCAAAGTTAGTCCGCTGGATGGACTCGTCGGTGGTATACGGCGGCAGGCACATGAGCCCGCGGAGATTCAATCCGGGAAGTTCGGCAACAGCGGCAGCGAGTTCGGGTAGCGCCTGATCGCTGACACCTGCTTTGCTTTCTTCATCGCCAATGCGCACCTGAATGCAAACCTGCAGCGGTCGCGTGCCGTGCGGGCGCTGATCGGAGAGGCGGCGGGCAATATCAACGCGCGTCAGTGAGTGCAGCCAGTGAAAGTTCCGGGCAATCGGGCCTGTCTTGTTTGCCTGAAGGCGCCCGATGAAGTGCCAGCGCAGCTTGCGCCCGTCGAGGCGTTCCATTTTCTCCAGCGCTTCCTTGACGTAGTTTTCACCGAAATGCTCCTGGCCCGCATCGCTGGCCTCTGCAATTGCGCTGGAGGAGTGGGTTTTGCTGACCGCCAGCAGGCGAATTTCGCCGGGATCACGGCCAGCTGCGGCCGCTGCCGCTCTGATCCTCTGCCTCACAAGTTGAAGATTTTCTGTGATTTTTGTCATATTCGAGCCTGTCTGCCTAAGTTATACTCTGACCACGCCGTGCGTTGGCCGGCGAGCCCGGGGGATCGCACGCGAAGCTCCGGCACGACCACTAAAGGAAAACAGATGGCCGTCGATATCGCGCAACTCCTGGCATTCGGTGTCAAAAATAACGCATCCGACCTGCATCTCTCCGCAGGCGTCCCGCCCATGATACGGGTGGACGGCGAAGTCAAAAAGATCAATATGCCGCCTTTGTCGCATAAAGAAGTGCACAGCATGGTGTACGACATCATGAACGACAAGCAGCGTAAGGACTTTGAAGAGTTTCTTGAAACCGATTTCTCCTTCGAGATACCGGAACTGGCGCGCTTCCGCGTCAATGCTTTCAACCAGAACCGTGGTGCGGGGGCCGTATTCCGCACCATTCCGTCGAAGATTCTGACCCTGGACGATCTCGGCGCGCCGGCAAACTTCAAGGACATATCTTTGCAGCCCAGAGGCCTCGTGCTGGTGACCGGACCGACCGGCTCAGGTAAATCGACGACCCTCGCCGCAATGATCGATTTCATAAACGATCGTAAGCCGATTCATATTCTCACCATCGAGGATCCGATTGAATTCGTGCACGTCAACAAGAAGGCGCTTATCAATCAGCGCGAAGTGCATCGCGATACGCTAGGATTTAACGAGGCCTTGCGTTCTGCGCTGCGCGAGGATCCTGATGTTGTGCTGGTGGGTGAAATGCGCGACCTTGAAACAATCAGGCTCGCGCTGACAGCTGCCGAAACGGGGCATCTCGTCTTCGGCACGCTGCACACGAGCTCGGCCGCCAAAACCATCGACCGCGTGGTCGACGTATTTCCGGCAGCTGAAAAAGAGATGGTTCGATCGATGTTGTCGGAATCGCTGCGGGCGGTGATATCCCAGACTCTTTTGCAGAAAATTGGCGGCGGGCGAGTTGCGGCACACGAGATAATGATGGGAACGCCGGCGATCCGGAACCTGATCAGGGAAGGCAAGATCGCGCAGATGTATTCAGCCATCCAGACCGGGCAGGACAGCGGCATGCAGACGCTGGACCAGTGCCTGCAGGACTTGCTGTCAAAACACATAATCACGCGCGACTCCGCGCGCGAAAAGGCGCAGAACAAGGATCAGTTCTGAGCGGGCGCAACGCGCGCCGGGGAGTAAGCAATCATGGAACGCGATCAGGCGATAAAATTTATGCAGGATCTTCTGAAGGCCATGGTGGCCAAGGACGGCTCTGACCTTTTCATCACCGCGGGTTTCCCGCCGGCGATCAAGATAGACGGACAGGTTAAGCCTGCGTCAGACCGGCCGCTGTCATCTGCCGAGAGCGGCATGATTATCCGCTCGATCATGAACGACAAGCAGAAAAAGGAATTTGATGCGACCAAGGAATGCAACTTCGCCATTGCCCCGCGCGGAATAGGGCGCTTTCGAGTAAGCGCTTTTGTGCAGCAGGGCCAGACGGGCGGCGTGCTCAGAACGATTACAACTGAAATTCCTGAATTCGATGCGCTTGGATTGCCGCCAATTCTGAAGGACGTCGTGATGTCCAAGCGAGGGCTCGCGATCGTGGTCGGCGGGACGGGTTCCGGTAAGTCAACAACGCTGGCGGCGATGATCGGTCATCGCAATGCCAACTCGCGCGGCCACATAATCTCCATCGAAGACCCGGTGGAGTACGTGCACCCGCACAGGGGATGCGTTATCACCCAGCGCGAGGTGGGGGTAGATACGGACAGCTGGCACGCAGCGCTGAAGAATACGCTGCGCCAGGCCCCGGATGTCATCCTCATCGGTGAGATTCGTGACCGCGAGACCATGGAGTATGCGGTGCAGTTCGCCGAGACCGGGCATCTTTGTCTCGCGACGCTGCACGCCAATAGCGCCAACCAGGCGCTGGACCGGATAATTAACTTTTTCCCGGAAGAAAAGCGTGACCAGCTGCTGATGGACCTGTCGCTGAATATCCGGGCACTGATATCCCAGAGACTCATCCCCCGCGACTCAGGCAAGGGGCGCATTGCGGCCATGGAGGTCATGCTTGCCTCGCCTCTTATTTCAGACCTGATCCTCAAGGGCGAGGTGGGCCAGGTTAAAGAAATCATGGCAAAGTCGACGCGCCTCGGTATGCAGACTTTCGACCAGGCGTTATTCAGACTTTACGAGGATGGCGCCATTTCTTACGAAGCCGCGCTCAGAAACGCGGATTCCAAGAACGAACTGCGTTTGCGCATCAAGCTCGAAAGCAAGCGCGACTTTGAGGCCTCGGACGGTGGCGCGCAGAGCCTGCATATTGTCGACGATAGCGAATCAGGCCAGGGAATATGATCAATAAGTCGGCCGTCAGCGGCCGCCGGGCCGCCCGGTACTAACAAGGACCGTATCGTCAGATGAATATTCGTGCCCTGCTCAAACTCATGGCGGACAAGAAAGCGTCCGACCTGTTCATGACTCCGAACGCCCCCGTAAAAATCAAGATCGAGGGTCGACTGGTGCCCGTCAACAAGACCTTGATGGACGCCGACGTAATCAAGCGCACGGTACTCGGCCTGATGACTGAAGAGCAGGCGAAGACTTTCCGGGAGGAGCTGGAGGTCGATTTCGCTATTGCGGAAGACGGCGTCGGTCGTTTCAGAGTCAACGCATTCCATCAGCGCGGATCAGTGGCGATGGTAATGCGCTACATCACCAGCAACGTGCCCAAGCTGACGGACCTGGGCATGCCGGATATTTTGCGGACGCTGGTCATGCACAATCGAGGCCTGGTACTGATGGTTGGCGCTACCGGATCAGGCAAGTCGACGAGCCTGGCCGCGATGCTCGACTATCGCAACGAGAACACGGGCGGTCATATCCTTACGATAGAAGACCCCATCGAGTTTTTGCACTCCAACAAGAACTGTATCGTGAATCAGCGCGAGATCGGGGTGGACACCAAGAGCTACCATGCCGCCCTGCGCAGCGCGGTGCGCGAGGCGCCGAACGTAATCCTGATTGGTGAGATCCGCGACCGCATAACCATGGAGGCGGCGATCGCGCTGGCTGGCACCGGTCACCTGGCAATTTCAACTTTGCACGCGAACAATGCTGCCGAAACGCTGGATCGTATTATCAACATGTTCCCGCAGGATGCGCACGGGCATATTCTCATGGATCTTTCGCAGTACTTGCGGGGAATAATTTCGCAGCGCCTCGTGCAGGGCAAGGGCGGAAAGCGAGTTGCGGCCGTTGAGGTAATGATCAACACGCCGCATATTTCCGAGCTGATTCGCAAAGGCGATGTCTCTGGCGTCAAAGAGGCGGTAGAAGATGCGAGCGAAGAGGGCATGCAGGACTTCGATACGGCGCTTTTCAATCTTTACCGCCAGGGCCGAATCGAGCTTGAAGAAGCGCTGCGAGCGGCAGATTCCCGCGCTAACCTCGAGACTAAAATCAATTTCGGCATGTAGCCGCGCTGCCCGTACCGGCGAACAGTCGTCCTCAGCGATCAGTCAGCCGCAAAGACCGTGCTGGCCTCGAACACCGGCCCGTCAACGCAAACGCGTTTCATTGCAGGCCCCTCAGCTGTCCTGACAAGGACAGTGCAGCCGGCGCAGCCCCCTACCGCACAGGCCATGTATTCCTCCAGGGACACCTGGCAGGGCAGTTCGTACTCTTGCGCGAGTTCTGCCACGGCACGCAGCATCGGAGTGGGGCCGCAGGCGAAGATCTGCACCTGGCCAAGTTCTCCCTTGCCGAGCGCGTCGAGCCACTTTCTTGCCAAATCTGTAACGTAGCCTTTGAAGCAATGCGGGTATCCCTGCAGGCTGGTGAGCCTGCTGGCCACCCCCCATTTCTCAAGCAGGGGCATGCAGGCGTTCATGCCCGGGTCGATGCCTGCAACGGCCAGGACGGAACGTGCTTCGGTGAACGGAAACGGAATTTCAGAGCCCATGATCACAAGGGGCTCGTGCCCGGGTAAGTCCTTCGACAGCGCTTCTGCGAGGAAGACCATGGGCGGGATACCGACGCCGCCTCCAATAAGCAGCGGCCGGGACCGTGCTTTGTCCGGCGCGAAGGGTTTGCCGATGGGGCCAAGAATATTCAGCGTATCGCCCGGCCGGCGGCTTGCCAGGTGGCGCAGACCTTCGCCTACGATCTTGTAAAGAAACTCGATCCAGCCGTCTTCCGGATCGGCGCGCATGATGGAGAGAGGTCGTCGCATCGGCACAGCAGGATCGCAGGTCACATGAGCAAAACTTCCGGCGCGGGCGCGCTGCGCGCACCGGGGCGCGCGCACTCGCATTATGAACTGGCGCTCGGCAAACGCAGTCTGGCTTATGACTTCTGCGTCTTCCACAAAAATAGTGCCGCGGTGGCTCCGGGAGATGTTTTTCAAGCTCTGCCTGCCCGGTCTGATTCCGCGAGTGAGTTTGCCACCGTGGTAAGCACGGCCATGCGCACGGCGACGCCATTCCTGACCTGCTCACGAATGACAGAGCGCGGACCGTCTGCAACTTCGTCGTCCAGTTCTATCCCGCGGTTTATTGGCCCGGGATGCATGACTATGGCATCGGGGGCCAGGGCCGCGAGCTTTTTCTCGGTAAGACCAAAGCGCTGAAAATAATCAGCGCTCTCGGGCATTTCAGCGAGTTTCATTCGCTCCCGCTGGATGCGCAGAGCCATCACCACGTCGGCGCCATCGATGCCGCTCGCAAGATCGTTGCCCTGGAATGTGCCAGGCATTTCGCCGTCGTCAGGAAGAAAAGACTCGGGGCCAATGAGACGAATGTCACTGATTCCCATCAGTCTGAGACCACGCACGGCGGAGCGCGCCACCCGCGAGTGTGCGATGTCTCCCACGATTGCGACTCGCAGTTTGTCGGTGTCTGGTTTGTGTTGCCGGATAGTCAGCATGTCGAGCAGCCCCTGGGTCGGGTGGGCAAATTCTGCCTCGCCAGCGCTGATCAGGCCACAGTCAGGTGCAAGGTGTCCGGCAAGTTCTGCCGGTAAACCTGCGACACCTGTACGCAGTATAAAGATCGACGCGCCCATCGCCGCCAGGGTTGAGAGCGTGTCCCTGTCTGCCTCACCCTTTTTTCTCGATGAGCACATAACGTCGAGATTGACCAGGTCGGCACCGAGGCGACGGGCCGCAATCTCGAAAGAGACGCGAGTGCGCGTGCTCGGTTCAAAAAATATGCTGGCTACAATTCGTCCTTGAAGCGGGCCGACAAGTGGTCGCCCCGTCTTCAGAAACTGCTCCGCGCTATCAAGCAGGGCATGAAACTGCGCGGGCTCGAGGTCATCGAGACTCAGCAAGTGGCGAACCTGGCCCGGCGGCGTCAAGGGTTTTCATCCATTAAGTTGCCGGCTGCCCGCTCATTCAGCCACGTTTCCAGTATGAGTTTTGCGGCAACCGGGTCGATGTCCGCTTTCCTTACGCGACGGCTCCGCTGGCCCGACCGCCGGGCCGCGCGAAGCTGGTCTCGTGCTGCCGATGAGCTCAGCTGCTCGTCAACAAATTCAACCGGCAGCTGAAAGCGCTCCCTGAGCGCGTCGGCAAAAGCGCGTGTTGCTTCGCTCATCGGTGTTTCGTCGCCGGCGAGGGTGCGCGGCAGGCCAACCACGAGAAGCGCGGGCTGCCACTCGCTCACCAGGTTGCCAAGTTTGCGCCAGTCAGGCAGGTGCTCGCTGTTCGCCACGCTCGCAAGAGCCTGCGCATGGCCCGAAATCTCGCTGCCCACCGCGACGCCAATGCGTCGCAGGCCAAAATCAAAGCCCATTGCCACGGATCCCGCAGATCCAGGCGGGCCGCTGCTCACGGCTGCAACCTGGACACTATGCGTGGCCAGCGGGGTGGCTCAGCTGCGAGATATCGACACCAAGAAGCCGCGCCGCCGCAGTCCATCGCTGTTCCAGCGGGGTTGCAAATAAGATGTCAGATTCGCGTGGCACTGAAAGCCAGGCGTTCTCGGCGAGTTCCCTGTCGAGCTGACCTGCATCCCAGCCCGCATAACCCAGGGCAACCAGCGCTTTGCCAGGACCTTTGCCCTCGGCCATTGCGGCTAAAACGTCGCGTGAGGTGGTCAGAGCCAGGTCGTCAGAGATATTCAGGCTGGACTCGAACGCCTCGCTTCGCTCATGGACGACAAACCCGCACTCCGGCTGCACCGGCCCTCCGGAAAGGACGATCTGGGTGCCCAGCCCGCTGTTTTTTGCCTCGAGAGACATTTGCTCAAAAACGTCCGCGAGCGTTAGCCCAAGTGGACGATTGACCACGATTCCCAGCGCCCCGTGTTCGTCGTGACGACAAATATAGGTTACTGACTGGTGGAAATTAGGGTCCCCGAGTCCCGGCATGGCAATCAGGAAGTGATCGCTGAGATAGCTGCTGTTATCCATTGCCCTCTATTATCGGTGCCATTCACGATGCTCTCAAGGTGAGGGCAGCTCAGGGCCCTTCCGCAGGCAGACTGACCCGACCCCGGGTGCTGGGCACGTCACCGCTCAGGAACTGCCACTCATAGACAAATCGAAGCACGTCGTAGTCCTTGCGAATTTCTTCAGGAAAAGGGTTGAAAGGCGCAGCGATGCGCAGAATCCGCAGCGCCGCCTGGTCAAGCAGCTTTTCCTGTGACGAACGGACAACCCTGATTTCCCGTATGGACCCGTCGGCGTTGATGGCCACTTCGAGGACAGGCGAACCGGACAGTCCCGCTCGCCTGACATCGTCAGGAAAATTCAGCGTGCCGACCTCCTCGATGTGCGATCGCCAGTACGTCAGGTACGCGGCGAACTGACTGGCCCTTGCGTTCACCGTGATGATGTCCTCATCAGGGTTCTTACCCTGCGCCTTCAAAGCGCGTCGCACCTCGTCCAGCGCTGCCGCGCTGTCATCGCTGGCGAGCATGAGGCGGGCGGTACTCAGGCGGCGCGACGGATCACTGACGGCCCATGGGACGCTTTCAACCCGACTTTCTGATTCGGAGCGCGTCACAAGGCGCTCGGTTGTGCGCGCCATCTGGCCGCCCTGCTGCGTTTCGAGAGCGTCACCGTCCAGCCGGCCGTCGTTTTGAAGACTGGGGTTATTTGAGGGCGCATTGGCCGGCCGCTCGCGCGCCTCCTCGCTGCCCGCACCGATCTGGTTTTGCTGGGCGAGATACTCCGGATCCTCCGGGTCAAGCTCCGAAACGGCGCCCTGGACCATGACGACCTCAAGCGTATTGCTCTGCGGCGGTGCCGGCGGTGCCAGGAACGAGAAGCTGACACCGAGAATAATCAGGCCATGAAAAAGCGTTGCCACGAACAGCGTCGAAACCAGCCGATCTGCGCTGTCGTCCGCCGGGCCGGAATAAACACTCATGCCGGGTTTCCATCGAATTGAACACAGGAATTATACCGCCACCGGGCCAGGTGGGTGCCGCTCCTCTTTTTCAACGAGAAGCCGAGATCTGGTCCATGAGTTGCCCGGCGATATCGAGGGAGAACATATTGTCGAGTTCGCGGATGCCGGTCGGGCTCGTGACATTGATTTCTGTGAGCTTGCCCCCGATGACGTCAAGGCCGGCGAACATGACACCAAGTCTGCTCAGCACCGGCCCGACCCTGGCACAGACAGCCCTGTCCCGGTCATCGAGTTTCCTGCCCTCGGCTTTGCCGCCTACCGCGAGGTTGCCGCGGTGGTCGCCGCCGGCAGGGATACGCGCCAGCCCGTATGGGATAGCTTCGCCAGCCACCAGCAGGATGCGCGTGTCGCCGGTCTCGGTGATTTCGGGCACAAATTCCTGGGCCGTGGCAAAACGCCGTCCGTCGCCGGTGATGGTCTCGAGGATGACGTTGGCGTTGGCGTCCCCGTGGGTGACAACAAAAATTGATTTGCCGCCCATGCCGTCCATGGGTTTCACCACAATTTTCTGATGCCTGGCGAGAAACGCTTTCATGACGGCCATGCTGCGCGTGATCACCGTTGCCGGGCAAAGATCGGCAAACCAGGCGACGTATGCTTTCTCGTTAACGTCGCGTAATGCGCCGGGGTCGTTAATTACCCGAACGCCGGCGTCGACTGCGCGTTCCAGGATGTACGTACTCATCACGTATTCCATGTCGAACGGCGGATCTTTGCGCATCAGAATGACGTCAAGATCTGCCAGCGGCCGCTCGCGCCGGTCACCGAGGCGAAAAAACGACTCATTTGCATCTTTGACCTTGAGCGGCCGCATACTCGCAAGCGCCTCCCCGCTGTCGAGCCACAGGTCCTCGAGCTGCATGTATTGCAGCTCCCAGCCGCGCGCCTCGGCCGCCAGCAGCATTGCGAAGGTTGAATCCTTGTATGGCTTAATTGCGGCTATCGGATCCATCACGACGCCGAGTTTCAGCTTTTTGCCGGTCATTACGTTTCCGTGCACTGATGCCGGCCGGGGGCGGCGGCATACGTTAAAATATCAGGGCTGGCCTGCGGTCGGCGCTAACTATACTCGATGTGAACCCGATGCTGTTCGGACCGCCAGGGTATTGACCGCAGCTTCTGTGACTGGCCCCGTGGCAGCGCCATGCCCGATGTGTTAAAAGTCACGGGATCAGCGGGATTTACACGGTTTCCGTGTTTAAGGCGCGCGCGGCGCCATGCGGGAGCCAGAGCTTTCTTAGTGCGGAGGTGTTTTGTGGCAGAGCTGAGCGAGAGGCCGGTGAATAGCCTCGATGGTCTGAAGGTGCTTGTCATTGATGACAGCAAGACAATCAGGCGCACCGCCGAAACGTTGCTCAGCAAAGAGGGCTGCGAAGTATTTACCGCGACCGATGGCTTCGATGCCCTGTCCAAGATCGCCGATCATCATCCCGACATCGTTTTTATCGATATCATGATGCCGCGTCTCGATGGCTATCAGACCTGTTCTCTTATCAAGCACAACCGAACTTTTCGGCAGACCCCCGTCGTTATGCTTTCCAGCAAGGACGGCCTGTTCGACCGGGCCCGGGGCAGGATAGTCGGCTCTGAGCAATATCTGACCAAGCCATTCACCAAGGAAGAGCTGCTCGGCGCGATCGAGAGGCATATTGGCAACTGATCTCTTTGAATACAGCGGAGGGAGGCGCTCATGGCTCTCATACTGATCATTGATGACTCTCCGACCGAAGTTCACGTTATGAAAACGGCGCTGGAGAAGCATGGATTTGAGACAGCAGTAGCCGAAAACGGCGCCATCGGTATTGCCAAAGCCCGCGACCTTCGGCCCGACGTGATCCTCATGGATGTCGTTATGCCGGGCGTCAACGGATTTCAGGCGACGCGAGAGCTGGCGCGCAGCCCCGACACCTCTGACATACCGGTGATTATTGTTACCACAAAAGGCCTGCAGACGGACCGTATCTGGGGAATGCGCCAGGGCGCGGTCGAGTATCTGGTCAAGCCGGTAACCGAGACCAAGCTGGTTGATTGCGCCAGGGCAGCGCTGGGACACTGATTGCATGAATGCCGGCAAAGAACTTCGCAGTCTGCGCGACCGGCCTTTTGAGCTTCTCAAGGAGTTGGACAGGCGCAGCCGCGCGAGCCAGCACGGTCAGGAGGGGGCCGGTTCCGGCTCCGGTGAGTGGGTTGGCGTCGCAATCCGTTCGGCTGGCCAGCAGTGGCTTGTGCCACGCGACGAAGTTCGCGAAATCATGGAGTTCCCGCCTACCACTCGCGTGCCCGGCGCTCGCGACTGGGTGCGGGGAATAACCAACGTCCGCGGCCGCCTCGTCCCGGTGGTGGATTTGCTCGCGTTCAATTCTGAAGGGCCCACTGACGTTGGCCGGGCAAGCAGACTGATCGTTGTAAACCATGCAGAAATCCCGGCGGCGATCCTGGTTGACGAGGTGATGGGTTTTCGGCGCTTCGCGGCAAACGAGTTTCTCGCCGCAGCGGAAACGGCAGACGACGGGGGTTTTGTGCTCGGTCGTTGTCGGCGGGGCAAGGAAGAATGGCCAGTTCTGAGTTTGGCTGGACTGGTCGAGAGTTCGCGATTTTCGGATGTCGCAGCGTAGACGCGCGATCGCCGAGTTCATGCAATACCCAATAGGCAGGAAGTTACGATGGCTGACGAAACTAACCGAGGCGGCATGATCCTGACCCTGGCAATTGTGCAGGCAGCGCTTCTGCTTGTCGCCGTGGCACTCATGCTGATAATCACCGGCTTTGACCTGACCGCCGGCGGCATGGTTAAACCTTACATGCCCGTGGTCCTCGTGGCGCTGAGCCTGGGGGTTCTGGCTTTCCTGGTGGCGCGGCATCGTGCGGCAGTTCAGCGGCGCCTCGCAGAGCAGACGGACGCAGAAAAAAGCCAGCAGGCCATTCTGCGCCTGCTGGACGAACTCGGATCACTCGCGGATGGCGACCTGACAGTCCAGGCTACGGTCACGGAGGACATTACGGGGGCAATTGCCGACTCAATTAACTACGCAATCGAGGCCCTGAGGGAGCTGGTGACAACCATTGACAGCACCGCGAGCCAGGTCGAGGCAGCGGCGCGCCAGACCGAGGCAACATCAAGGCACCTGGCCAAGGCCAGCGATGATCAGTCAAACCAGATATTCGCTGCAACGGAGGCAATCACCAGCATCGCGGTGTCCATCGAGGAAGTGTCGGGCAATGCCGACAGGTCTGCCGATGTGGCGAGACACTCAGTTGACGTAGCGCACAAAGGCGCGGACGCCGTGCGACGCACGATCGACGGCATGAATACCATCCGCGAAACGATCCAGGACACCTCGAAACGCATCAAGCGACTGGGAGAAAGCTCACAGGAGATTGGCAATATTGTCGAGCTGATTAACGATATCGCCGAGCAAACCAACATCCTCGCGCTCAACGCTTCGATCCAGGCTTCCATGGCCGGCGAGGCCGGACGAGGGTTCGCGGTAGTCGCCGATGAGGTGCAGAGGCTGGCGGAACGCGCGGGTAATGCCACGAGGCAAATCGAGGTTCTGGTGAAGACCATTCAAACCGACACCAACGAGGCGGTGGTGTCGATGGAGCGCAGCACGACGGATGTTGTCAGCGGCGCCATGCTCGCGGAAAACGCCGGAGCATCGCTGGGTGAAATTGAGCAGGTTTCGAATCAGATTGCGATCCTCGTGCAGAATATTTCCGGTGCGGCGCGACAGCAGTCCACCGCGGCATCTGACGTAACGCGCACCATGGGGGTTCTGCGCGAGATCTCTGCGCAGACTGCCGAAGCCACCAGCGCGGCCTCCAGCTCCATTGGCCGACTCGCTGTTCTGGCTGCCGACCTGCGCACTTCCGTTTCCGGTTTTACACTTCCAGGCATCGACGCTCCCGACGAAGGCGCCGAGGAGCCTTCAATACCTGAAACCCCGCAGGCGCGCATAGCCTGAGCATGGACCGCAGATGAACCCGGCTCAGGCAGTGCACAGCGACATGCAAAAGGTCGCGCTTGAATCCATGAGTGACGTGGGTCATGAACTCGCTCGCGCCATTGACGAGGCGCGGGTCAAGCTCGAAACATATCTTGAGCGCCGGGACAATCCCGATGCGCTGACCGACTGCGCCACAATTCTGCACCAGGCGCGCGGCGTTTTGACGGTCGTGGAAATGTATGGCGCAGCGCAGCTGGCGGAAGAAATGGAGCGCGTTTGCCGATGCGTACTGGAAACGCCTGCCCGGCCTGAAACGGACGCCCTCGAAGTACTCAGCAGGTCGCTGGTTCAGCTGCCGGCCTATGTTGAGCGTTTGCTCGCGGGCGCTCGCGATATTCCCATGGTGCTTCTGCCGCTTCTGAACGATCTGCGAACCGTGCGCGGTGCGCCGCTCCTCAATGAAAACACGCTTTTTCTCCAAAGCCTGAGTCGCAGCAGCCGTCCGCCCGAAGTGCTCACGCGCAAAGCCGATGCGCGACCGCTCATCGAGCGCTGCAAAGATCTGCGCCCGCGCTTTCAGTCTGCGCTGCTGGGCTGGATCACGGGCAACTCGGCGCAGGACCAGGTCAAGCTCATGCTGGCAATCTGCATGGAGTTCGAAGAGGCGGCAAGCAACCCTGCCGTGCATCGGCTGTGGCGAGTTGTGGGCGCGCTTTTAGAGGCACTGCGTGAAAACGGCATTGAGGTTGGCGCCGCCGTCAAGCGACTTCTTGGACAGGTTGATCGTCAGATCAAACGCATCATTGACGAAGGCGAAGAAAAATACGCAGAGTCTGCGCCAGACGACCTGGTCAATAACATGCTTTATTACATTGGTCGTTCGAGGGCCGGTGGCCGAAGAGTGGCAGACGTTAAGCGGGCTTTCGACCTTGAGAAACTGTTGCCGGCCGCCGACGAGGTCAATCGCGAGCGCCACAGCCTTGCGGGGCCGAGCCCCGACCTGATGCGCACCGTCGGCTCTGCTATCAAGGACGACCTGGCCCAGGTCAAAGACGGCCTCGATATTTTTCTGCGCCTCGGCAAACAGGATTCGGCTGAGCTGGAGTCGCAGCGTGATCTTTTAAGAAAAATCGGCGACACCCTTGGCATGCTGGGTCTTGAACATTTGCGCCACGGCGTTGAGGCGCAGCGCGCGCGAATGGGGCAGCTTATAACGGGCGATAGCGACTCGCTGGAGCCCGTGCTCATGGAGATCGCCGGAAACCTGCTGCGCCTTGAAGATCGGCTGGACACAGAGCTTTTCGAACTGGTTGATCCGACGCAGGAGGACGCGCTGGAAGACGAGGGCAAAGAGCCGGACGCCGAGTTTCGTTCTGTAATGGTCGCCGTCACGGTGGAGTGCCTGGTTAATCTCGCGAAGGTAAAGGAAGCCATCGTCAATTATGTTGCGCACCCTGGTGACCGAAACATGCTGGAGCCTGTGTCGGCTCAGATGCGCGGCATTCGGGCGGCCATGCTCATTCTGGAAAAGGAGCGGGTCAGTGATCTGGTGGAGAGGATCGGTGACTATGTACAGCACCACATACGCTTCGCAGGAAGGCCTGCGACGAGTGCGCAGGTCGATCGCATCGCGGATGCGATAGTCAGTCTCGAGTATTACCTGGAGACAGTCAGGGCCGGCCGCGCTGATCCCTGGTACATGCTGGACAACGCGGAAGCCTGCATGAAGGCGCTGCGGCGTGCCGATGACCTGCCGGAGTTCGCTTCCTCTGAACAGGAAACCGTCAGCGTTACCCAGCTGTACGAGGCGGACAGCGAGATTGCGCATATGAGCACGACCAACGTGGCGTTTTCGCCGACGCGCGTGGTCAGCCCTGAGCGCAAAAAGTTTGAAGTTTTCGTGGCGAACGAGCGATCTGATCCTGAAATTCTCGAGATCTTTATCGAGGAGGCGAAGGAAGAGAGCGCGAGCATAGCCGCGAACATGGCAAAGTGGCAGGAGCAGCCCGCCGACAAGCAGGCAATACAGGACCTGAGGCGCTCATTTCATACGATCAAAGGCAGCGGCCGCATGGTGGGCGCACAGCTGCTGGGCGAGTTCGCCTGGTCGCAGGAAAACCTGCTCAACAGGTTGATAGACGGCACCGTTCCGTTAAGTGATGAGGTTTTGCATACGCTGAAGGCGGCAGGCAGCGCGATTCCGGAGCTTATAGAGCAGCTGGAGGTGGGCACCGACCCTGACTACGACGTCGATAGCCTGATGGAAACAGCATGGTCACTCGCCGATGCGCCCGCAAGTGATTCCACGGAAACAATCGTCAGACCTGACGAGGCCCAACTCGGCGTCGCGGGCGGCATGGCCCGGACCGGGGAACAAGCTCCCGCGGCAGAAGCACCGACAAGCAACGCTATCGAGATGGATGTTGCCTTGCTGGAAATTTTTTCAAAGGAAACATCGAGCCATCTTGAGACACTGTGGGAATTCATTAAACGGTGTGAGGACAGAGACCCGCCGTTCGCATTGACCGAGGAAGTCCGGCGGGCAGTGCATACATTGCATGGCAGCGCGAATATGGCGTCAGTGGAGCCGGTGGTTGCCATCGCCGAGCCCCTCGATCATTTCATCAGCGAGGCCTACAACACTGGTCAGCGAATTCCGGCGAGTGCCTTGGGCGTGCTGGAGGATGCCGCCGAGGCGATCCGTGCGCTCCTTGCGATGATTAATCAACCCGGCGAACTCCCGGACAACGCACAGCTGCTGGCGAGAGTTCGGGCGCTGCAGAGTGACGCGCTTGAGGTGGCAGTTCCAACCTCGGGTCTCGAAGTGGGCGAGTTCGAGATCCAATCGAGCGAAGAAGAGGGCGACACCATCGTAACCGAGCTGGTGGTTGCAGATGACGCAGAGCTGTTCCCGGATGTGGACGGGCATGAAACCGGTACTGAAGCCGAAACCCCGACAGAAGCGACTGACTCGGGCGACTTCACGGAGGGCGAGCCACCGCCGCCGGCGCCAGCTTACCAGGCCCCCGGGTACGCAGGCACCGGAGAACCGCCTTCGGTTGACGAGAGTGATTCGTCAGCAGACGTGGGCGAGCCTGACGAGCCGACACGGGTCTTCTCAACGTCGCTTGTTGATGAAAGCTTGTTTGCAGCAAAGACAGCCGGGACTCCCGCCGGTGCTGAGTTCACGGAGTCAGGCTACGACGCCGAAATCGCTGGCATATTTGCAGATGAAGCTTCAGAGCTGCTCGAGAGTGCGCAGTCGGATCTGCATGAGATCGAAGCCGGATCCGGCACCGAAGCAGCCCTGAGCGACCTGAAGCGGCAGCTGCATACGTTAAAAGGCGGTGCGCGCATGGCTGGCCTCGTGGCCATGGGTGATCTGAGTCATGAGCTTGAGTCCCTGCTGGATCGCGAAACAGGGGGCCACGCCGGGCCAGAAACGGCCCTGCTAAGCCTCGTGCAAAGCGGCCTCGACCGCTTGCACAAGATGCGCGAATGCATAAGCGACGGCGGCGTCGTAGAGGCTGATTTGCCTTTGCTCGAGAACATTCGACAATGGCGAGCGGCACCGGCTGAGGCGCCCGGCACTTCGGAATTGTATGAAAAAGACGACGTCGCGGAGCATGAGGCTTCTGCTGATTCCGTCGCTGTCGAAAACGACCCGGCAAGCGCTACGCAGGGACAAACACAGGAAGAATCACAAGAAGAGTCACAGGAAGAATTACAGGAAGAAATTCAGGACAAAACTCAGGAGGAAAGCCAGGAGATCGGCCAGGATGGCAGCGCAGGGGTTCCGGCAGAGGGTCCGGCAGAGGCCGAACACCGGTTTTCCGAGCCTGTTATTGAACCCGTGCGCGCCGGATTTGCGGCGCCGGATGTCATTGTGCCACCGGAGGTCAGCGTCGACAGACGCGAGCGCGCAAGAGTCGATGCGGATCTATTGCAAAGCCTGCTGGACAATGCAGGCGAAATTTCTATTTTCAGATCGCGGCTCGAACAACAGATCAATTCGGCTGGCTTCAACCTGACCGAGCTGTCTCAGACCGTGACGCGACTGCGTGACCAGCTGCGCAAGCTCGAAATCGAAACCGAGGCCCAGATACGACACGGTCACGAGGCCGATACAGGCAGCACGCGCGATGAGTTTGACCCACTGGAACTCGATCGCTACTCGACCATCCAGCAGCTGTCACGAAGCCTCGCGGAAACCACGGGCGACCTGATGAGCATCCAGGAGCTGCTGGACAGCCTGGTCAAAGAATCCGACAACCTGCTGGTACAGCAGGGGCGCGTGACCACCGAATTGCAGCACGGTTTAATGCGCACGCGCATGGTGCCGTTCCAGAGCAGCGCCCAACGCCTGGGAAGGATCGTGCGCCAGACCGCCAGCGGCGCGCATAAGCAGGCAGAGCTGCACATCGAGGGTGGCCAGGGCGAGATGGACCGGCAAATGCTGGACCGGCTGATGCCTGCGCTGGAGCATATGCTGCGAAACGCTGTCATTCATGGAATCGAAAATGAAGACCTGCGTGCGCGGCGCGGCAAGCCGGATATTGGCCAGATAAGTATCAAGGTGCGGCGAGAGGGCGCCGAGACCATTGTTGAGTTGCGCGACGACGGTGGCGGACTCGATTTGCCGCGCCTGCGCCAGCTCGGCATTGCGGATGGGCTGATCAGCGACGAAGCGGAATACAGCGATGAAGAGATCATGCAGCTTGTTTTCAGGCCGGGACTCTCTACCGCCGAGATTGTTACGCAGACGGCCGGACGTGGTGTCGGCATGGATGTCGTCGCCAACGAAGTGCGCAAACTCGGGGGGTCCATCCACATTGAATCCGAAGCGGAGGTCGGTACCCGTTTTGTTATTCGTTTGCCGTTCACCCTGGCAGTTAGCCAGGCGCTGCTTGTTACGACGGGAGACGAAACTTACGCGCTGCCGCTGACCACGGTCGAAGGCGTGACGCGCATTCCCCGCGCAGACATCGAGAAGCGAATGGCCGGCAAATCACCGACACTCGAATACGGCGGCCGCGAGTATCCCATGCAGTTCCTGGGCGCGCTGCTTGGCAATTCCGCAGTACGAATAGTAGAAGATCATGTCTCCGTGCCGGTAGTGCTGGTGCGCGCGGGAGAGCAATCGGCGGCCCTGATTACCGACGACATGCTTGGCGGCCGGGAGATCGTGGTGAAGTCAGTTGGTCCGCAGCTGTCGACGATCCGCGGCATCTCGGGAGCCACCATTCTCGGGGACGGTCGCACAATTCTTATCCTCGATCTGGGCGCATTGATCCGCGAAGGTGCAGCGGTCCCGGGAGTCAGCGTCGTCGAAGAGAGCGATCAGCGCACTTTTGTGCTGGTTGTCGACGATTCCATTACGGTCCGCCGCGTTACGCAGCGTCTGCTGGAACGCAATGGCATGCGTGTTCTTACCGCCAAAGACGGCGTGGATGCGGTTACGCTTTTGCAGGAACACAGGCCAGATGTGATTTTGCTCGATATTGAAATGCCGCGCATGGACGGCTACGAGGTGGCCGCACAGGTGCGAGGTGACCCAAGGCTCCGCGACGTGCCGATAATCATGATCACATCGCGAGTCGGGCTGAAACACCGCGCGCGGGCCATTGAATTAGGCGTTAATGATTATCTTGGTAAACCCTATCAGGAGAGCCAGCTTTTGGATGCGATAGAGCCCCTGGTATCGAAAAAGGCGGAAACCCGATGAGCCAGGATGAGGCTGAAGATCTTTACAGCCTGCTGGCGCCCCTGGCTAACGGGCGGATGATCGTCCCGCGCAGCTGTGTGGCAGAAATTATTGGCAGCAGCGGTATACATGAAGTTGCCGGCGCACCGGCGTGGCTGCTGGGCGTTGTGCGGTGGAAGGATCGTGATTTGCCGGTGATTTCTCTGGAAGGTGCCTGTCATCGTGAGGTGCCGGAGGCGAGCCGTCGCAGTCGTATCGCTGTTTTCGCGGCGCTCACTGATAAGGTTCCCGGTGGCTATCTCGGTATCCTGACGCAGGGTTTTCCGCAGCTGGTGCGCGTCAACCCGGACGTACTCCAGGTCGACAATGCGCCGCAGTACTCCGAAGACGAGCCGGTGCTGTGCCAACTGCGCATGATGAATGAACGACCGGTAATTCCCGACCTCGAGCGTCTCGAAGAGATGACATCGGAGTATTTCGACGCCCGGGCGACGCAATACTGATCGCCGCGCGGCCTTTCGAGTTTCAACTGCTGCGCAGATCCCCCATCTGCCACTGCATCACGGACAACATGCTGATGGCGGCAGTTTCTGCCCGCAGCGTTCGCGGGCCGAGCAGCACCGGCCGGAAGTCGTTTTCTGTTGCCAACGCAATCTCCGCTTCTGTGAACCCGCCCTCCGGCCCGATAAGCAGCTGAATCCGCGTGACGGCTGTTTCGCGGTGTTCGAACGCGCGGCCGATGCCCGGATCCGCCAGCAATCTGAGCTCACCGGGTTCAGCTTTCACAATCCTGCGGAGCCAGTCCGCATAGGTGGTGACGGGGTGGATTACGGGCAGGCGATTGCGCCCGCACTGCTCGCATGCGCTGATTATTATTCGCCGCCAATGCTGCTGGCGTTTGGCTGCCCTCTCTCTGCCGAGCTGAACGATGCTACGCGTACTTTGAATCGGGACGATTTCGCTAACTCCCAATTCCGTCGCCTTCTGCACAATCAGATCCATGCGCTCCCCGCGCACCAGCGACATTGCAAGGGTGATCTTAAGCGTGCTCTCACGATCAATCATAGTGCCGCTGCCCAGGCGCAGATCGACCGTGTCTCCCGCGACGCGCTCTATGGTGGCCGGGTAAGCATTGCCCGTGCCATCAAATACGGTCAGCGTCTGCCCTGCTTTCATGCGCAGGACACGACATACGTGCTTTGCCTGCTGCCCGGCGAGTGTCACCAGGCCGGGGCCGGGCTGCGGCTGGTCGACGAAAATCCTGGTTTCACGCATCGCTGTCACCCTCGACACACAGTCTCTGATACAAACCCCTGATATGGGACTGCATCGGTGTGATCGCCGCGAGCTCGAGATACTCGTTCGGCTGATGAGCGACCGCGATATCGCCAGGGCCCAGCACCACCGCTGTCATGCCCAGCTCGGCGAACAGGGGCGCCTCGGTTGCAAATGAGACAACCTCGGAATGACAGCCGGTCTGTGCCTCACAAGCCAGCAGAAAAGGGTCGTCTGCAGGCGTATCCATAGGTCCGACGCCGTCAAAAAGCGAAATGTATTCGACATCCAGTTCGCGGCCGGCGATCGCGCCGTCGACGGCCCTGATGATTTCGCTGCGCGCTGCTTCAAGGTGCATGCCGGGGGTGAGCCGCATGTCGATATCCAGCTCGCAACGCGCGCAAATTCGATTGGGATTGTCGCCACCGCTTATGCGCCCGAAATTCAAAGTCGGGGCGGGCACGGCAAAACGCGCATCGCTGTAGCGCCGGGCGAGGTCCTCGCGGAGGTCGCAAAGCGCATTGAGAACTGCCTGCATGCCATCAAGGGCGCTGCGTCCGAGGGCGGGATTGCTGGAGTGACCAGCACGACCATGCACGACGATGCGCAGCATAAAAATGCCCTTGTGAGCGCGAACGGGCACCAGTTTTGTTGGCTCGCCAATCAGGACATGCCGACCGGGTTGCTCTCCCTGTGCGACAAGTTCACGGGCGCCGGCCATACCGCTTTCCTCATCAGCCGTTGCGATTACGACAACGGGTTTTTTTTGCCGTGCCGGGCTGGTGTCGCGCAGCGCTTCGAGGACGATGGCGAAAAAACCCTTCATGTCACAGCTTCCGAGGCCGTACAGCCTGCCGTCGTTTCGGCGTGCCCGGAAGGGATCTGCCGTCCAGCCGTCGATATCATAAGGAACGGTATCCGTATGACCTGCGAGAACCAGCGCATCCGGGCCGGCACCGCGAGTAGCGATCACGTTGCACTTTTCAGCGTGTCCCGGTACCGCCTGCACATGCACATTGAAGTTCATGGCTTCCAGCCAGCCCGCCAGGTGATCGCTGACTGCCGCATTGCCTGTGTCGAGGTCAGGACGGACGCTGCTCACCGAAGGCGTCGCGATCAGGGTGTCGAGCATATGTTCCAGGTCTGGCAGCGCTTTGCTCATGCCCGGATTCTCAAGGCCGCAGCCGTCTGGCGCAACAATGGCGCCAGCAGGCCAGCTGAGGATGGCTTAAACTAGTGCGGTAATTCGGACGGGATCGCAGATGAATCTGATTGCCTTGTTCCTTGGGCTGGTGCTGGAGAAGCTGCTGACGCGCTGGCTGCATTTGCGCCAGCCGCACTGGTTTGATGGTTACTTTGACTGGTGCATGGGTCATTTCAATCGTCTCGACGGGGCGGTAGCAATTATCGGCGCTGCGCTGGTTGCACTGTTGCCGGTATTGCCCGTGCTGGCAATCGCCTGGTCTTTCGACGAAGTACTGCTGGGCGTGCCCTACCTGGTTTTTGCCGCGCTGGTGCTGCTTTTTTCTCTGGGACCGCGGGATCTCGGTGATGACGTGGACGAGTATGCCAGCGCGCAGGACGCAGGAGACAGTGCGGCGGCGGACGCGGCGGCCATTGAGCTTCTCGAACGACCGGTTCCCGATTCTCATCCGGACAGGATACATGCGCTGCGGCAATCAATTTTTGTGCAGGCAAACAACAGGCTGTTCGGCGTAATTTTCTGGTTTCTGCTGCTGGGTCCCGTTGGTGCCTGGCTTTTTCGGGTCACCGATCTGATGCGTAAACGCGCAGTGACCAGCAATATGCAGACGGCACCGGAAGTGCAGGTCGTTCAGCCATCTTTTGCGCGCGCGATACTGCGATGTCACGGCATACTCGCATGGCCGAGCGCCAGGCTTCTCGCACTGGGCTACGCCCTTGCCGGCAGCTTCGAAGACGCGGTTTCTGACTGGCGTGCCTACTACCAGGATACCGCCGAGCATTTCTTTGAGGTCAGCAACGACGTCCTGGCCGCGGCCGGCTGCGGGGCCCAGGGCGTCACCCCGGCCGGTGAAGACCTCAGCGCTGACGGCGTCTGTGAGCTTGAGGCGGATGCCGCGCGTTCGGCCATGGGGCTCGTTGTGCGAACACTGCTTGTCTGGATTACCTTCATCGCCCTCGCGACGTTGCTCGGCTGGACCGTCTGATCCGATTGCAGATGTCGCTTTCGCCGACATTCATGCTGAGCGTTCTGGTCTGGGCGGCGCTGTCGACCGCATGTGGTCCCGCTCCCGCCCCTGACACTGAAGCGGATGCCAGTTCGCGGAGGGCCGGATCGCCACGCCTTGTCAGCCTTGCGCCGCACCTTACGGAGCTGGCCTTCGACGCCGGCGCGGGCGGGCAGTTGATTGGCGTTGTGGCATACAGCGATTATCCCCCGGCAGCACGAGACATCGCACGTATCGGTGATGCTTTTAATCTGGACTACGAGCGTATCGCCGAACTCAGTCCTGACGTCGTCCTGACGTGGGAAGGCGGGACGCCCCCGACAGCCCTTGAACGGCTTAAAAAAATGGGCTTTGAGGTTGTTCCCTTGAGCACGCTGCGACTGGACGACGTGGCAGAGGCCGTAATCCGGATCGGGCAGATTGCCGGTGACCCTGAGGCGGCGCTGGAGGCGGCTGCCGCATATCGCGCCGCGCTTGGAGAAGTGCGTCGCGTCTACGGTGACAGGGAGCGAATCCGCGTCTTCTACCAGGTCTCGCTTGAACCGCTCTATACGCCGGGTGGCCCGCACTTCATTTCCGAGCTGATCGCGCTTTGCGGTGGCCTGAATATTTTCAGCGATCTCGATTTGCAGGCGGCCGCAGTCAGTCACGAGGCGGTACTGGCTCGCAATCCTCAGCTGATAATTGTTGGACAACAGTGGCTATCGGAGACTATCGAACACTGGCGACGTTTTTCGTCCGCAAGCCCACGGGTAACCGGGATTGATGCCGACGTGGTGACGCGGCCGGGGTTACGGCTCGCAAGGGGCGCGTCGGCGATCTGTGCAGAAATCGATTCGGTGCGCGCCGCGCGCGCCAAAAACGCCGAAGTGGCTAGCCCGTATTACGGCCGCGCTTCCACTGCACTTCCTGGCCGTGGCCCGCACGCGCCAGCACGCGTGCTGCCACGAAAAGCAGATCTGACAAGCGGTTGAGGTAACGTACTCCGACGGGGTTAACTTCTTCCTGTCGGGCAAGTGTCCACAGGCGACGTTCAGCGCGCCGGCAGATCGCACGTGCAAGGTGGCATTGCGCTGCGCTGCTGCTGCCGCCTGGCAAAATAAATTCCCTGAGCGGCGGCAACGCCTCATTGAGTTCGTCCAGCAGGGTTTCCAGGCGCGTTACGAAAGCCTCTTCAATGGCTTTGTGTCCAGGCAGGCATAGTTCTCCGCCGAGATCGAAAAGGTCATGCTGCACTTCGAGGAGCCCCGCCCTGATGTTGCCTGGCAGGTCGCTGCTGAGCAGTACGCCCACCGCGCTGTTGAGTTCGTCAACGGTGCCATAAGCCTCGACCCGCGCATGGTCCTTGGGAACCCGGGTACCGTCGCCCAGTCCGGTGCTGCCATCGTCACCGGTGCGCGTGTAAATCTTGCTAAGCCGATTGCCCATGAATTCTCCCCTTTGAATCAGTCTGCCATACGGCCAGCGTTAGCAACACTCAGGGGCTCGTGTAGCTCAGGGAGAGCATGAGGCCACGGCCTGGCGAATTGAATCCTGCGGCCGTCTCGTAGCGGCTGTTGAGCAGGTTCTCGAGGCGCATTCTCAGTGCCATCCGGCGGCTGAGATCGACACGCGCGGTCACGTTAGCGAGCACGTAGCCGGCATTAACAATATCGGAGAAGGGCGAATCTCTGCGAGATTCCGACGCCAGTACGTCAAGACCAAGCTCCCCCCAGGACAGGGTGCGCGAAAAAGAGGTGCTGAGACTCCTTTTCGATCTGCGGGCGAGGGTGGTGCCGTCGGTCAGGTTTTCCGGGTTTTGCACAATCGCGCCAGCACGCCAGCGCCAGTCCTGTGCAACCAGCTCGTAGCTGACTTCGATGCCACTAATGCGGGCCCGTCCGACGTTAATATTCCCGCCTTCGAAGGTCACAGGGTCGAAAACGAACTCGATCAGGTCGTCGATTTTGTTTTGAAAAACACTGGTGGCAAGTCGCGCTCTGCCCAACTCGAAGTGCAGGCCTATCTCTGTGTTGCGAGCGCGCTCCGGGCGCAAGTCGGGGTTGCCACCGAAGCCGAACCGGTCTGTGCCGTCGGGTGCGCGGTAGGCGGTGCCAATGCCGAGGCTCAGGCTCAGGCGGTCGTCGATCTGCAGAGTGGGCTCAACGTTCCAGGTAAATGCCGAACCGAAACCGTCGTGATGACTGTGCCTGGCCGAAACGAGCAGCCGATGTTCAGCGAACTCGACAAAGTCGCTGAGATAGACGTCGCGGGTGCGTGTCTTGTCGGCGAAAAACGAACCAAATGACAGCGACTGGGTTCTTTCTTCGCCGACCGAAACGCCAGCGAGCAAGGTGTGCCCGGACCCCGGAGATACGGTGTTTTGCCAGTTGGCAACGATTCGATCAGTGCTGACGTAGTCGTCACTGTCCAGCTGAACAATCTCGTCGCGTGTCTGGCTGAGAATAAGTTCCGATAGCCAGTTGTCGCGAAAACTGAGCCCGACTTCGGCGGCTGCAACGCTGTTCACAAAGTCCTGCTGAACGGGTGCAAGGAAGAAGTCGAGATATTCTGTTTCTCCGCGCGCCTCCCAGTAGCGTGCAGCCAGCGTTGTGCCACCGAAGGCGGTGTCGGCCTTGAAACTGAGCGTCGTGTTGCGGTGAGCGCGATCTGTCTCGGAATCACTGCGGGTTGGGAAACCATCAGTGTCGACGTTTGCGAGTCCGAAAACGATGCCGCCGCGCGACCCGCGCAGGCGGGATTCCACGGAGGCGCTGCGCGTATCGTATTTGCCGTGGCCGGCGCTTGCCGACCAGGCGAGCCCGTCTTCCGCGTTTCGGGTGATGATGTTGAGAACGCCGCCGATGGCCTCAGACCCCCACAGCGCTGATCGCGGCCCCTTTACAATTTCGATGCGTTCTATGACCTCGGGTCGAATATTCTGGATGGCAGCGCCACCCAGGGTTCCGGGATTGATCTCTACGCCATCCACGAGTACGAGGGTGTGATTGCTCTCTGTTCCGCGCAGAAAAAGGCCGGCATTTTGTCCGGGTCCACCGTTGCGGCCCAGTTCTATGCCTGCGTAAAAGCGCAACAATTCTGCGAGGTCGCCGGCCTGGCTGCGTTCAATCTCTGCCCGGCTTATTACGAGCACCGGCGCCGTCGCTTTCGTGAGATTCTGGGGAACGCGCGCAGCCGTCGAAATTACCGTGCTGAGTTCAGCCGGCACCTCAACATCGCGTGCCTCGCTGATACCGGAAGCAAGCAGCAATGTGGCTGCCGCAAACCAAGTCGTACGTAAATGAAAGCTTTGCACCGTTTTACCTCGCCTGGTCGGACCCGGGAGCCTCTTCACCGGGTGATTCTTTCGACGGGCTGGTAAACAGACACAGACATGGCGCAGTGCTGCCCGACCTTCGCCCGCCGCAAAGTCGAAACAATTGCTCGGGGCCGGTCTCCGGACTTGCGAGGGGCTGGCGCCCGTCAACATCACCTTCCCGCGTTTCCGCAGTGGTTGCAGGCCAGCCTGGCCTGCCAATGTCAACTTGCTCGCTTACCGTTGCGGGGGCAGTGTCGGAATTGTCCTCAAAAGGACGCACCGACTTCCCGTCGGACCGGTCAATGCCGGTCTCACCCTGAGCGGCGCCTACCATAGGTCTTGGTCTGATGCGCTGTCAACATAATCCGGCCGCGTGTTGGTGCTGGTTGCCCGGACAGCCAAAGCAAGGCGGGTTAGAATGCCGGTTCTTTGACGGGAGGCCGCCCCAGGTGGACTACAGTACGCATCTGAATGTAGCGCGGCGCGCGGCGGAACAGGCAGCAGCGCGAATTCGCTATCGCTTCGAAGGCCATCTTGAGGGCCAAGACAGCGCAGCGATAGGCCTTGAGATCAAGGATGACAGAACGCCCGTGACAATTGCGGACAAGGAAGCTGAGGAGCTGATTCGGGCGGCGATTCTGGACGCGTTTCCCGAGCATGATTTTTACGGCGAAGAAACCGGTCGCAGCGGCAGCGAAAGCGAGTTTCTCTGGCTGGTCGACCCGCTGGATGGCACCCGCAGTTTTGTACGGCGTTATCCTTTCTTCTCAACCCAGATAGCTCTTATGCACAACGGCAAGATCGTTGTCGGCGTATCTTCCGCCCCCATTTTTGAGGAAACCGCCTGGGCAGTGCTCGGTGGCGGAGCCTGGCTCAATGGGAAAGAGCTGGCAGTCAGCAAAGTCGACACGCTGGAAGAGGCCACAATTTCGACCGGCAACCTGGCGACGCTGGCCGGCAGCGATGCCTGGCAGGGGTTGGGTGAAATCGTTCGACGGGTGCAGCGAAATCGCGGCTACGGCGATTTCTATCACTATCATCTGCTGGCCGCCGGCAAAATCGATGTTGTCATTGAGTCAGACGTGAATATTCTCGACATTGCCGCGCTCTCGCTGGTAACAACCGAGGCGGGTGGCCGCTTCACTGACCTGGCGGGCCAGCACATAGGCATAGAGACGCGCTCGGTGCTGGCTGCAACCCCCTCACTTTGGGGTGTCGTCAGGGAGATGCTGTGAGGCTGCCTGTATTCAGGGTTAGCGCGTTTACACGCGACGTCTTCGCGGGAAACCCGGCAGCGGTATGCCCGCTGGACGAATGGCTCACCGACGAGACCCTGCAGGCGATCGCAAGCGAAAACAACCTGTCGGAAACGGCGTTTATCGTGCGCTGTAATGAGGGCTGGCGCCTGCGCTGGTTTACTCCCGTCATGGAGGTAGACCTGTGCGGCCACGCGACGCTCGCAGCAGCCTGGGTGGTTACCCGCAGACTGGATCGCGATGCGAGACAGGTAACATTCCTGACGCGCAGCGGGCCGCTCATCGTGCGAGTGGACGGCGACCTTTTGCGCATGGATTTTCCGTCGCAGCCGGCGACTGCTCTCGAGCACCCACCTGCGGCGCTGCTTCAGGGGCTGGGTGGGACCCCGCGTTTTGTCGGCAAAGCCCAATATTATTTCGCTGTTCTCGACAGCGCTTCGGATGTGCGCAACCTGCAGCCTGACCTGAGCGAGCTGGCCAAGCTGGATACGATCGGCGTTATCGTTACGGCGCCCGGATGGGATGTGGATTTTGTCTCGCGCTTCTTTGCGCCCAGCCAGGGAATTGCAGAGGATCCGGTTACGGGATCCGCGCACTGCACCCTGATACCTTACTGGTCGGAAAGGCTCAAAAAACAGTCGCTGGTTGCGCGGCAGATCTCGCCTCGCTCCGGAGATCTGCTTTGCCAGAATCGCGGCGACCGGGTGGAAATTGCCGGTCACGCAGTACCCTACATGGAGGGGGAGATATTCCTGCCTTCCTGAAGCGACGCTATGGATATTGACATGCCCGGCCGGTTTCCCGGACGTCGCTCAAAACCAAACCGACTGTAAAAGCCTTCGGTTCCGTCAGCGGCCATCAGCCCGACGAATGCGTTGCTGCCGGCGTTTTTCGCAAGCCATTCGAGCAAGGCCTGCAGCATTCTTGTGCCGATGTTTTTGCCACGATAGTCCTCATCCACGATTAAGTCCTGAACGTAGAAGTACAGGCCGCCGTCGCCGACTATGCGGGCGCAGCCCACAATTCTGTTCTGGTGAACAGCGAGCAAACTGAAAAGCGAGTTTGCCATCGCCGTTTCGACTTCGGCGGTGCTCACAGGCCGCCAGTGGTTCTGAGCTCGCAGGTGTAAGTACTGATCTGCGGTCGGCAGATTCTCGATCAAGGTAACCTCATCGCCTGCAGCCGCATTGTGTTTGCGCATGATCGTCTCAGGCCGCGTAAAAAAACGGGGTGCCGTTCGCGCGGATTTCGGCAAACTCCGTGGCGTACAGCTGCAAGAGGTTGGCGGGGTTGATCATCTGCTCGGTTTTGCCCGACTGCCAGCTACCGTCTTCATTCACCAGCAGAGCATAATCGCAGTGAGCACGAGCAAGATTTACATCATGCAGGCTCACTACTACCGTGCGACCTGCATCTGCAAGCTTGCGCAGCAGTCTCATGACAAGAACCTGGTAGCGTGGGTCGAGATTGCTGACCGGTTCATCGAGCAGAATCACATCCGTTTGCTGCGCAAGCACCGTGGCAATTGCGAGGCGGCGCTGTTCTCCTCCGGACAGCCTGGCAACATCTCGTTCCTCCAGACCCTCGAGGCCAACGCTCGATAGTGCGCCGCGTGCTATCGCGATGTCCCTCTCGCTTTCCCAGCCAAGCAGGTCGATGTGCGGGTGGCGACCTGTAAGCACTGCCGTGAGCACGGTTGACGGGAATGCGAGTTCAAAGCCCTGCATGAGCAAGCCAAGCTTCCTCGCGAGTCGGCGCCGTGACCAATCTGCCAGCGGCGTGCCGGCAAAAGTTATTGTCCCGCTGCCCGCGGGATGGATGCCCGCAAGCGTATGCAGCATGGTTGTCTTGCCGACGCCGTTCTGGCCAAGCACCGCGGTGATCGCGCCGGAGGCGAAGTCCTGCTGCAACCCACGCAACAGGGTCCGGCCGGCGATCGCGACGTTCAGGTTTTGGCAGCTGAGAATATTGCTCTTGGCGGCACTGCTCATGATGCGAGTCTAGCAAAGGCTGCTGGCGCTATGGTTGCCAGGCAATTTCACTGGCAGTTTTTTCGCCAACCAGCGTGGCGCGCAGGTTGGCGGGCATTTCCGCGCTTGATTCGGAAATGGCGATCCTGCCGCCCATGATTTCGGCGGCACG
Organism: Gammaproteobacteria bacterium; assembly: GCA_013003115.1. Taxonomy (GTDB): domain Bacteria; phylum Pseudomonadota; class Gammaproteobacteria; order Steroidobacterales; family JABDLF01; genus JABDLF01. The sequence goes on from JABDLF010000073.1 coordinate 48,626, forward strand.
CTGCGGGTACAGGGGTTTACGCCCGGGCTCGGCATAGCCGTGGGGATAAATGGGCAGGTTTGATTGTTCATCGTACTTGTCGCTGGCACCCAGCGTATGCATGAGTTCGTGGGCGATCACGATGTTGTTTAAGGACTGCTGTTGGCGGCTGGCGAAGAGATGGCTGACGCCTGCGAGGAGTTCACGCAGCCCCAGCGAGTGAGGAAGCTCGGGCTGCGTGGCCGGATCGTGGTAAACCAGGAACAGGCGAATTCGCGTGTCAGGGCCCGGGTCATCCCGGGTCACCCGCCATGCCCAGTAGCGCAGCCGGAGGCTCCACCACGCGGTGGCAACGAAGCCAGCGTCGACCGGTGGTTCAGGCGGCAGCTCATGAATCTCGTTACGCAACTTCAAATCTATGGGCAGCGGGTTTTCGATGCCGTACCGGCCGGCCTGTGCGGCAAAGTAGGTCTCGATTTCTTTGAACGCTTTCTCATCGAGATTTTGGACGTAGCGAGCTGCAACGGGAGAGTGGCCGGTGGCTATGGGATACAGCGCCACACGCTCGCTTGCACTCCAGTCGTGAGTGCGCAGCCTCTGCAGTCCCACGTCCAGGGCGACGGCGGCCAGCAGCAGCAGAAGAATGCCGATACGCAGCTGCCGAAAGAAACTGCCTTTTGCCATTTTCGCTGTCCGATGAAAAGGATCTGAGCGCGATCTCAGGCGCTGGTAATTACGGTGCCGCCGGTGCGCCGCGGGTCGGCTGCGGCCTCAAGCGTGCCATCGCGATGCAGGAGAGTAGCGCCGACGCCGCCAAAGTACATTGAAAGCGCATCGAAACCGCGGACTGGAAGCGCTATCCCCTCTACGCTCAGCCCCGGCTCATGCGCGACGCGCCAGCCGTTGTCACCGTACTCGACGTGCAGGCGGGGCGCCTCGATAGCGGCGGGCAGAGAAACGCCGTGATGCACGAAGTTCAGCAGCGTCACCAGTATTGCGCTCGTGATGCGATCCGCGCCGGGCGATCCGATGGCGAGAGAGCGTCCGTTGTCGCTGCGCGCGACACAGGGCGCCATGTTTGACGGCAGGCGCCTGCCTGGCGGATCTGCCGCGAGCCCGCTGGCATTGAGTTCAAGTTCCCCGAGGCAGTTGTTGAGCCAAATGCCCGTGCCCGGCGGCATCACGCCGGAGCCATAGCCTGCCGACATTGTGATTGCACACGCGAGACCGGTACTGTCGACAGCAGAGACATGGACAGTCGACGGCGCAGTCATGCCATCGAGACGCCCGCTTCCCGCGAGACTAAGCAACTCCTCTATTTCAGGACCGGGGTTGTCCACGTTGGTAAGATGATCTCGACGAAAACCGAGAACCGCCAGCTGTACCGCCGCGAGCCTGGCCACCTCTGCCGCGTTCCAGTCGTCTGCCATATCGGCATCCATCAGTGCGAGCATGGCGGCGAGCGTCGCGCCGCCGATGGCCGGTGCCGGATTCGTTGCAAGTTCCCACTGCTGGATGCGCGTTCGCAGACAGGGCCTCGGCAGCGCTTCATATTCCGCAAGGTCGGCAATGGTTAGCGCGCCACCGTTCTCCTCGATGTCCGCCACCATCAGTTTTGCGATATCACCGCGGTAAAAGCAGGAGACCCCCTGTGCTGCGATCTGCTCCAGAGAATCCGCAAGGCCCTCTACGTGCACCAGCCGGGGCGGCCTGATCACCTTTCCATTTTCGTCGTGCAGCGCGGCGTAGCTCTGTTGATTCCAGCCGAAAACGAGCTCATGCGAGTACTTCAGATAGTTGTATGAGGCCTGCGAAAGCGGAAAGCCCTGCCGTGCCCAGTTGATCGCCGGCTCCAGCAGCGGCGACCATGGCAGTGCGCCGTAGCGCTTCGAGGCGAGGTCGCAACCCGCGAGCGCGCCGGGCGTTGCAACCGAGCCGTGACCCACAATGGTCCTGATACCGCCGCCGTATTCCATAAATACGTCTCGACCGGAGTGCAGCTGCATCTCCCTGAGCTGCTCTTTCTCAAGACCAATGCCCGGCACGGCAACGTTGGCATCGATGGTTACGGGATCGCCCGAAACCGGCCAGATAGTGAGGTAGGCGCCCGCGCCGAGCGCACACACCCCGGGCTCGCTTATTGCGCTGACCATCGCCGCTGCGATTGCTGCATCCACAGCGTTGCCGCCGGCCCGGGCGATTTCAGCGCCGGCGTCGGCCGAAATCTGCGAGCTTGATGCCAGCGCGACTCTGGTCACAACTTGAGAATTCCCTTGGTCTTCATAGCGGCAAGGCTGGCGGTCGGCGGGAGATCAGTCAACCGGCTCAAGCGCAATTTCGTCCGTCCCGGCGCGTTCCTGGCGCTCGGGCAGTGATGCGCGGAGGCGACGCACTACCTTGGCTGCCGTGGCGCGCCAGGTTGTTAGTTTGCCGCCATAGATGCTCGCCAGCCTCGGTTTATTCTTGCGGTCCACGTCAATAATGACCTCGCGGGATCGGTGGAACGCGTGGCCCTCGCCGGCGGGAAGCACGCGCAGGCCTGCAAATGCCTGCGCCCGGCCATCGGCAACCGCTTCCCGGTAGCGGGGGAAATGGTGGGTAAGGATGGCTGTGAGATAGTTTTTTTCCGCGCGCAGAGCATGGGTCTTGTCAGGATGTCCGCGGTAACGCGTTTCGGTGGTGCCCACCAGCGTCGCGCCTTTCCAGGGCATAACGAAGATGGCGCGACCGTCGCGGCGACTTTCCGTGTAGTAGCAGCCTCTCTCGATTTCACCGGGAACGACGAGATGCGCGCCCTGAACCAGCTCCACCTTGCGCGGCTTGCAGGCTGGCCGGACGCCCGCGAGCACGTGATTGACCCAGGGACCGCCGGCATTAACGATGACGCTGGCTGTGCAGCTGTGCTCTCGGCCGTCAGACTCGAAATTGATTTCGCAGCCATTTTCGCCAAGATTTGCTGAATGAAACCGCGCGTTCTCCTGGTACTGCGCGCCCAGTTTGACGGCAGACGCCATCACTGCGCGCGTCAGCGCCTGATCGTCGGTCTGTGCGTCATGGTAGAAGAAGACCTTTTGTAGCCGCTTGGTTCTGAGGCCGTCCAGACTGTCCCATTGTGTCTTCGGGAGACTGCCAAACTCGGTTCCGTGATCAAAACCGGCGAGCACCGCGTACAGACTCAATCCAGTTCGAATTTGCCATGGGCGACGGCGAGTTGTTTCGTAAATGGGGATAAAAAAACGACGCAGCTTGACGAGTTCCGGAGCCAGGCGCAGCATCAGCGAGCGCTCATAGAGGCTCTCTCGTACCAAAGACAGCTCCATAGTCTCGAGATATCGCAGGCCGCCGTGGATCAACTTGCTGGAGCGACTCGATGTGCCGCTGCCGATCAGGCTCTTTTCAAGCACAAGCACGCTGTAACCAGCCGCCGCTGCGGCCTGCGCTACGCCTGTCCCATTGATGCCGCCGCCAATCACCAGCATGTCGTAGCGGTCGGTCATTAGCGCGGTGCCAGTTGCGGGTGCCTGATCAGTTCGCCGATGTCGAAAGTTTCAATGAGATCCGCGCCGAGGGCGGCAAGCTGAATTGCCAGTTCAGCCGTTCCTACTTCGTAAACGGCCCAGCGCCACGGTCCTTCCCAGAGCGGTTGCGGGTTTTTGCGGCTTGCCGCTGGAATGATTTCGTGATCGCAGAAAATGAACTCCGGATTGAGCAGCTCGGCTTCTTTGCGCACGATGTTGCTGAACTGCCGTATGGCCCAGCCAACGCGCGGTGCGCCAAGTTCGCGCGCCTGTGCGATGGCTTCCGCTACGAAACTGATGACCACACACTGGTTTATACAGGGCTCCAGCGCCTCCAGAACGCGGGCCACCGTGTAGCGTGACCCAAAGCGATCAATGCTCTCTTTCTTGATTTCGGCGAAGACGGTTACTTCGGGCCAGTTGGCGAGCTGGTTCATCAGGTCGCCGACAGTGGCAAGCCGGACGTGGCCGTAGCGCTCTCCGAAGCGCTGCGGTTCAGATGGCGTAAAAGCGCGAAGCTCTTCCATCGACAGGTCCATAACCGTGCCCGGCCGGCCGGTAGTGCGCTGCAATGTTGCGTCATGCATCAGCACGGGCACGCCATCTGCGCTGACCTGGATATCAAACTCGATCCATCGCGCGCCGGTTTCAGCTGCGGCAGCGATCCCGGCTATCGTGTTTTCAGGGTAACGGGCCGCAAAACCGCGGTGAGCGATCAGCTCCACCAGGGGCGATTTGTCGACAGGATTGTCCGCCATGATTCTCTTTGTAGCTAAGGCTGGTCAGGCAAGCTGCAAACATATCAGATAAAGACACAAGAGTTTTAGATTCCGGGGCAAAGCAGGCTGCAAAAATTGCCAGCTACCGGTTGCGCCAGTGCATTCAGCACGGGCGTTTCGGCGAGCGCTGACTATTGAGGCGCGATCGGAAGGGGCGACAGCCACGCCTGAAATGGCCGGCGCAAAGCGGCAAAAGTTATGTAAAATGGCCCGCATCTTATCGAGGCTGCTGGCATTTGCGGATGCGGGCGGCAGAATTCAACAAGGAGTGTCTTCGGATTCAGCGCCCATGGCCAGGCACGTTGCACCCAGTCCCACCCACCTCGCTGACTACACGCCACCTGTCTATCTGGTGGAGCGTGTTGAGCTGCGTTTTCGATTGTTCGAAGACGCGACCCGGGTTGTGTCGCGAATGGCGCTGCGACGAAATCCCGGGCAAACCGGCCGTAATCTTGTGCTCGACGGTCGCTCGCTTGAGCTTGTGCGCATTCTTAAGGACGGTCGCAAGCTTGCTGCCGCAGATTATGAGCTTGGCGAAGAGTCGCTGTCCCTCATCGATCCCGGTGAAGTTTTCGAACTTGAAATTGAAACTCTCATACACCCGGAAAAAAACACCAGTCTCGAAGGGCTCTACAAATCCGGCGGGAATTTTTGTACTCAGTGTGAGGCAGAGGGCTTCCGCAAGATCACCTTTTACCCGGACCGCCCGGACGTACTGGCGCGCTTTAGCACCTACGTCGAAGCAGACCGGGGTCGATATCCGGTGTTGCTCTCGAACGGTAACCCTGTCGAATCGGGCGACCTGGAGAATGGCCGGCACTTTGCTCTCTGGGAGGACCCGTTTCCGAAACCCTCGTACCTCTTTGCGCTGGTAGCAGGTCGCCTTGCGCGCGTAGAGGGAGAGTTCACCACCTGCACAGGACGCAAGGTGGCCCTGCATGTCTACGTCGAAGAGCACAACGCTGACAAGTGTGAGCACGCCCTCAGGTCACTGCAGGAGGCAATGCGCTGGGACGAAGAGCGCTTCGGCCGGGAGTACGACCTCGACATCTACATGATTGTAGCGGTGGACGATTTCAATATGGGGGCCATGGAAAATAAAGGCCTTAATATTTTTAATTCCAAATTTGTGCTTGCGAAACCGGAGTCGGCGACCGACCACGACTTTTATGACATCCAGAGCGTTGTTGCGCACGAGTACTTTCACAATTGGACCGGCAACCGGATAACCTGCCGCGACTGGTTTCAGTTGACGCTGAAAGAAGGTCTCACCGTATACCGCGACCAGGAGTTCAGCTCCGATCTCAATAGCAGGGCGCTCAAAAGAATCGAAGACGTTCGGTTTCTTCGCAATCGGCAGTTTGCCGAGGATGCCGGGCCCATGTCGCATCCTATTCAGCCGCACTCGTACATGGAGATTAATAACTTCTATACGGCCACTGTTTACAACAAAGGCGCTGAAGTCATTCGCATGATCGAAACCATGCTCGGAAGGCGCGGCTTCAGGCGCGGTATGGATCTGTATTTTGCCAGTCACGATGGCGAGGCAGCGACGACCGGTGACTTTTTGCGCGCAATGGAAGATGCCACTGGTTTCCAGTTGGCCCAGTTCCGCCGCTGGTACAGCCAGGCGGGGACGCCGCGCCTCGGAGTGAGCTGCCGATTCGCGGAGGATGAGCAGTGTCTGCACCTGACTCTGCGGCAGCGACCTCCCGCGAATGTCGAGACAGACAGCTGGGAAGAATTACACATCCCTGTGCGCGTAGCCCTTCTCGATGAATCTGGCGCTGAACTGCCTCTCAGGCTGGAAGGAGAACAGGAGGCGGTATCTGGCAGCCGGGTGCTGGAATTGAAAGAAGAGCAGCGGACATTTCGTTTTGCCGGCATTGCGCGGCAGCCCGTGCTGTCGGTACTGCGCAATTTCTCTGCGCCCGTATTGCTCGATTTCGAGCAGGCACCGGCTGAGCTCGCCTTCTTAATGGCGCATGACACTGACCCGTTTAACCGCTGGGACGCAGGACAGAGGCTGGCAGCATGCGCGCTGCTTGCGAGGCTGGAAGGAGATGCTGCCCTGGCTGAGGAGAGCGAGTGTCTTTACATGGAGGGTTTGCGAAAAACGCTGGTCGACGACAGGCTGGATGCCGCGCTGGTGGCGCAGGCGCTCAGTCTGCCCATGGAAAGCGAGCTGGCAGGAAAAATGCCGGTGGTGGATGTGGATGGTATTCACCGGGTTCGCGGGGAGCTCATGCTGCGCATTGCCGAAACGCTGCAGGAGGCGCTGCAGCAGGCCGCCGAGAGGCATTCAGGATGGGAAGCCGGTGACAACGGCGCCCTTGCCGCCGCAGGGCGAGGCCTGTTCAACAGTTGCCTCAGCTTCCTTGTTCTGAATACGGACAGCGGTCGTGCGCTGGCTTTCTCCAGGGTCGAGAAAGGTCGCAACCTGACGGAACAGCTTGGCGCACTGCGCGCCCTTGTGCATTCTGACTGCGAAACCGCAGCACGGGCGCTGGAGATTTTCGAACAGCGTTGGCTTGTAAATCCGCTGGTTATGGACAAATGGCTGTCAGTGCAGGCGACTGCGCCGGTTGAAGGAGCGGCAAATCGCGTAGTCGCGCTCATGGAACACCCCTGCTTTGATTTGCGCAATCCCAACCGCGCCCGTTCGCTACTCGGCTCCTTTGGTGAGGCCAACCCTTACGGATTTCATGCCCGCGACGGCAGCGGTTATCGTGTTATCAGCAACACCGTTATTGATCTCGATGGTTTTAACCCAAGCACCGCCGCCAGGCTGGTCGCCCCGCTGACGCGCTGGCAGCGCTATGATGAGGGGCGCCAGGCACTTATGCAGGCAGAGCTCGAGCGAATTGCCGAACGCGACGAGCTCTCAAAAAATGTCTATGAACTCGTGAGCAATAGCCTCGAAGGTTCGGCACAACGGAGTCCGGAGTGATGGCAATTAAGCGAGCGCTGGTTGTAGATGATTCCAGGTCAGCAAGACTGATCCTGCGTCGCTTGCTGGAAAAGCATGGCCTCGATGTCGAGACGGCCGAGTCCGCCGAGCAGGCCCTGGAATACCTGCAAAATAAGCGACCCGACGCGATTTTCATGGATCACACGATGCCGGGCATGGACGGCCTGCAGGCCGTCAAAGCGATCAAGAACGACCCCAAGACCGCCATGATTCCGGTCATGATGTACACCGCAAAGGAAGGTGAGCTGTATGTGGGTCAGGCACGTGCCCTGGGCGCCGTAGGCGTACTGCCAAAACAGGTAGAACCTGCCGAGCTTTTCAAGGTCCTGCAGCGCCTTGGCCTCGTGACCGACAAGCGCGGCGAAGAAGAGATGGAAAAGGCGCCGCCGGTGCTGAAACGGGGCGAGGAGCGCCGCCGCCGCGATGGGGAACCGCCCGGCATCCAGCTCAAGGGCCTCGTCGAGCGCATGCTGTCGGAGCAGCGCCATGAACTGCGCACGGACATCCTCGCAAGTCACCGTGCATTCGCCCGCCAGGTTGCTCGCGAGATTCTGGCAGAACAGAGGGCGGAGTTCGCGCGCCAGGATGCGGCTGCTGAAACTGACGATCAGGAAAAGGAAGCCAGGACTGAGGCCGGGCGCCAGGACGTGTCTGCGAGCTGGATGTGGTTTACGCTGATATTGCTGCTCACCAGCGCCTGGCTACTCTGGAACGGCTACCGGGCAGCCGAAGAAGTGGAGCGGCTGCAGCAGAGCGTTACGGGCCAGCGGACACTGCAGCGGGCCATGGTGGGTGGCAGCAGTGCGATAAGTCAGGATCAGGTTGGAAGCCTGCGGGCCCGGCTCGCGACTTCTGGCGATCAGCTTTACCGCATGCTGTCTGCCCTTGAGTGGGCAATCAACCAGGGCAATACGATCGCTTTCGGCGAGGTGGCCCTGAATGAGAGGCGAATTGGTCTGGTGCGAGGCCTCCTCGAGCGCCTGGAGAGCCTGGGTTTTCAGGGCGTCGTGCGGCTCGAAACGCATCTCGGAAGATTTTGCCTGCGCGGCGATGACAACGATACGTATGCACTCGCCGCAGCGGATCTGCAGGTGGATCAATGCACACTGATCGGGCACCCACTCGACGATTCCATGTCCGTTGGCGACAGGCAGTCCATCGAGTTTACAAATTTTCTTGACAGCTCGAAGCTGCTCGAAAGCGGCACAATCGAGATCCAGGTTGTTCACCACGGTCGCGCCGACTCAAGGGAGCTTTATCCTTATCCAAGAAGTGCGGCCACGGCGGGCGAGTGGAATGCAGTCGCCGCGCGCAACAACCGGCTTGAGGTCGCGTTGCTGCCGGATCCTGACTGGCCGTTCCCGGCACCCTGAACTTTTGCTGGCGACTGAAGTCCCTCTGAATTCGTAAGCTTATTATTTCAGCCACTTTATTTGCAGGTAACGGTATGCCCCGTTTAATCCAGAGTATTTTGCTGCTTGCCGCGTTAGCGGCGCTTTCGGCCTGTGGACGAGACGGCGGTTTAACCGATGGTAGCTCGGTTTCACCTGACGGCGCGGTGATCGCACTGGTCGACGCTTTGCGGGCGGACGATTTACAGAAGGTCCTGCGTCGATCAATGAGTGACGACGATTACGCGCGAGCGCGCAGCGAGTGGGACGCAGCACGTGCCGGGGCCGTCGACCCGAACGATCGCGAGCAAATCAACGCTGCGCTTGCCGCGCTGGATGATGACGCCTTCGTGGATGTGGTGATGGCCGAGATCGGCCCTGCGCTCGAAGCTGCGAGGCCCAATCTGCCGCTGATGCTTATGGCTGCGCAAACCATGGGGCATGCGAGTATTTCAGCCAACGAATCGCTGACTGAGAGCCAGAGAAATGCTGCCAACGAGCTCCTCGCCGCCTTGGGTAAATGGGCAGGAGGTAAAGATCTCGCCAATCCGGAGCTGGCCCGTGCCGCGCTTGAGAGCTGGGTCAAGGATGCGCGCAAGATAAATCTCAAGAATCTTGAAGAGCTACAGGCGCTCGAATTTGAGGAGATGGTGGATCGCGCCGGCATTCTCCTCGCCGCGACGAGAGAAATGCTAACGTCATACGGCTTCAATCTGAATGACGTCTACGATTCAGCCAGGGCGGAGGTCCTGCGTCAGCAAGGCGATACGGCCCTTGTGAGGGTCAGCTTCTCGGTGCTCGACACGAATCAGCAGTTCGATATCGTTTTGCTGCGCGAAAACGGCCGCTGGTTACCCGAGAGCCAGATTTTCGAGTATGAAAATCCCGAGCTTTCGCGTGCGCCGGAGTCGGAAATCTGAGCTGTGCAGCGCTATCGCGCTGCGATCAGAAGGGCAGCCAGGACTTTTTCGGCGTCATGTGCAGGTAGCCAACGTTCGCGCCCTGGCGCCAGCCAACCCCAAAACGTATCGGCGCAAGCACAGTGTTGCCACTCTGGTTGTAATTTACGCTGACTCCGCCGACGAAATACAGGCTGCCCTCGACGCCCGGAAATCTCTGAAAGAGGGCATCCATATCCGAGAGGTTGTAGACCAGGATAAAGGCCTTGGAGGCATTTCCCCCGATGTCGAAGCCTACGGACGGGCCCTGCCAGTAGACCTCCCTGGTTTCTCCATTCGCCAGCACAATCGTGCCCGCGCCATAGCGCACACCAACCGCAATGGCGCCGCCGACTTCTTCACCCTTGATGTACGCATTCGGTCGACCCCGGTCGCGAAAAGCTACGCGCACAACGTCGGCCAGTCCTGCCGCACCGTCTCCGAAAAACTCGCGCGCTTCGCTCAGGACTGTTTCCTCACTGTGGGTCCCGGTTACAGGAGGGGCCACCGCCGCAACTTCCGGGTTTTCCTCCTGCGGTGATTTCGATGCGCAACCCGCCGCGAAAAGCAGTGCAAGCGCCAGCAGCGAAGTTTGCAGTCTGAGGGGCTTTAACATTTGAGTCTCCGAATTAACCTGATTTGAGTTTCAATACTGCGCCGGTTTCGCGATTAGCGGCGCTAGCCCGTTATTCTAGCGGAAGCGCGAGGCGCTGGCGCCCTATTGTGATGCATGCATCGACAGTTGCTCGAAAAGCATCCTGAGATCACGACCCATGGTTGCGAGCAGCGCCGGGGCATCCACCCGTGTCGCTATGTTGCACTCGACGGCATGCGGGCCGTCTGTCTCTTGCAGCTGACCCCTTGCGTCGCCTTTCCCGGTGTCAACACTGACCCGAAGCTTCTGCATTTCAAATAGTTCGGGGTAGGCCAGCCATGCGACAGTGGCTGCGTCATGGACGGGAAAGCCTGTCACGGTGGACCGACCGGAAAAAACTGCCTCGCGCGTGGCCATAAAGGCGCACAGTTCTCTGAAAAACCGCGCCGCTGGCAACGCGTCGAATCCCGATGTGATTTGCATCGCAAGGTCCCGGTCAAGCATCAGGCCCGAGCTGGTTTCGAGCGTGACCAGCTTGATACGGTCGCTGGCGGCGAGCACTGCGGCCGCCGCCGACGGGTCGAAGAAAAAGTTAAACTCGGCGGCAGGCGTTACATTGCCACCGGAAAGTGCGCCGCCCATGATGATGATCTGGCTCGCCGTGTGCAGAATTCCCGGTGCCGAAGTTTCTGCCCCGGCAAGATTGGAAAGGGGCGCAACGGCGAGCAATGAGGGCGCTTTCGATGTATCACCAAGCTCGGTCGTGAGGAGGTCAACGGAGCCCGGCTTCAGAGTATGGGTCGGCGGCTCGGGCAAGGCGCCCGACAGCCCGCCCAGGCCATCTTCGCCGTGAATCTCCGCCGCGTCCCGTGTGGCCGCGACGGCTTCGCCGATGCCTACGGGTACCTGCCTGATGTCGCACAGACCCAGCAAGCCGCAGGCATTGCGCCAGGTTATTTCTGCGCCTACGTTGCCAGCGGCCGTCGTTACCGAACTCAGCTGCAGGCGTCCCTGGTGACACAGGCTCGCCAGCCACATCAGTGCGATAGCATCATCGCCGCCCGGGTCCGTATCGATCACAACTTTCATATGGGCAGATTATCCCGTCACGCGCCGCTTATTGCACCCCGGGGGCCCGGGCGCTGCTATGCTAACCGGGCACGTTTCCGCGCCTGCCTTCTGAGCAGGTGATCAGGGTCAGACACCTTTGGGGGTTACCGTGGCTGAGATGACGGGGCTCTTTGCCATCGCCCTTCATGTGTTCGTTGCACCGCTTACGGCGGTGCATGCGCTGCTGTACAAGCGCGATCCCCGTTCGGCACTGGGCTGGATCACGGTTTGCCTGCTGTTTCCGATATTTGGCCCATTCACCTACTACCTGTTTGGCATTAATCGCGTCAGGACCCGCGCGAGAAAGCTGAGGGGTCGCCCCAGGCGCAGATTGCTGGTGCCGTTCGAGCGGGGCGAGCGGCGCCCCGAGGCGCTTGAGTGTGCGCACAGGATGCCGGAACATTTCAGGGAAGTTGCGCGCGTGTCGGATTCGGTGGCAGACCGGCCAATCGTCGAAGGCAATGCCGTGGCGATTTTGCACAACGGAGAACAGGCATATCCGCCGATGCTGGAGGCGATTGCAGGGGCCCGCGAGCGCGTTTACCTGTGCAGCTATATTTTTGAAACGAACGCGACAGGAAAAGAATTTGCAGCGGCTCTGTCCGAGGCAACCCGCCGCGGTGTCGAGGTCAAAGTTATCGTAGACGCTTTGGGCGAGCTCTATTCGTTTCCCCGAGCGGCGAGCGTGCTCAAAAAACAAGGCATTGACGTCGCCCGCTTCCTGCCGTTCCGCTTGCTGCCGCCATCGATCCATATCAACCTCAGAAACCACCGAAAGGTGCTGGTTGTCGATGGAGAGGTTGCCTTTACAGGGGGCATGAACATAGGGGACCGACATCTGCTGAACGGGCCGGGTCCGGGCATTCGCGATGTGCATTTTATGCTGCGCGGGCCCGTCGTCTCGCAGCTTGAAGACGTTTTTCTTGAGAGCTGGGAATTCTGCCGAAAATGCCAGGTACCGCGGCACGACAGGCAACAGCAGCAGCCCGGCAACACCCCCTGTCGCACGGTGACGGACGGGCCTGACGAAGACCTCGACAAGCTGGCAACAATACTGCTGGGCGCGATTTCCGTCGCACGATCGAGGATACTGATCGTTACGCCGTATTTCCTGCCCTCGCGCGAGATGATAGGTGCATTACAGGCAGCTGCTGCGCGCGGGATAGACGTCACGATTCTGTTGCCGGGCAAAAGCAACATTCCGTTTGTTCACTGGGCGACACGTAACATCCTCTGGGAGTTGCTGATGCGCGGTGTGCGCGTCTATTATCAGGACGATCCGTTTCCCCATACCAAGTTATTTATTATTGATGGCCAGTATGCGCATATCGGCACCGCAAATTTTGACCCACGAAGCCTGCGGCTCAACTTTGAGCTTATCGTCGAGCTGTTCGATGGCGAGGTTGCGGGGCAATTGGAAGAACACGTCGATGAAGAAATCGCGCGATCTCGTGAGGTTCCGCTCGATGAGGTTGATCAGCGCTCGCTGCCGGTGCGACTCCGGGACGCATTTTTCTGGCTTTTCTCGCCGTATCTCTGAACGTTCTCACAGCGGCTGAATCGATGGCGATAGTTATCTGCGCGCACTGCAGTAAGCGTACATCGAGCGTTGGCGGTGCGTGCCAGGCTTGCGGCGCAGCGCTGGAGAAAGGCAATTCTGAAATTATCGAGCGGCAGGCCCGTCGGGAGCGGAGAGCGCGGGCACGCAGTATGTCCAGGCAGGCGGCACTCGCGACAATGCTGGCGCTGGGCGCCGCGCTATGGCTCATGTTCGGAGATGCGCCGCGGGCAGGGGGCGTTGCGCGCTGGGCGGCGGCATCACTCTTCGTGGCAGGCTTTGGGTGGTATGTTTACATTCGCATTGCGCTTTGGCTGCATCGCAATCGCTGATCCGCACACGTCGCGGAGACCTTAAAGGAGCAGGAAGTCGCCCGCCGCCGCCGGCTCACTGCTTTACATAATCTGACGTATCGATATGCTTACGCTACAAAGACAGCACGGGCCGGTACTGAGGGAGCGATTTTGGTCGGGACTTCTCGTGCGATAACAACAATTCGGACCGGGACATAATGATCAAACAGTCCCGGTAAGCGGCTGGTCAAAAAGGGGCGGAGCTTGGAGGAGATCCTGGTCGAGCAGTTGATGAGCACCGACGTGCCCATCATGGACGCGAGTCAGCCACTTGCCCTTGCCGTTCGCGAGATGTCGGCGCGTTCGCTCTCTTGCATGATTCTGCTAAATGAAAGCGCTACGCCTGTCGGCATCATCACCGAGCGCGACATGATTTCGATCGCTGCCCTTGCGCTCGACGGCAAAATCGACTGGCATGAACCCGCTGCCGATCACATGAGCGCACGGCTCATATATTTGCGGCCTGAGCAGTCGTTGTTCGAGGCGTTGGTTGTGGCGCGGGCACGTGAGGTTCGGCACTTGCCCGTGCTGGGCAAGGACAACAAGCTGGCTGGCATCGTGACAGCGACCGAGATGGTGCGTGCCCACTTCAGCGTGTTCGAGTCGCTGAGCGAAGCGGCTGAAAAGACGGTCGCCGTTCGCCGCGACGACTTTGCCTCAGTAACGGCCCGACTACGGACGTTGTCGCTGGAAGACCCGCTGCTGGGCATCGGCAACCGCCGAGCCCTCGATCGAGACATGGAACACATTGAGGGCGCGTCGCGCCGTTATCAGCACGTATATTCGGTTGCAATGTTCGATGTGGATCGTTTCAAGGCCTACAACGACCGTTACGGGCACCCCGCGGGAGATCGGGTTCTGAGAGAAATCGTCACCATTTTTTCAGCAGCACTGCGCAGCGCCGATCGTCTTTTTCGTTATGGTGGTGAAGAGATTCTCCTGCTGATGCCCGAAACCGACCTTCCCGGTGCAATGATCGTCGCAGATCGTTTGCGCGAAAGCCTGGAAGTCCGGGCGCTGCCGCACGAAAAATCGAAGCGCGGCGTGGTAACCGTAAGCGGTGGAGTTGCTGAGGGTGGTTTCAGGCATGAGCCCCCTGGCTGGGAGGCCGTCGTGCATGCTGCCGACAGGGCGCTTTACAAGGCCAAAAAGAGCGGCCGCAACCGAGTGATAAGCAGCACAGATTGACTGCGGCTGCCTTGGCCCAGGTTTTGGCGGCCGGGCGTTATTCGCCGCCGAGCTATTGAGTCGGGCCGCGGAGCGCGGCAATCCGTTCCTGAATGGGTGGGTGACTCATAAAGAGGCGCCGCCAGCCGTGCGTTCGTGTTCCCGAAATGCCAAATGCCTGTAGCTGCTCCGGCAGCGCAGCCTGTGTGTTGCTCTCAAGCCTCTGCAGCGCGCTGATCATGCCGGGCGCGCCGACCAGGCTGGCCGCACCGGCGTCAGCGCGAAATTCGCGATGTCGCGAGACCCACATGACGATCATCGATGCGAGGAAACCCAGCACAACCTGGGCAGCCAGAACGCTGACAAAGTACCCTATGCCGTGACCCCGGTCGTTCTTGAGGATCACGCGATCGATCACGTGACCGACGATTCGCGACAAGAATATGACGAACGTATTGACCACGCCCTGCACCAGCGCGAGCGTGACCATATCCCCGTTCGCGACATGGCTGATCTCATGGCCGAGCACCGCCTCCACCTGCTGACGATCCATGCCCCGCAGCAGCCCGGTGCTGACCGCGACCAGCGCGGCGTTGCGTCGGGCGCCCGTTGCGAACGCGTTCATGTCGGGGGCGTCATATATGGCTACTTCGGGCATCTCAATCCCGGCGTCACGAGAAAGACGCTGCACGGTGCTGAGCAGCCATGACTCCGTTTCATTGGCCGGCTGGACGATCACGCGTGCCCCGGTGCCGCGCTTTGCCATCCACTTGGAAATCGCCAGGGAAATGAAGGCGCCGCCAAAACCGATGACGGCGGACAGGATCAGCAGGTTCTGATAATTGAGGCCGGTGCCGCTTTCATCCAGAATCCGGTCGACGCCAAGAAGCCTCAACACAACGCTGAGCACAACCAGCACGGCAATGTTGGTCATCAGAAAGAGAAAAATTCGTTTCATAGGGGCTTGGTCCTTTTTTCTGGCCTGCCAGTTCCATTTAATGGGTACCAACCGGAAAATTTCAAGGCGACGAGTTGCGATAGGTTAGACCCGACGCCAGCATATACACTATCCTAGGGCAGGTAGCTATGGAGGCTTGCGTATGAACCCCGAAGACAATGAGCCGAAGCAACCAGCAGGCGCAGCCGCCGATGCTGGCGGCCTGCAGATAGTAAAAACTATAAACGTGCCGGGTTACTCCGGGCCGGACCGGCGCCAGGGGCAGCGTAGAATCGGGGCGCTGGATCGCCGCGAGCTGCTGCGCTTTGAACCCGACAAGGCACCCCGGCGCGGCGGCCACGACAGGCGAGGCCCGAAAAGTATCTGGGATGGCCGCAACGAGGCCTGAAGTCGGATCGACCGGAGCAGGACAGCACAGAGGAACCTTCATGACGAAGACAGTAGTTATCACCGGTGCCAATCGCGGTATCGGCCTGGAATTTGTGCGCCAGTATCTCGCCGACGGCTGCAAGGTCGTTGCAGGCTGCCGCGATCCTGAGCGGGCTACCACGCTCACGGGGCTGGCAAACGAATCGGACGGACGGCTTCAGGTAATAAAACTCGATGTCACCGATTCCGCTTCTATTGCCGGGCTTGTTGATTCGCTGGACGGCCAGTCCGTTGACTTGCTGATTAACAACGCCGGTGTATACGGGCCGAAGGGCGCCGGGATTGGTGCGCTTGCCACGGAGGCCTGGCTGGACGTATTCGCAACAAACAGCATTGCGCCAGTGCAGCTGACCGGTGCGCTGCTGCCGAATCTGAAGGCGTCCGGCGGTGCTCGCGTTGTAGGCATCAGCAGCCGCATGGGCTCCATTGCAGACAACACGTCTGGTGGCGCATACGTCTATCGTTCGTCTAAGGCTGCGCTGAATGCAGCGTTTGCATCGGCTGCCATCGATCTCCGTGAACACGGCGTTTGCATCGGAATCCTGCACCCGGGCTGGGTCGAGACGGACATGGGTGGCGCAAATGCGCTGATTGACACGTCCACCAGCGTCACTGGAATGCGCCGCGTGATTGCCAATCTGGATATGGCAAAAACCGGGGGTTTTTTCAGTTACGACGGCAGCGTGATCCCCTGGTAAACAGGCTGCCGACCGTGCATCGGCCAACTTGTAAAGGCTGTGTTGGGGGCAGGTCCGCGTGATTCCGCTGCGCGATGACAACCCGGTCGCTAATACACCGTACATAACCTACGCGCTGATTTTGAGCTGCGTCATCGTGTTTCTTTATCAGCTGACGCTTGACGCCAGGGGCTCGCAGGTTTTCATCTACTCCTTCGGCGTTATTCCTGCTGTGCTTTTCGACTACGTAGAGTTGCGCGGGGGCGCTGTGGCGGTTCCTGCTTTTGCGACGATCTTCACTTCGATGTTTTTGCACGGCGGTGTCATGCATCTGCTCGGCAACATGCTTTACATGTGGATTTTTGCTGACAATGTCGAAGACGATCTTGGCCCCCGGCGCTTCATAGTCTTTTATCTGGTTTGCGGAATCGCGGCAGCCCTGGCGCAGGCGCTTTTCGAACCGCGCTCACAGGTGCCGATGATCGGTGCAAGCGGGGCCGTGTCAGGCGTGCTGGGTGCTTACCTGGTGATGCATCCCAGGGCCCATGTCGAGGGGGTGGTGCCGCCTTTTTTGCATCTGATCCGGCTTCCGGCAGTGGTTGTGCTGGGCTTATGGTTCGGTCTGCAGTTGCTTAGTTCGCTGTCGGCAAAACCGGGTGAGCCCGGCATCGCGTTCGCCGCCCACCTCGGGGGCTTCGTGGCCGGGGCCGCCCTGATCTTGCTGTTTCGGCCCGGCGCGTCGCGTCGCATTCGACGGCGCTGACTGCGGCATGAGCTTTGTAAAACAACTTAGCTGCGTGGGTTGCGGTCGCCATTTCGAGGCCGCTGCGCTGATGAATCTTTGCCCGGATGACCAGCGGCCCCTGGCGATGGAGCTGGACATTCCGGCCCTGAAAGCCGCCTATCCACGAAACGAATGGTATGAGCGCGAGCGTCGCGACATGTGGAAGTTCACGAGTCTGCTGGGTCTGGATATTAATGACGCGGAAGATGCCCGCCACCTTGTGAGCCTGGGTGAAGGCGCAACCCCGCTGCGCAACTATCCGGAGCATCCTCAGGCAAAGCTGCTTGAGCTCGACCTTTACTTCAAAGACGAAGGCAGGGCAGAGCCCGGTTATGGTGCCAATCCCACCCAGAGTTTTAAGGATCGCGGCATGGCGATGGCGGTTTCCATGGCTCGCCGTCACGGACTTACGAAACTCGTGGTCCCCACCCAGGGAAACGCAGGCGATTCACTTGCTGAGTATGCGCTGGCCGCGGGTATCGAAGCCGCCATCATCATGCCCGGCGATACGCCGATGCCGATCCTCGGTCGTGTGGCTGCGCTTGCGCGTCAGCACGAGAGCATCATCCTGGAAACATGCGAGGGCACGATTCGCGAAGCCGGCGACATCATGCGCAGCAAATACCTGCCTGCCGGCTATTTCAATGTCGCCACTTTTCAGGAACCGGGCTGGCGTATAGAGGGAAAGAAAACGCTGGGGCTGGAAATAGCTGAACCGCGCAGCGGCGACACTTGGCAGTTGCCGGACGTGATTGTCTACCCCACCGGCGGCGGTACAGGTATTCTGGGCATGTGGAAAGCCTTTGCCGAACTGGAGGCGCTTGAGCTCATAGGGTCACAGCGCCCGCGCATCGTTTCGGTGCAGAGCGAGGGAACAGCGCCCATTGTCCGCGCCTTCGAAAATGGTGACGATGACACGGCAGCGGCCACCGCCGGGCATACCCTGGCGACCGGTCTTAACGTCCCGGGTGGGGTAGGGCACGCGAAAGTTCTGCAAATTCTCCGCGAGAGCAGGGGACATGCCCTCACGGTGAGCGAGCGCGCTATGGAAGAGGAGCTTGCGCGCTGCTGGAAACAGACCGGCTGGTGGATAAGCCCGGAAGGCGCCGCCACCCTGGCGGCGCTTGCGCCCCTCGCCGAGATTGGGTTCCTGCGCGGGGGCGAACGAGTGGTCGTCGTCAACACCGGTTCTTTCGAGAAGTATCTGCCCTCTCTGCGCCATCTCCTGTAACGAGGTGAGAGTACGTTAAGCCATGGTCAGCGATTTCTTTTTCGGATTCTCCCACGCGTGGTCTGGCCTGACTGCCCTGAGGACCCCCGGACTCGGTCGATTTGTCGCCTGGCCGATTGTGATCAGCGTGGCCGTTTTTGCGATTGTCATCGCGGCTGCGGTGGCGGGGTTCGATGCCCTGATTGACTGGCTGCTGGCGTGGCTTCCGGGCTGGCTGGACTGGCTGCGCTGGTTGCTGTGGCCGGTCTTTGCGCTCACGGCAATGCTGTTTGCAATTTACCTGTTTACATTACTGGCAAACCTGATCGGCGCCCCATTCAACGGCTTGCTGGCTGCGAAGTATGAAAGCTATCTTGCTGGCGCGGCACCTCCTGCGGACAACCGGTCTTTACTGGCATCGAGCCTGTCGTCGCTTGCGACCGAAGTGCGCAAGCTGGCCTATCTTGCGCGCTGGTTATTATTGGCGGCGGTTCTTTTTTTGATTCCAGTCATAAACCTGATCGCGCCGATCATCTGGCTGATCATGGGCGCATGGCTGCTGGCACTCGAGTATGGCGGATACGCGATGGACAACCACGGCATTGATCCGAAGCGGCAGCGCCAGATTCTCGCCGGACGCCGCGGCCTGGCCCTCGGATTCGGCGCGGGAGTGATGTTCCTAAGCAGCGTGCCCCTGCTCAACCTTCTGGCGATGCCGGCTGCGGTGCTCGGCGCGACACGCATGTGGTGTTCGCTGGGCGAAGAAGTTCGCCCTTCGCCGGGCGACTCTTAATTGCCTGTTCGGCTGGCTCGCTTTTCTTCGAAAGTACGCAGACCCTCTGAGCCAGTGACGTGCATTTCACCGTCCACCACCGCGCCCTTCGCAACTGCGATCATAGGCGCTGAGACGTCACCTTCTATTCTCGCCGTTGCGGCTACCTCAAGCTGCTTTTCGGCATGTGCGCTGCCGTGCAGTTCACCGGCAATAAGTATTCTTTCTGCCTCGATCTGTCCTTGCCAGCGCCCGGTATCGGACACGGTAATTGTCCCAGCAAGTTTGCAGTCACCCTTTATTCTGCCAGCCACAATCAGGTGGCCTATGCCTTTGATATAGCCATCAATAACGACACCCTCTGCGATCAGGTTGGTTGCTTCACCCGAAACGGCTTTGTCGAGGAATCTCCGCAGTGGACTTCGAGACATAGTTATCCTTAATCAGACTGCTGCGGGCTTGTCGCTGGGTTTGCGGTAGCGCTCGACCTTATTCCCACCCTCGTCTGAGGCAATTTTTACGGCGGTCTCAGCCGCCGTCAGAATATCTGCGGGGTCATGTACGCGGTTGGGCAGAATAGTGGCGACCCCGACGCTGAACGTAACGCGATCTGCGGTTTCCGAGGCGTCGTGCGGTATCGGGATATTCCAAACTGCTTTGCAAAGTCTCTCGGCGAAGCGTACCGCGACATCTCCGTCGGAAGTGAAGATGATGGCAAAGCTATCATCGTCGTAGCGTGCCGGCAGGTCGCCTGCCCTTCTGAAAATTGTTCGCACCTCGTCCGCAATTTTTTGCATCGCCTCGTCGAAGCGACTGTCACCGTAGGATTGCCGGAAGGCTTCGGCCCAGTCGAATCTGCCGAGGATGATCGAAAAGGCCTTTTCTTCGCGCAGAGCCCGCTTGATTTCGTGGGGTATGACCTGGTCGAAATGCTGGCGATTTGAGAGCTGCGTGAGCTCGTCCACTACGATAAGTTTTCTCAGGCGGGCTGTCGCAGCGCTCAGTTCTTCATTTTTTTCTTCCAGCTCGCTGATCTGCCCGCTCAGGCTTTCCTCGATCTCGCGCTTCTTTTCGCTCAGTTCAGCAAGGGCCTCATCGCGCTCGCCGATTACGTGTTCGATGGTTTCGCTCTGCTCTATGATCTCGGCCTGCTGGCGGCGGCCCTTCAGATAAAAAAAGACGGCCAGCGCAGACACAAGCAGCAAGGCGCCTGCAACAACTATGAATACGATGCCGCTGCCGGCGCCTGTAATTTGTGCGAGAGCCAACTGCGGTGCCGCTGCAAAGACAGCAACCAAAATCCAGCGCACGATAAAGTTTTTTCTGCGCTGCAACCTACGCGTCGATGCATTCAAACTCATCATCCTCGTGTCCCATCTCCGAGTGTAGCCTGCCAGCGATCCAGCCAGTCGGGCATATCCTTGCCCGGCATGGGCCGCGCTATAAAAAATCCCTGGCCTTCGTCGCATCCGAGCCGACTAACCAGATCCCAGTCCGTCTGCGTGGCAATGCCCTCGGCCACGACGCGCAGCTTGAGTTCGTGTCCGAGGCGGATCGAAGACTCTACTATAGCGCGAGAGTCGGGATTGCGGTGTGCGTCAGAGACAAAGGTACGATCAAGTTTGAGCTCGCAGAACGGGAATTCCTGCAGCTGCTGCATCGTGGAGTAGCCCGTGCCGTAGTCGTCAATCGACAGATCGAAACCCTTGATGCGCAGTCGGGTCAGGATATCAAGCGCGGCGACGTGATCGTTGCGCAACCAGCTCTCGGTAATCTCTAAAACCACCTGCTCCGGTCGAATATTGTGCCGCCTGGCCAAAGCGGAGATCTTGTCCGGCAATTCGAGATCAGTAAGGGAGCGGGTGGAAACATTGATGGATACCTTGAGATCAAGACCGCCTGTCAGCCAGTCAGAACATTGTGCGAATGACTTTTCCATAACGGCGCTGGTTACGGCGTTGATCAGGCCTCCCTCTTCGGACATTTCGATGAAGCGATCGGGTGACAGCAGGCCGAGGCTCGGATGCTGCCAGCGCACCAGCGCTTCAACGGAATTAATTCTTAACTCATGCAGATGAATTTTCGGCTGAAAATAAACGCGCAGCTCGTCGCGCTCGATGCCGGCCCGAAGGTCTTCCAGCTTTGGAAAGGCTTTGAACTTGAGCGTCCTCTCGACCGCGGTTTGTTCGACGTTGGCTAGCATGTTTTCGAGCACCGAGTCGGAAAACGGCTTGGTCAGCGTGCCGATCACCCAAAGCTTCTGTGCCCGGGCGAGGCGCTCTGCGGCTCCCAGGACGCGCGGATCGAAGCGGCTGGTCAGTATCACGCCTGCAGGGCTTCGGTGACCGGAGAGTGCCCGTATTATTTCGACACCGTCAGGCTCGGTCAGCATCAGATCGATGACGACAACGGAGGTCTCGGCGTCGTAGCGCCGACTGAAATCTTCGTAATCGGTGCAGGCGTGCGCATCGTAGCCGGCACGACGGGCGACGCGTGCAATCTCGTGCGCCATCTCGATACTGCTGTCGATCACCAGTAGCCTGGGTGTCAAAGTGCCTGCAGCGCCTGAATTTCTTGGAGTCGACATGAATGCCCGATAGATTTTGCCAGCCCAAGTCTGGGCCAACGCAGTGCGACAGGCAAGCACGGGCGTCACAGATGTACGAGCCTGAAGCTGCCAAAATGCTGACTGGATCCAGCGCCTGCGGGGAAGTCATCGAGGTGAGCGGCTCAGCATCAAGCCTCAATGCTAATGCGCGCGGCGCAGACTATGCTGCGTTCCACGCAGGCGCTTGCGCCGAATGTCTCAGCGGAGGTGGTTTATCGGCCCGGCCGGAAATCCTTCAGTTGCGCCTGCCAGAGGGTGAGCGCTGGGAGCCTTTGTGGGCCTTGTTGATTCGCAGCGGGCGGCCTTCTACTTCGCTGCCATTCAGCGCTTCGCTGGCGGCGGCCGCGTCGGTCTCGTTCATTTCAACAAAGCCAAACCCCCTCGGCTGGCCCGTCTCCCGGTCATAGACGAGTTTTATTTCATGCACTGTTCCATAGTCCGCAAACAGTTCCCGGAGCTGATCTTCCGTCGTCGAAAAGGGGAGATTGCCTACGTAAAGTGAAGCCATCGCTTACCTCGCCTGACTTACTTTCGGACCCAGGTGCCGCCGTCGTTTTGGTAGTACCACCCGGGCTTTGCATTGGCGACCCAGCGGCGCGCGAAGGTCGCGCGAATCTCATCTTCCCACTCCGGATGTTCATTTGCGATGGCGATTTCACGGTACAGGGCATCGCGATCGCGATTCTCGTCCGCAACGAGCTGCCTGACGGTGTTGCGATCCTTCAACGCTACGGCGGTGAGGTCGCGCACAGCAACCATTGCATCGGAAGTGAAGCCTACCGCGCCACTGTCATAGAAAGCCTCCAGCTGCGGATTGCGCGCCTTCATCGCCGCCTGGATTCTGCGCACGCCGGGCGAAGAGATGTCGAGATTGGCCTGCTGTGCATGGGCCGAAGGTACAAGCAATTCCAGCAGCCCGCGGGACGCGCGCAAGAGCATTGTTGCACCCGGTGTTCCTGATGCGGCGCTTTCGTTATCGAGCGATCTGCTGCTGTTGCCCTCGGTGCCAAGGACATCGTTGATGATTTTGTCAGCGGCTTGTTCGGCCGCGGCCGCGGGGAAGTAGACATTGATCGTGACGCATGCGGCCAGCAACAGGCCAACCAGCAGTGCCGCGTATTTCGTGGTTCTCATAAAGGGGTACTCCTCTGGGCAACCAGGCATTCAGACTGCCAGTGTTGCTACATGTTCACAATGATTATACGACCAATGGGTATCAGGGGCGGACTGAGGCGCTACTCGCGTTGATGTTACGCAGCTTGGCAACCAGTGTGGGCCAGCTGACACGACTGCGGTAGCCAATCACATTTATGCGCGGCAGGCCTTTGCCTTTGACAATGTAGTAGCCGCCGTTGGGTGCCGGAGCGACACCGCTCATACTGCAGATTTCGTCCTCGAGCACGCAACTCCAGCCAATTTTATCGTAAGCGAAGTCTTCGAAGAAACGCAGCAGGCCGCGCGACAGAACAGCGGTGGCACCGGCACCCCCGAGGTCCGAGATATTTTCAATCGCCTGCTGGCTTATGCGGTGGCGTGAACGGTCATTTGGTGTCGTATAGAGTTTTGCGCCAAAGCTGACTGGCGAGAAACCGAGCATTCGCAGCTGTTTGAGCTCACCGTCGAGTCGACCTTCCATGTGGCCGAAGCTGAAAGTCGAAGACAATGCGGCGAGGTCAACGGTCCTGATCGTCACATCCGCCGTAGCCTGCGGGAGCACCCCGAAAGGCTCTGAGATATAGAGGTTATCAATGGTGATGCTGCCGTCGAAAACCTCCGCACTCATCGCACCAGCCACCGTGATTGCATTGTTCGCAAGGCGCATTCTCGGAATCCGGCCAGACAGGGTGCCCGAAAACGGAGGCCAGCCAAGCGCCCGTGTGAGCGCCCTGAGTCCAATCTGCTCGATGTCAGCCTCAAACTCGAGGTCCGGCAGGTCAGACTCGCTTGTGGCGAGTTCGAAGCGCGACAATCGAAGTCGGCCGTCAAGCACGGGGATCACGGCGGGCTCGACCAGCAAAACATTGCCACGACCGGTGTCCAGCGTTAACTTCGCCGCGCCAACGCCAATTTTGTAGACATAGCCGCCTTGCCAGGACAGCAGCGATCTGCCGATGGCATCGCCTTGCCAGTTGACGTTGCCTTCCAGCCCGTAGAGTGCAAACCGGCCTCGCCTGTCATCCAGGTAAATCTCCGTAAGCCCCAGCTCCAATGCACGGAGGGTAGGCCCGGAGAAATCGGCCTTAACCTCGATTGCACCGGCTGTTTCGAGGCTGTCAGCGCTCGTCCCGACGAGAAATGGCTGCAGGTAAACATCGTAGGCGCCTGGCAGCACTGCGCGCCCTGAAGTGACCGCAGCCTGACGAAGTTCGCCATTGCGCCCATCGATAGCGAGCTCGCCTGTAAACGCGCCGATGCCCGCCTGCTCGGTCTTGAAGTCCACCAGCCAGTCGCCGTCTGCGGGGATGACAACACTGGCGCTGAGTACAAGCGGATTCAGTGCAAAGTCAATGAACACGGGGAGGAAATATGCCTGGCCCCGGGACTCGCTCAACGTGAGGTCAGCCAGCCAATCCGTGTCATCGCGACGAGCATCGAAGTCAATGGATGCGCCCAGGTTTTCGCTGGCGAGACTGCCAGCTTCGTTGCTGCCGGAAATCGCGTAAAAACTGGCGCGGCCGTTCGCACGCTCGATCCTGTCGCCGCCCTCCAGCCGCAAACGACTGTCGAGCTTGCCATCAACGCCGTCGGGAAGCGGAATCGCAAACCAGCCCCGGGCAGCTGCTTTCAGCTTCGCCATGCTTAAGCCGGTGGTCGTGATGTCGGCACGCCAGTTCTGCTGGCCAGAGAAAACTACGCTTGCCTGCCCTCCGGCAATACGAACGCGCGGCAGCTCCAGTTTGGTAGCGCCCGTGTCAAATTCATAATAGAAAGTCGCAGTCAGGCGCGGGCTGTCGAGAGGCAGGCCAAGAAGGCTGATCCTGGCATCAGCACAGCTCACGGCGGCACGATTCAGGGCCAGCAGCGGGCAATCAATGGTCACGTCGCGCAGCTCAATTTGCAGTTCCGGTATGCGCAAGCTCGCGGCAACGACACGTCCCGAAAAGTCTGAGTTGTCGGTAAGCGCGAGCTGAAAAGTCACGTTGCTGGCGCTCCAGCCGTCGCCCTTCAATTCGGCGGCGACAAATTCTCCCGCCGCCAGCGCACTGACCGGTGCGGGCGCCATAAGCACGAGCGCGGCCAGAAGCACACGGGCGATACGCGTTGCCGCCGCGCGGCCTGCACTGTGTACGTCACCAGGTGTGGGGCAATAACGGTCCATCTCAGTCGTTGGTCTCGCCTTTCATTCAGTCGCGGTTCAGAGTCCCGAGGGTAGCCTAAGTGCCATCATTGCAGGAGGATCGAGCATGAATCACGTGCACAGAATTGTTGCTATTGCTGCCGGTATTTTTCTGACTATTGGTGTCAGCGCCGAGGCGCTGGCCGATCCCGGCAAGCGCGTTTCAGCTTATCGTAGCGCTCAGGTAGCGGGTCACTCGGCGAAGGCGGGGCACAAATACGGCGCCAGGCGCGTTGTTCGGCACAGGCCCGGCCACTACCACGCCCCCGTGCGATACCGGGCACGCGCGGTGCGCGCCCAGCGCGCCTATCACCGAAACTATCGGTATCCGCGCCACTACAGATATAGCCGCTACCACCGAGAGGTAAATGCAGGCGCCGTCGTTGCCGGACTCATTCTCGGGGGCATCGTATACGAGATGCTCAGCGATCACGGCGACTATGAGCGCGCCTATTACGTCCGCGACCGGTAATAGCTCGGGGGCCGGTCGACAATCACCGGGGCCACGAATTCCGGCTGGACCCCGCAAGCGCTTTGGGTATTGGCGGCCGAGAGTTTTTTGATTCGCGCGGGCTGTTCGCCTTGACCTGCCGCCAATCGCTGGGGCAGGCTGGCGCAATGCACTGCAATTGCCCACCGGGGCCCATTACTGTCGCCCGTTTCCCGAGCATATCTTGACCCGGGAAGCTGACGAAAATCATCGCCTGCGGGAGCAGATGGCAGCCCTTACCCGAGAGGCTGCCAACAACGAGGCGATCCTTCGCCGCTCCCAGCAGCGTGAGCTCGCTCTGATGCATGCCGAGACCCTGGCGGATCTGCTGGTTGGTCTGACGCGGGGGCTTGGTGATTCCTTCGGGTTAAGCGATGTGACAGTTGTGCTCTGCGATCCTCAGCACGAGGTGCGCCATCTGCTGGCGAACAGCGGGGCCCTTTCCAGCGAACTGGATTCGGTGATATTCGTTGACAGTATGGCGGGTCTGACGCCCACGGTCGCCAATTTGCGTAAAACCTGGCTGGGCCCGTACAGCGCTGCCGACCATCAGCTTATCCTGCCATCTGAAACCAAGCTGGCTAGCGTTGCCATTCTGCCCTTGATGCGTCATGGACGCCTTGTTGGCAGCATGAACTTTGGCAGCGCTGATCCGGAGCGTTTTACGCGCGATCTTTCTACAGACTTCCTCAATCATCTTGCAGCGGTCGCGGCGTTTTGCCTCGAGAATGCCGTCAATCGTGAGAAGCTGGTGCGGGCAGGTCTTACCGACGTGCTTACCGGCTGGTACAACCGGCGCTATCTGCAAAGCCGAATGCGGGAAGAGATCATACTTGCGCGGCGTTACAACCAGACTCTGGTTTGCCTCCTGCTCGATATCGACAGCTTCAAAGACATTAATGATTCCCACGGTCATATTGCCGGCGATACGGTGCTGCGAGAGGTTGCCCACCGTGTGAAGGGCCAGATCAGAGGCAGTGACGTACCGGCGCGATTTGGTGGTGACGAGCTGGCCGTACTGCTTCCCCATACCGACGAGGCGGCAGGCGTGCGCATGGCTGAAAGAATTCGCAAAGCGGTTTCGTCGACGCCCATCAGCCTTGATCCGCGTAACGCGGTTACGGTCACGGTCTCGGTAGGCGTCGCCGAGGACAAGCCCCGTCGCGGGCGAGAGGAGCCTGATTTAATCGGCGAGGCTTTGCTACAGGAGGCAGATGCCGCTCTTTACCGTTCCAAGAGCGAAGGTCGCGACAGGGTGCGCACACCTCCGCCAGAGTAATTGGAGTTAGTCTTGCAAGCCGGGTTTGCGCCGAGACGACTTGAGTTGCCCGCGCTTGGCTTTAGCGTCCAGACGACGGCGTTTCACGGCGCCGGAGGGCCTGGTCGGAACCCTCTTTTTCGGCCTGCGCGACGCGCGCTCAATCAAGTTCTTTAGCCGTCTCAGCGCGTCGTGGCGGTTCTGAGCCTGGCTTCGGTGTCGGCGCGCCGTGATTATTAAATCGCCGTCCCGACTCATGCGTCGGCCGGCTATTTCCGTCAGGCGCTTCCTGGTCTCGTCGTCAAGGCTGGGGGAGGCGTCCACGTTAAATCGAAGCTGCGCCGCGCTGGCCACCTTGTTGACATTTTGACCCCCCGGGCCTGATGCGTGGATATAGGAAATCCGGATTTCGTCAGCATCGATATGCAGCGAACGCCCCGCGGTCAAACCCGGCCTGCGACTCACTACTGCTGAGCGGGTTTTACGAGAAAGTCCGACAGGCCGACATCATCGACCTGGTAGCTTATGGTGATGGGGCTACAGCAGATCTCGCAGTCCTCGACATAGCGTTGGCCGCCATGTCCCAGTTCCAGGAGCATGGAAATAATGGTCCCGCAACAGGGGCACATAAAGTCTTTTTCTTCAATTAGGACATCGACCATAGCGGCGGAAGCTTAACGTCTGCGCCGGGTTGCCGCCAGCCCACCCCCTTTCCTCGCGAACGCAAATGAGATACATTCTCATTTAGAACGTTTTGGCCACAATCGGTGGCTATAGCTGCGAAGCGCGAAAAATGGCCTGTCCGAACCGGGAGCAAGGCCACAGGGACTCCTCAAGATGATTGGAAACCTCAGACGTATGGCGTGGGTAGTCATTGCGCTGGCCGCACTGGCTGGTTGCGCGCCGACAGATAGTTCCCTCGTCGTTTATTCTTCGCGAAACGAAGAGCTGATTAAGCCCGTATTCGATATCTATTCAGAGATGACGGGCGTGGAAATCAGCTACGTCACCGATGATGCCGGGCCGCTGGTCGAACGCCTGCGCGCGGAGGGGGCCAATACGCCGGCGGACCTGCTGCTTACCGTTGATGCGGGCAACCTCTGGTACGCCGCCGAGCAGGATATTTTGAGGTCTGTCGACTCCGCAACGCTGCAGAGGAACATACCGGCCTATCTTCGTGATGAAGCCGGTCGCTGGTTCGGGTTGTCGTTGCGAGCCCGTACGATTGTTTACAGCAAGGATCGGGTTGATCCGGGCGAGCTCTCGACCTATGCGGCGCTGGGCGATGAGAAATGGCGTGGCAGGCTTTGTCTCAGGACCTCTCGCAAGGTTTACAACCAGTCACTCGTTGCCATGCTCATTGCCCAGGATGGCGAGGCACGCACGGAACAGACGGTTCGCAGCTGGGTAGACAATCTCGCAACCGATGTGTTTTCAAACGACACGGCTCTGATGCAGGCAATGGTTGCCGGTCAATGCGATGTCGGAATTGTAAATTCTTATTACTTTGGTCGCCTGCAGGAAAAGAACCCTGAAATTGCGCTCGCGCTGTTCTGGCCTGATCAGCAGAGCAGCGGCGTTCACGTAAATGTCTCGGGTGCAGGCGTTACCCGTCATGCGCCCCACGCTGAGAAGGCCATCGCCTTTCTTGAGTGGCTTTCCACCGACGTGCCACAGAGAATTTTTGCTGAACGCAATCACGAGTATCCGGCTAATCCGGCAGTCGACCCGGATCCGCTGGTCAGCGCCTGGGGAGAATTCAAAGCGAGCGAGACGCCGCTTAGCAAGGCCGGCGAACTGCAGTCGGCGGCTGTCAGGCTGATGGACCGGGCGGGCTACCGCTGAACGGCGACCGCCTGCACGACCTTTTGCCGGCGCCGGCGCAAGCTGGACGCGTGTCGCAATGGCGTCCGGCGCGCAATAACCGCTGGCGTGGCCTGGCTGCCCTGATCGCGCTTCCCGTGCTGATGCCATGTGTAGTTGTATTTGGTTCTGTTTTCTCGCCTGAGACCCAGGCCTGGCAGCATCTGCTGGACTACGTACTCGCTGAAGTGCTGGTTAACACTCTTTGGCTGGTCGCCGGTGTTGCAATCATTACCGGCGTAGTTGGGACCAGTCTTGCCTGGCTTACGGCGATAAGCGAGTTTCCCGGGCGAAGGTTTTTTTCCTGGGCACTCATGTTGCCGATCGCGGTACCGGGATACGTCATGGCCTTCGTGCTTCTTGGGCTG
>JABDLF010000022.1 GCA_013003115.1 Gammaproteobacteria bacterium
AAACCGTATTCTGCGCGACCTGTTTTGGGTGCAAAAGCGACTCAGGCATTCTATTATTCTTTTGGCATCAACTTATCTTGCGGATGGAGTGGAAACATGGCCGAATCTGCACGCGCACTTAAAAGCATAGACACGGTTCCACATTGGATAAACGGTGCCCGGGTAGCCGGCAATCCGCACGCGTGGGGTGAGGTTTATAATCCCGCGCGCGGAGAAGTCATTGCCAGAGTGGCGCTGGCGTCCAGGGAAGACACCGAGGCCGCCATCAGCGCTGCCCATGCGGCACTGCCGGAATGGTCGGCCACGCCCGCACCAAAGCGGGCTCGCTACATCTTTAAGCTCAAGGAACTCATTGAAAGGGATGCCAACAAGCTCGCGGCTATGGTGACGCGTGAGCATGGCAAAGTTCTGAGCGACGCCATGGGCTCGGTCAAGCGCGGGCTGGAAATCGTCGAGTTCGCCTGTGGTATCCCGCATCTTCTGAAAGGTGAATTCAGCCACCAGGTCGGTGACGGCATCGACAGTCATTCTTTGCGGCTGCCCGTTGGAGTTTGCGCGGGAATTACGCCCTTTAACTTTCCGGCCATGGTGCCGATGTGGATGTTTCCAATCGCGATCGCCTGCGGCAATACTTTTGTCTTGAAGCCCTCTGAAAAAGACCCGTCGTGTTCGCTTATGCTTGCGGAGCTGCTGGCCGAGGCGGGCTTGCCTCCTGGCGTACTCAACGTGGTGCAGGGCGACAAGGTTGCCGTGGATACGCTGCTGGAGGATCCGCGCGTCGGCGCGGTCAGTTTTGTCGGATCGACTCCGATTGCGAAATACGTCTATGAAACGGGCGCGGCGCACGGCAAAAGAGTGCAGGCGCTCGGCGGCGCGAAAAACCATATGGTGGTGCTGCCGGATGCCGATATCGAGCAGGCTGCCGACGCGCTGGTCGGCGCGGCCTATGGTTCGGCCGGTGAGCGCTGCATGGCGATCTCGGTAGCCGTGGCGGTGGGAGATGCGGGCGACCGGCTGCGAGCTGCACTGATTCCAAAAATTAAAGCCCTCAAAGTGAATGATGGCACCGACACAGTGGCGGAAATGGGCCCGCTCATCACGCGCGAGCATCGCGATAAAGTTCAGGCATATATTGATTCCGGAGCGAAAGAGGGTGCCGAGCTTGTGGTCGACGGTCGCACGCATCCGCTGCGCGAAAAGGACCAGGGTTTTTTCCTGGGTCCGAGCCTGTTTGACCATGCCGGTGCAGATATGAGTATCTACAAAGAGGAGATATTCGGGCCGGTGCTGACGATGCTGCGTGCGGATAACTTTGAGGACGCGCTCAAACTCGTCAACGAGCACGAGTATGGAAACGGCACGGCTATTTTTACCCGCAATGGACTGGCCGCCCGGGAATTCAGCGCGCGTGTCGAAGCCGGCATGGTGGGTGTGAACGTACCTATTCCCGTTCCGATGGCATTTCACAGTTTTGGTGGCTGGAAGCACTCGATATTCGGTGACGCGGCGATGCACGGGGAAGAAGGCGTACGCTTCTATACGCGACTGAAGACCATTACGAGCCGATGGCCCGAAGGATTTGCGGATGGCGCGGACCTGAATATGCCGGTGATGTAGCGACCGGGGCCGCGATCTGTTTCGGCACTTAGAGTTATAACAAGCAGAAGGTTTAAGCACATATGTCCAGAACGGTAAAGGCAGCCATCATCCAGATGGCCAACAAGCTCGACACCTCGGCCTCGTGTGAAGAGCATCGAAAGGCCATGATCGAGGCACATGTTCCTTACATCGAGGAAGCGGGCAAGCAGGGCGTGCAGATGCTGTGCATGCAGGAGATATTCACGGGGCCCTATTTCTGTCCTTCACAGGACACGAAGTGGTACGACGCCGCCGAGGCGATTCCCGATGGTCCGACGACCCAGCTGATGTGTGAATACGCAAAAAAGTACAGCATGGTTATCGTCGTGCCCATTTATGAGGAGCACATGACGGGCGTGTACTACAACACGGCGGCGGTCATCGATGCGGACGGTAAGTATCTCGGTAAATATCGCAAGATGCATATCCCGCAGGTGGCCGGATTCTGGGAGAAGTATTTCTTCAAGCCGGGTAATCTTGGCTACCCGGTTTTTGATACCGCGTACGGCAAAGTTGGCGTATATATCTGCTACGACCGGCACTTCCCGGACGGCGCGCGCTGCCTCGGGCTAAACGGTGCCGAAATTGTTTTCAATCCGTCCGCAACCGTCGCCGGGCTCTCGCAATACCTGTGGGAACTCGAGCAGCCCGCGCACGCTGTGGCCAACGGCTACTATGTGGCGGCAATCAATCGTATAGGCGAGGAGGCGCCATGGAACATAGGCAGGTTCTACGGTTCATCCTATTTCGTGAATCCTCGCGGAAAAATTGTGGCACAGGCATCGGAAGACAAAGACGAGATGGTGGTGACAGATCTGGACTTTGATCTCATTCGCGAGGTGCGCAACACCTGGCAGTTCTTCCGGGACCGCAGGCCGGAGAGTTACGGGCAGCTGACTGAGCTTTGAGCCAGGCACGCAGCAAAGGGAAAAGCAGTATGAGTACACAGAAACCCACCCCGATAAAGCAGGGTGCAAACGCTGGCGACAGGCCACGGCGCAGCAATGCCGACCTGATCGCCGCGCGCAACCGGCATTTCCTGCCCACTGCTCTTCTTTATCACAAGGAGCCGCTGCAGCTTGTCAAAGCCCAGGGCGAGTATGTCTGGGACGCCGACGGGCGGCGCTATCTCGACGCCATCGGCGGCATTATCTGTATCTCTGCGGGGCACAACCACCCGACGATCAAAGCAAAGCTGATACAGATGCTTGCGGACGATGAAATACAGCACACCAGTCTGCTGTATCTGTCGGAATACCCGGTAGCGCTGGCCGAGGCGCTCATTGAGGAGGCGCCTGAAGGAATGGATCGTGCGTCCTTTACCAACTCGGGCTCCGAGGCCAACGAGCTGGCAATGATGACCGCTCGCCAGGCGACAGGCGAGACCATCATCGTTAATCTGCGCCACGGCTATCACGGCGGGACCGCCAGCACCCTGGCGCAGTGTGGCCACCATACATGGCGTTTTCGCGCGCAGCCCACCGCGTCCACGACCAGCGCGATGGAGCCATACTGCTATCGCTGTCCTTTTAACAAGAAGCCGGAAAGCTGCAGCTTCGAGTGTGCGCAGAACGTGGAAACCACCATCCAGACTACGACGCATGGAAAAATCGCCGGCATGATCGTCGAGCCGGTCATGGGGGTCGGTGGCTTTATTGATCCACCGAAAGAGTACTTCGATCTGGTCACTGAGATCGTGCACAACTACGGCGGCAAGTACATCAGTGACGAGGTGCAGACGGGCGTTGGCCGCTGCGGCGAAGAATTTTTTCTTACCAAAGAACTCGAGATCGACGCCGACATGGTTACCCTGGCAAAGGGCTTCGGCAACGGCGCAGCGATAGGCGCGGTGGTGATGAAAACCGAGGACGCCGAGGCGCTGCGCGGCAAGCTCTATTTTAATACCTTTGGTGGCGACCCGCTGCAGACCGCCCAGGCGAAGGCGACCATGGATGTGATCAAGGAAGAAAACCTGATTGAGAATGCACGCGATATGGGTGCCCGGCTTAAGGACGGCATGAAGCAGCTGATGAAGGATCATGCGTTAATTGGTGACGTTCGCGGGCGTGGCCTGCTCCTTGGAATGGAACTGGTTAAGGACCGTAAAACCAAAGAGCATGCGCCGCAGGAGGCCATTGCTTTTATGGACAAGTGCAAAGAAAAGGGCCTGTTGCTCGGCAAGGGCGGGCTTTTTGGCAACGTCATACGTGTTGCGCCTTCCATGACGATCAACGCGGAGCAGATTGACGCTATGCTGGCCACTATGGGCGAGGCGATGCACGAGCTGGCGAGAGGGTAGGCCTATCAGCGCAGAATCTTCGGGCACCATGGACGCCAGCCTCTCGAACCCCGACATTGCGCCGGTACCGGGCAGCGCACGCAACTGGACTGCGCTTAGCTTTTATTCGCTCTGGGTCGGAATGGCTATCAACATTCCCACCTACATGATTGCGGCTTCGCTGATCGACAACGGCATGAGCTGGCAGCAGGCGACGATGACCGTGTTGCTTGGCAACGTCATCGTGCTGGTTCCAATGATGCTGAGCGGTCATGCCGGCACCAAGTACGGCATACCCTTTCCGGTCTTTGCGCGCGCTTCATTCGGGATACGCGGTGCTCATATACCCGCGTTCCTCAGGGCGATCGTCGCCTGTGGCTGGTTTGGCATCCAGACCTGGATTGGCGGTGCGGCCATTTACACAATTGTCCTTATAGTCTTTCCTGGCGCAGAGAGCCTGCCCGCACTGCTACCGGACTTTGTAGGAATCGGCATCGTCCAGTTCGCCTGCTTCATGCTCTTCTGGGCGATGAACATTTATCTCATTTATAAAGGCATCGATTCGATTAAGGTGCTGGAAACGCTTGCTGCACCCTTTCTGATTCTCTGCGGTCTCGCCCTGCTGGCATGGGCATACACGGCTGCAAATGGCTTTGGTCCCATGCTTAGCGCGAAAGCTCAGTTCGAAACCAGCGCCGAATTCTGGAAACTGTTTTTCCCAAGCCTGACGGCAATGGTGGGATTCTGGTCAACGCTGTGTCTGAATATCTCTGACTTTACCCGCTATGCAAAAGACCAGCGCGCCCAGGTTGTTGGACAGATCAGCGGCCTGCCGACGACCATGACGCTCTTCGCCTTCATTGGGGTGGCCGTCACCAGCGCCACGATAGTCATTTACGGCCAGGCGATTTGGGATCCGGTGGTGCTGGTGCGTCGCTTTGACTCGCCGACGCTCGTGTTCTTTTCTATGGTGGCCGTTGTGATTGCGACAATTTCCACAAACGCTGCCGCCAATGTCGTGGGTCCGGCCAATAATTTTTCCAACATGTGGCCGTCGAAGATTGATTTTAAAATGGGCGGCTACATCACGGGCGTAATCGGTATCGTCATGATGCCGTGGAAGCTGCTGGCAGACCCGAGTGGCTACATTTTCACCTGGTTGATTGGCTATTCGGCGCTGCTTGGACCTGTGCTGGCGGTAATACTGACCGACTACTTCCTCGTGCGCCGGACGGAGCTTGATGCCGATGCGCTCTACAGCAGGGACGGTGTCTATGCCTTTCGCAACGGATTTAATCCCTGTGCCATCATCGCGCTGATCATCGGTGTGTTGCCGAATATCCCCGGGTTTCTGGCGCAGGTGGGCCTGCTGGATGCGGCTAGTATGCCGTTCATGGTGTCGCTCTATGATTACG
>JABDLF010000035.1 GCA_013003115.1 Gammaproteobacteria bacterium
CCGTTTGAGGTTCTTGAGGACCCGAAGGAGCTGGCAAGTTATCTTGGCTGGAGCGAGCCGGTTTACCGGGACATGCTGGCCGTGCGCAGCGGCAAGCTCAGTGAGTCAGATTTTTACGCGCGCTATCAATGGCAGAAGGCTGTCATGGTGCTGGACATGGCGGGGTTTACGCGCAGCACTATCGAGCGCGGCGAACTCCCCGCGCTGCTCCGGATTGTCGAGATGCAGCAGGTTTGCCTGCCCGTTATTCGCGACGGCGGTGCCGATCTTATTCGGACTTTCGCAGACGATGTCGTTGCGCTGTTTGATGACCCCTACGATGCGATGCGAGTAGCCTTTGAACTACACGCACGAACGGCGCACTTCGTTGAGGACCAGGAAGGC
The DNA here is from genome assembly GCA_013003115.1 of Gammaproteobacteria bacterium. Taxonomy (GTDB): domain Bacteria; phylum Pseudomonadota; class Gammaproteobacteria; order Steroidobacterales; family JABDLF01; genus JABDLF01. The sequence continues at coordinate 385 of JABDLF010000035.1, forward strand.
TTTGGCGCGCGATGCAGCATTGGGATTGGCTATGGCAAGGTACTCAGGATCGGGCCCAATCTCGCGCAGGGTGACGAAATGAACCGGGCATCAAAGCTGGGCGAGGACATCGCACGCGCAGAGGAAACCCTGGTTACCCCTAACGTCGTGAGGGCGCTGGAAGGATGCAAGGAGTTTTCTTTCTGTGCGCCAGAAGTTCCGGGCGAGCTGTTTCCCTATTTTCACGCAGCCGAGGCCGGCTGAGGCCCGCAGCCGGAGGCTGGCCGGCATCGAACCAATTGGCTGCGGTGCTGTCTGGTTTACAAAGGAAGTGCGATTGCATCGCAGGCAAAATTCGAGGACACTGCGAGGCCGCGGCGGGGAGCGAGGTGAAGGCGCCTCCTGTGACAGGGCAGCGGGACCGAATACCAGATTTTTCAGTTTTACCCAGGACAACATCATGAAATCCAAACTATTTACCATAGCGGCGCTGGCATTTTTTGCCTTTGCTGTGAACGGCCCGGCCCGTGCGCTTGATGGCCATGAGAAGGCAGATATGAGTGAGGCGAAAGCCGAAGCGACTGCAGAAATGGCTGCCTCGGCAGAAGCAGAAACCGCTGCAGAAGCTGCCACGACCGAAGAGACCAGCGAAGCAGAAGTGACGGTTAAGAAGGACGCCGAAGCGAGCTTCGAGGAGAAGGTTGCGGAATATAACGAAGACAAAGATGACAAGGAAAAGGTCATCTGTCGTCGCGAGAAAAGGACCGGCTCGCATTTCAGTCGCAGACGCTGCGTAACCGCATCTCAGGCGAAGCGCGAACGTGAAGATGCGCAGGAAGCGCTGCAAAGAGCATCGCGCGGCACTAACTCAGGGCCAATTAACTAGGCGAAAAGTCAGTCAGCAGCGAAACTTTCTGAGTCGCTGGTGAATCGAAATCTGAGAGGCCGGGTGTGGCGCAATGCACCCGGCCTTTTTGTTGGTCATAGCAGGCCGTGTTGCGGCGAAAAACCTGTTGACGAATTCGCGTCCTGAGAAGTCAAATACCGTGATCATGCGAAGATCGAAGCGGCGATTCAACTGCATCCTGCATGCTATGATTGCGCGGTTAATTAGCGCTTTAGACAGGTCTTCTCAGGCGACATGATTGATGCGGAAAAATCTGCGGATGCACGGTCCGCCGGAGTAATTACTTCGGACGGTCGGCGCGCGTCGGTCTCCGATCTCACGTCACAGGCAAGTGAGATGATTTCGGCGCATCGCTGGGACGAAGGCGCCCGACTCAACAAGGCGATTGTCGAGGTCGAGCCCGGCAACTTTCGTGGCTGGGCGCAACTGGGCCATTGTGAGGCGGAACTCGGCAACGTGGAGTCGGCCATTGCAAGCTATCGCAAGGCGCTTTCCATAGAAAAGCACGCGTGGCTGCATAACGACCTGGGCGTCGTGCTGATCGACGCCGGAGATGGGGCCGCCGCTGCGGAAGAATTTCAAGAAGCCATCAGGCTCAACCCGACGGATGCGATGACGCTGGCGAACCTCGGCAGCGCCTTGCGACTTATGAAAAAGCCGGTCGAGGCGCGCGAGGCGTTCGAAAAGGCCATTGCCATCGATCCGGCCAACGCGATCGCGCACGGCAACCTCGGCAACCTTTTGAGGGACATGGGTGAGACCGACGCGGCAATCCGGTCTTTGCAGGAGTGCATAAGATTGCAGCCCGGCTCGGCGGGCTATGCTTTCCTCGCAGGCGCATTGCTCGAGGCGGGCCGCGCGGGTGACGCGCTGCGGGCTTTGGACCAGGCGTTAAAAGTTGATCCCGTAAACCGTACGGCGTTTGCCTACAAGAGTGCCGCGCTGCAGGAAACCGGGGATATGCCCGGCGCAAAGTTCCTGCTTGACCTCGACAATTTCATTGACGTTAAACAGTTTGAAAATATAGCCGGCTATCCGTCGTTGGAGTCCTTTAACCGCGAGCTTGAGACTGAGGTCCTTAATCATCGGACGCTGTCGTTCGAGAGGACAGGGAACGCGACGCGTTTCGGCAGCCATACTTCCGATTTGCTGCTTGGTGCCGACGGAGCCGTGGCCGCGTTCGAAGGCCTTATCAACAAGCGCGTCAGTGAATATTTTGCCAACCGGAAAATTCAGCCAGATCATCCTTTCATGGCGCACAGAATGAAGTCCTGGAGTTCTGTGGCCTGGGGCGTCGTTATGCGCTCCGGAGGACACCAGATACCGCACATACACCCATCTGCGTGGCTAAGCGGCGTTTATTACGTAAAGGTGCCACCGTCTGTAAGAGAAGACTCGAGCACGAGGGAAGGCTGGATTGAATTCGGGAGTCCGCCGGAGAGTCTTTCCTGCAAGCGGCAGCAGATCAGGAAGTTCTTCTTCCCGCAAGAAGGCAAGATGATCCTGTTCCCGAGCTACTTCTATCACCGGACGGTTCCCCTTGCGTCTGGTGAAGAGAGAATCAGCATAGCGTTTGACGTGTCGCCGGGGCCGCCAAGGCGGCAGGGGACGTGATCCCGGGGAGAGCGAGGGCATGCTGATCCTGGGCATGCACTTTGGTCATGATGCGTCGATTACTATCGTCGGTGACGGCGTTATCCTGTCCCACGTGTTGCGCGAAAGGCATGCACGCGTAAAGCATGCGGTCGGACTTACCACGCGCGAACTCGACATGGCGCTCGACACTGCGGGCGTCTCGATTGCGGACATCGATTATTGCGCCATCGTTTCTACGCAGGATCTCGAGCTTATAACGGGCCTGATTGATGACTTTACCGTGGCGTTTGCCGACCCGTCGGGCGATAAAGTGCCGGCGCCGGCGGCGCGTCTTTATGCCGCGGCAGGCATGGCACCGGATGCCGCGCAGAGCTACGGCCTCAAGAGACTGCTTGCCGGCGAGGATGACGCCTCACTCGAGTTACTCCGCGGCCGCTGGCAAAGCATGTTTCCGGAGTGGCAACAGTATCGCGACGGCAAGCTGGATGCATTTGGCTGGCTGAACCGCTATACGACCCACGAGAAGTGGGAGTCGTCGCGCAGCCTGAAGAAGATCGAAAGAGATGGCTTCGGCGCGATCGACGAGACGCTCAAGTTTGGTATGCACTATCCGGTTGCCGTGACCTGTCGTGGCAGGAAAATTCCCGGCTACTTCGTTGATCATCATGTCTGCCACGGTGCCTCAAGCTATTACCGCTCCGGTTTCGACGCGGCGGCAGTCTTTAGTAACGATGGTGGCGATCCAAGACGCAACCTGAGCGGCTACCTTATGTACGGGCAGGGCAGCGATCTTTATGTTTTGAGCCCGCACAACCTGATGGTCGGGGGTCTTTACCGCAGCGTCGGCGCGGCGGTTGGTTTCGATATTCTTGGGTCCGAGGGAAAGCTGATGGGGCTGGCTTCGTACGGTGAGCCAGCTTTCCTCGACAAAAGTTTCATCGGCAATTTTTATGACCTTGAGCGTCGGCATGGTGCGGATCCCGTCGGCAGCTGGATAAATCATTGCCTCGAAAAAGCCGGGCGACTGGGCTATGAACGGCAGTTTGGAGACCCGCAGAACGTGCTCGGCAAGCTCAGCGTCGACGTCGCCGCCAGCACGCAGGCGCTGTTCGAAGAGACGTGTCTGCGGACGGTGCAAGTGCAAAAGACCATACTCAGGAAGGCCGGGCTATCCGCCGAGAACCTGTGTCTGTCCGGTGGTTGCGCGCTGAATTGTCCGGGCAACAGCAGGATCAACGCGAGCGGTCTGTATTCAGAGCTGTTCATTGAGCCCAACTGCGACGACGGTGGCTTGTCGGTGGGTGCAGCGCTTTACACGCATCACAATCTGCTTGGCCAACCGTTGGATGCGAATGCGGTGCATGCCAACAAGTCGCCGTTTAAAGGTGCGAATATTCCCGAGTCGGAGATAGTTGCGACCGTCGACGCGGCGCGCGAGAAATACCAGGTGACGCGCCCGGAGAACCGCGCGCAAGCTGCGGCCGGAGATCTGCACGGGAACAGGCTCGTCGCGTGGTTCGACGGCAGGAGCGAGATGGGTCCGCGAGCGCTGTGTCATCGCTCGCTGCTGGCTAACCCGACCATTTACGAAAACTGGGCCCGGGTGAACGTGGCCAAGCAGCGGGAGCAGTGGCGCCCGCTCGCGCCGGTTGTGCTCGAGAGTAAGGCCAGCGAGTGGTTCGGCGAATGTCCCGAACCCTCTCCCTACATGTTGTTCACTGCAAAAGTGAAAGGCAATCGACTGCCGGCCGTTACCCACGTCGATGGCACGGCGAGGATTCAAACCCTGTCCGAAGAAACAGGCGAAATACACGACGTCGCGCAGCAGTTCGAGCATCTGAGCGGTGTGCCCGTAATCCTGAACACGTCCCTCAATGGACCCGGCGAACCCATCGTCGAGCGACCTGCCGAGGCACTCAGGTTTTTCGAGGCAGCGTCCATCGACGTGCTCTATATCGATGGCTACCGAATCAGCCGGGACTAAAGAAAAAACGGCAGGGTGGTGCCATGAGCTTTGAACAGGCGGTGGGAAGCTACGAAAGGGGCGATCTCCGCGCTGCCTGGGACGCGTGCGAACGCGCGTTTGACGAGAGCGAGCCTGATCATCGCCTGCTGCACCTCATGGGGCTCATTGCCTTTCAGTTGAATCGCCCGGGTGAAGCGCATTCATATCTTGAACGCGCTGCCGAACATGCGCCGGAGGAAGCGCGTTACCTCTGCGATCTTGCGCTGCCCTGCTTTGCCCGCGGCGACCTGCAGGCGGGCATAGCACGCATCGACCAGGCGCTTGCCCTGCAGCCGGATTATCTGCCGGCGCTGGAAAGGAAGTCCGCCGCACTTATGCAGCTAAATCGTTCTTCCGAGGCGCTGCCTTTGTTCGAAACACTGGCAGAGCGTGACCGGCATCCACAGCGCGTGATGAGCCTCGCACTCTGCCTGCGGTCGCTGGGCAAACTGGACGAGGCCCGCTCACATCTCGAAGAAATGCTGGCGCGTCATGCAAGCTGCGGACAGGGGTGGTGGCTGCTCGCCGGATTGCGTCGGGCGACTCGCGAGACAGATCATCTGCGTGCCATGGAGTCTGCGCTCGAGAGTGCGACAAATGTCGACGACAAGGTGCCACTGCTGTTCGCACTGGCCAAAGAGCACGAGGATGTTGGCGATTTTGATCACGCGTTTGAGCGGTATGCCGAGGCCAACGCTCTGCGGCGCAAGGGCCTTGCATACGACATCGAAAAAGACGCGGCGCTGTTCGCCCGCATCATGGCCCGCGACAAAGCGCCCGCGCCCGCGAGGCGGGCGGCACTCGCAGATGAAGACACGCCGATTTTTGTTGTCAGCATGCCGCGAACAGGCTCGACCCTTGTAGAGCGGATACTGGGCGCGCATTCGAAAGTATGCGCGGCGGGAGAGCTGCCGCTCGTCAGTCGACTCGTGAACGGCATCTCGGCGCGCAAGGGCATGCCATATCCGCAGGCGCTTGAAAACATAAGCAAGGGTGACCTCGACGCGATGCGCCATGCTTACCTGTCGCGCAGTCGCCAATGGCGGGACGGCTCGCGTTATTTTGTCGACAAGATGCCCGTGAATTTTCTTTACCTAGGGTTGCTGGCGAAGATTTTTCCGGCGGCAGTCTTCGTCCATGTTTACCGGAATCCGGTGGATACCTGTCTGAGCTGCTATCGGCAGCTGTTCGGCGACTACTACCAGTTCAGTTACGATCTGGGGGAGCTCGGGAACTGGTACGGCATGTACCGGGAGCTGATGGCGCACTGGCGGCGCTTGCTGCCCGGGCGCATATTGGATGTGGAGTACGAAGCACTGGTCAGCGACCCTGACGCCGAGGCGCGACGGCTGCTCGAGCATTGCGGGCTCGACTGGGAGCCGGCCTGTCTCGAGTTCATGGAGGGTGGGCGCGCCGTGCGCACCCCCAGCGCAGAGCAGGTCCGCCGGGGTATTTACAGCGATTCCGTCGGTCGCTGGAAGCACTACGAAGGTCGCCTGGAGCCGCTGTTGCTGGCCCTGGGCAGGCATATCGAGGCCTGAAGCAGCGTCAGACGCCGTCGGCCGACCCGAAAGCCTTATAATGGGCGGCTGAACTTTCCCGTCCCTGATTTGCCGGAACTACCTGTGTATAGCTCGTTTCTTGTTGTTGACGATTTTTATCCCGATCCGTTGGCGGTGCGGGAGGCTGCGCTGGGCGGTGAATTCTGGGAATCCGAGCGCTATGTGGGGCTCGACTGTGACCAGAAGCTGGTGCACAAAGAACTGGATGCGACGGTTTCCCGGCTCGTCGGCCAGAAGATCAAGGGCAACATGGCAGAAATGGGAAATCACGGGCGCTTTCGGGTGACCCTTGGCAGCCACGTCAATAACGAGTACATGGCGGGCATTCACGTGGACTCCAACGACTGCGAGTGGGCTGGCCTCGTATGCCTGACGCTGCCGGATGATCTGCCGACAGATCTTCCCACCGGCACGCACTTTTATCGCCACAAGCGCTACGACATCGACCGGTTACCGCTGAACCCTGAGGAGGAGCAAAAATTCGGGGTGAAGTACTGGGACATGCGCAAGCAGGTCGACTTGGATGGCAACGACTATGACAAGTGGCAGTTCGAGTTTCAGCTTCCCCTGAGGTTTAATCGATTGCTCTTGTTCCGGCCCTGGTACTTCCATGACAACGGCGCCAACTTCGGCGACAAGATCGAAAACGGTCGGCTCGTTCATCTCATGTTTTTCGTTGCTGACAATGACTGAGCTTCACAAGCTGAAACATCGGCTGGTTTTCACCTGTTTCTCGCTTGCGTATGCGATTGCCTTTTTCGGTGCGGACACCGCTGTCGCAAGGGAAGAGGTTTTCATTGACGCCACTGAGTCATCCGGTCTCGATTTCGTGCATTTCAACGGTATGTCCGGTGAATTCTATTTTCCCGAAATGATGGGCGGTGGCGTTGCCTTGTTTGACTATGACAACGACGGTGACCTCGACGTCTACCTCGTGCAGGGCCATATGCTGGGTAAAGGCAAGAGCCTGGAAGATGCGACCTATCCGCCGAAGCCCGGCACCCCATTGACGGATCGCCTGTTTCGCAATGATCTGAAACGGGGCGGCGATGACGATCGCCTGACATTTACGGACGTGACCGAACCGTCCGGCATCAGGGCCGCTGGCTATGGCATGGGCGTGGCGACGGGCGACTATGACAACGACGGTGACGTGGATATTTACGTTACTAACTTCGGCCCCAACCAGCTGTGGCGCAACGAGGGTGACGGAACCTTCGTCGACGTGACGGACCAGGCGGGCGTGGATGATCCTCGCTGGAGCGTGAGCGCGTCGTTCGTGGACTATGATCGCGACGGCTTGCTGGATCTGTACGTGGGCAGCTACGTCATTTATGAGCTGGAAACTGCGCGACGCTGCCGCAACCCGACGAGCATTCCCGATTACTGCGGTCCGCATGCGTTCAAGCCAGAGTCGGACATGTTGTTCCGCAACCTTGGCAACGGGCGCTTCGAAGATGTCAGCGAAAAATCGGGCATTGGCAAAGAGCCCGGCCCAGGTCTCGGGATTTCCGTTGCTGACTTTAATGGCGATAGCTTCGTGGATCTTTTTGTTGCCAACGACGGTGTTGCGAATTTCCTGTGGATGAACGACGGCAAGGGCAGCTTCATTGACGACGGCCTGCTGGCTGGCGTCGCTGTAAACAGGAGCGGCATGAGTGAGGCAAGCATGGGCGTTGATGCCGCCGACTTTGATGGTGACGGCGATGAAGACCTTTTCATGACCCATCTCGTGCGCGAAACCAATACGCTTTATGTGAATGACGGCACGGGATGGTTTGAAGACCAGACCAGTGAGACCGGGCTTGCGAATGCGAGCGTGCCGTTTACCGGATTCGGCGCGGGTTTTATCGATTTCGACAACGATGGCTGGCTCGATATATTCAGCGTAAACGGCGGCGTAACGCTGTTCGAGTCCGAGAGCTGGGCGAGCAAAGATGATCCCTGGCCCCTGCATCGCCCGAATCAGCTGTTTCGAAACGAAGACGGCCGGTTTCAAGATGTTTCGGAAACGGCAGGCAAGGCGCTGGCCGCGAGTCATGTGAGTCGCGGCGCTGCCTTCGGTGACATCGATAACGATGGCGATATTGACGTGGTTGTTGGCAATAACAGCGGGCCTGTGCAGCTTCTGATAAACAACGCGGGGGCGGAAAATGCCTGGCTGGGCCTGCGCCTCATGACGCGCGGCTGTCAGCGAGATGCGGTTGGTGCTCGCGCTTCCGTCAAGCTTGCGGGCGGAAAGACGCTTTGGCGGCGTGCCCGCAGCGACGGAAGCTACGGTTCTGCCAATGACCCACGGGTTCTGCTGGGCCTCGGTAAAGCCCATGGCGAGCGCGAGGTGCTGGTCGCGTGGACTGACGGATCGCAAGAGCGCTGGCCGGCATTGGCTTCGGGAAGTTATCACCGACTGTGCGAAGGTGGCGGCGAAAAAGTAAGCGGAGATCGAAATTGAAACTTAAGCGCATTTGTCTGCCACTGCTGGCCAGCCTGTTCCTGCTGCACCCCCTTGCCGGGTTGGCAGCGGATGAGGCGGTGCTCGTTGAGGTCCCCTACCCGGATGTGGAGGAACTCGATCCTCGCGTGCGCAGGATCGTTGAACCCGCCATCGACTATTTCAAGCGCATGCAGCCTGTGCTGAGCGACGTAGAGTTGGGCCGGGCTTACGGACGGATGGGGCTGGTATTCCAGGCTTTCCGCATGCAGGAGGCAGCGGGGGCAAGCCATCGCAACGCGATGGCCCTCGACCCGACCAATCCTCGTTGGCACTACTTCGTCGCCATTTACAGCGAAGAGACCGGCAACCTGGAGGGCGCGCTGGCGTTGTATCGCACCGTGCTGGCGATGGCCCCTGATTATCCGAACACGTTGCTTCGGATCGGGCGCGTATCTCTTGAGGCGGGAAAGCTGGCCGATGCGTCCGAGGCGTTCGAAGCACTGCTGGAAAAACAGCCCGACCTGGCGGCCCCGGCATTGGCGGGTCTGGGCACGATCGCACTGCAGGAAAAACGCCTGGAGGAGGGAGTTGACCTGCTTGAGCGCGCGCTGGTCCTGCAGCCGCAGGCGACGCAGCTTCACTATCGCCTTGCCCAGGCCTATCGCCAGCTTGGTGACACGGACAAGGCGCGTGAACACCTTGAAAAGCGCGGTGACCGCATTGCCTGGGCACCTGACCCCTGGGTAGAAGAAATGAAGGCCCGGGCGCGACACCCGTCTTATTACGTGCAACAGGGTATCGAGGCGGTCAAGCAGGGAGAAATGGAGCGCGCGGCGATGCACCTTGATCTTGCGCTGGCGCTGGATCCGGAAAACGTAGAGGCGCTGACACGCATGGCCGTGCTGATTGGTCTTAACGCGAGACGCGAAGATGCGGAGTACCTGATCAGCCAGGCGCTGCGGCTGGATCCTGACCACGGGCTGGCCAACAGCCTGCAGGGCGCGCTGCTTGCCGAGCGCAGACAGTTCAAAGAAGCACAGGCCTTTTACTTCAGGGCGGTAAATGCCGAGCCGGAAAACTTTGAGTTCAGGGTGCAGTTCGCAAACGGCCTGATGCGGCTCAATGATTTTGAGGCTGCGGCTCAGCAGTATGCGGAGGCGCTGCGTCTTGAGCCGGAAAACGCGAGCACTCGCTACGGTCATGCGGTCGCTCTTACCCTGGGTGGGAACTGTGCAGCCGCACTGCAGACTATCGAACGCGGGGTGCAGGCCAACCCAAGAGTTGCGCTCACGCTGAATGCGCGGGCGCGGCTGTACGCCACCTGCCCGGATGCAAACGAGTCACAGCGGCGGCTTGCTCTCGAAGACGCGCAGCTTTTGTATGATCAGCGCCCCAACGGCAATCATGCCGAGACCGTTGCCATGGCGATGGCGGCCAATGGCAGATTCGACGAGGCGATGGACTACCAGGGCCAGGCAATTTTCGAAGCCATAAAAAACGGCGACACGGCGGCTCAGCAAGGCATGCGCGAGAACATGCAGCGCTATGAAGCGAGGTCGCTTGCAAGTGCCGCATGGCCCGAGCTCGTATCTCAATAGGTCTCGCGCGTCGGTCTTTCACTTGCCGGTCTGGTTCCTGTCTATGTCATCGCGAATCCAAGCAGTTATTTTGTGTCTCGTCCTGCTGACAGGCTGTCAGCCTGAGCCGCCCCCGATGGTCGCGGCGCCGCCTGCGCTTTCGACTTCGCCAATGCAGTTCGCAGACGTCGCCACACAGTCAGGCCTCGACTTTGTGCACTTCAACGGCATGTCGGGCGAGCTTTATTTTCCCGAAATGATGGGTTCCGGGGTGGGCTTGCTGGACTATGACAACGACGGGGATCTCGATGTCTACCTCGTGCAGGGCAGCATGCTCGGCATGGACAAGAACCTCGAAGATGCGACGTATCCGCCGGCGTCCGGCGCGCCAATCACCGACCGCCTTTTTCGCAATGATCTTATTCGCGATGGAGAAGCAACAAGCCTTGGCTTCACAGACGTAACAGACATATCCGGCATCAGGGCCGCTGCCTATGGCATGGGCGTGGCGACGGGTGACTATGACAACGACGGTGACGTGGATATTTATGTCACCAACTTCGGTTCTAACCAGCTGTGGCGCAACGAGGGTGACGGGACGTTTGTCGATGTGACAGATGCTGCGGGCGTGGATGACCCTCGCTGGGGCGTGAGCGCGTCTTTTGTGGACTACGACCGCGATGGTTTCCTCGATCTGTACGTCGGCAACTATGTCGATTTCACTTTCAAGAATCACAGGACATGCCTGTGGACGACCGGCGCAGAAGACTATTGTTCGCCGTCAGCCTATGAGCCCGAAGCGGATAGCCTCTTTCACAATCGCGGTGACGGCACGTTTGAAGATGTAAGCGCTGCCGCCGGCGTAGCTGCGCGTCCGGGTGCCACTCTGGGCGTCATCGCGGCCGACTTTAATAGCGACGGCTGGCAGGATATTTACGTGGCTAACGATGGCATGGCCAACTTTCTTTTGATGAACGACGGCAAGGGCGGGTTGATCGACGAGGCGGAGATTGCCGGAGTCGCGGTCAACATGGCAGGCAGCCCCGAGGCCAGCATGGGCGTTACCGCAGGTGATTTCGACGGCGATGGCGATCTCGACCTGTTCATGACGCATCTCAAGAGAGAGACCAACACGCTGTACGTGAATGACGGCACGGGGTGGTTCGAGGACCTTACGGCAGGCAGCGGTCTCGGCAAGTCCAGCTTCGCTTACACCGGCTTCGGCACCGCGTGGTTAGACTACGATCAGGACGGGCTCCTGGATCTCTTCATCGCGAATGGCGCGGTGACCCACGTAAAGTCGCAGCTGCTCGCGGGCGACAAATTCCCGCTCAGGCAGCGCAACCAGCTTTTTCGCAACGTTGGCGGTGGCGTTTTAGAAGACGTAAGTGATGGCGCGGGCGTCCTGTTTACGGAGGAGGCGGTGAGCCGGGGCGTAGCGACAGGTGATATCGACAACGACGGGGACATTGACGTCGTGGTCAGCAACAACAGCGGACCCGCTCAGCTTTTGCGGAACAACAACGACACACGCGCGTCGACACCGCCAACCTGGCTGGGCATCTGCCTCGATTCGGCGCGAGGGAACATCATCGGCGCAGAGATTGCTGTGAAAAGCGATGACGGGAAACTTAGCTGGCAGCGCGTGCATACAGACGGAAGCTATGCTTCGGCGAGCGATTCCAGGGTTGTCATTCTGCTCGAACGCGTGAGCAGCGCCGATGTTATTGTGCGCTGGCCGGGCGGCGACCTCGAGAGCTTTCTGGCGCTCAAAACCGGCGGCTATCATCTGCTCGCGAAAGGCGCAGGAAAAGAAGTCGCGTCCGGTACCGCGGGTGCAGGGCCAATGCCAGACTGAGCCTTCAGTCCACTCTGTAGCAGATAGTCCGGGCTGCAGCGTTCCTTATCAGCCGTCGAGTTCCAGCCTGTCCTCGGCTGACAGTGCCGGTGGGCGAAACACATCCGACGCCAGGGGCCATGCCTGGTCTGCGGGTTTCTTATCATAATATCTTTTCAGGTTGCGGCTGAGAGACTCCATCGTTGAAACGGGCTGGCCTGCTCGTCGTGCTACATCGATAACAGTCTGCTGCAGCTGCGCGGCCTCGCTGAAACGGCTGTTTGCTGCGAGGGCCATCGCCAGGGTTTCGGCGCTGTCCCAGCGCTTTATCTGGTCAAAAATTCTTTGTGCCTGCACCAGCGCTGTGTCCGCATGACCCGCGGCATTGTCTGGACAGACGCTGTAAGCACGTAGCAGTGCCTGCATCACGGAGAGGGAACCAGAGCGAATCCTGAGTGCGTTTTCAAGGGGCTCGATGGCCTGTTCGCAGCGGCCGGCAGCAAGGCGAGCCATGCCCAGCCGATACAGCAGGATGGCATCATCGCTTTGGCGGGCAACAAGTTTTTCGTAGTGCTGTGCCGCGTCGGTCCAGGCCCCGCTGCGCATCAGCGTTGTTGCCAGCAGCAGCCTTGGCGTTGCCGCATCAGGCTGAATGGTTACCGCCTGTTGCAAATGCGTCAGTGCCTCGCGATTTAAATCCGACTTGGCGAGCAACGCGCCTTTCAGGTAGTGAGCCTTCGCTGATCGTGGTTCGATTGCGAGTACCTTTTCTATCTCCGACAGCGCAGCTTCATCGTTGCCCTTGAGCTCAAGCACCCAGGCAAGGGCGAGGCGGGTATCAGTATCGGAAGGCGCCGATTCCAGCGCGAGGCGATACTCGTTGCTTGCTTCTTCGTATCGGCGCGCTCCGTAGGCTTCGAGACCTTTCTTAATGTGATCCTGGGAGTTGCTAAGTAAAGACTGCATCTGTGCAAGAACCGGATCAGCAATAGCCGGATTGCGGTTGCCGCGCTGTGCGAGATACTGCCGTGCCTTGTCAACATTGCCGAGTTTGCGGTGTGACATGCCGAGCAAGTGGTTTAATCGTGTGGCCTCAGGGTCCTGCGCGAGCGCACGGTCAAATAGCTCGATGGCCCGATCATAGTTTTCGCGACCGAACGCGAGATTGCCTATGCCTGCCAGCGCGGCAGCGTTTTCGGGGTCGGTGGCAAGCACACTCTCGAATGCAGCCTCCGCTTCTTGTTGTTTCTGCAGCTCGCTCAGTGTCTGCCCGAGGTGCAGCAAAGCAGGAAGATAGCCGGGATTAATACGCAGCGCGGACTTAAGCTGCGCCTCTGCTTTTTCAGGCTGGCCCTCTACTTTGTAGAGATAGCCCAGCAGATAAGGCCACTGGTATTGTCGCGGCGCAAGCGTTGCGGCATTGATATAGCAGGGCTCCGCAGCGTCGAGCAGATCGTGCGCGTGAAATAGCATGGCCAGTCGCCCGAAACTCTCTGCCCGCTTTTCGACAGACGCTTCGCGATCATCATCGACGCTTTTGATTGCGTCGAGCATGGCGTTGCGAACGCCGGGCTCAAAGCGCTCAAGACTCACCACGGGAATGGGCAGCAACGCCGGACTCGCTGCACCGGACGCAATTCCCAATGGGAGGAGCGCGAGCAATAGTGCCAGGGGGCCGAAGCGAGGCAGCCCGATACGCTGAGTGTCTGTGCTCATCTGTGTGGGGTGATAATAAAGACGGCCATCGAAGGGTCAGGCATCAGCCGGTGTTGCAGGGCGGTGCTCTGTGTTGGTAAGCAGACTCGCAGCCGCCTACTTGATGCGCTTGACGCGAACCTGCTTGTTCGCGCCTTCGACCTTAAGATAAAAGGCACCAAACCAGCCCCGCCGGATAGTGATGACGGGATTTTCTGCCCGGAATGAGAGCCTGCCTGTCTCCACCTGCTTCCAGACCTGGCCGTTCTGGAGCTGAAATACGGTATCGCCTGTCCAGCCGGTGAATGCGCCCGCGTATCTGGAAGTCAGGGTTTGTGGCCCTTGTTTTACCTGTTCCAGCTCAAGACCAAAATCGGTGCTGCCGGTGTTGTCAGGGTTCACGACAGGTCGCGTCGGCCTGGCGGCCGCAACCGGTGAGGAACCAGAAGCGCTCATGCTTGCCGAAGGCGTCGGAGCTACGGAATTATTCGCGCGCGCCTGATCATCCTGGCCCGCAGCAAGGCTGTCGAAGCAAAACAGGCGCTCTGCCGCGTTGCTTATAGATGCACATTTGTCGAGGCCTGACCTTAATGACTCCTGCCCGTATGCGGGCGCGACCACAAGTCCGCCCAGCGTCATCACAAGCATCATTACTTTAAAGCCGGTTCTGTTCACAAATTCTCTCCTCTTGGGGAGCAAAAGGTATCACGGATAGGCCCCCAATATCATTGCCGGGCCCTCGAAAACGGGGCCTTAATGGCAATGACGCTGCTGTTACAGACACCTATTATGGCCGATAATTCCTCCTGCGGCTTCCGGTATTGCCTGATCCCGTCGGGCTATTTTCCCGATTCTTGACGGGCGTCAGCTTTCGCCGGGCTCCGCCAGTCATTATTATGGTCAGGTCGTGCCGCAGTGCGAAGACGCCAGAGCTGCCGACGCGTCACAGAGCCGCCCTTGTGGTGAAACACGCTTTCCTTTCAAGAACCCCATGCCAGACTCAACTTTTGATAAAGCCGGCGTGCTCGAGCAGAGCCTCGTACACCACAGGTCGGGCGACCTGGATGGCGCGCGTGAGGGTTATCTGGAGGTGCTGCTGAAGGAGCCTAACAATCCGGTGGCGTTGAATCTTCTGGGAACGCTGGACGCGCAGCTTGGCAACCTTGATGACGCAGAGCGACTGATCAGGAGGGCCATAAGCTTTGCGCCGAAGGAGGGCGTGTACTACACGAATCTCGCTGGCGTGCTGCAGCAGCAGGAGCGTTTTCAGGAGGCCATCCAGACTTACCACCTGGCCTTGAAACTGGAGCCGGACCAGCCGGAGGTTCTGAATAACTTCGGTGCCCTGCTTTTGCAGGCGGGGAGGCCGCAGGAGGCAGAAGAACACTTCCGCAAGGTGCTGGAGTCCCGGCCTGATTCGCCGGAGGCACACAACAACCTCGGACGCGCACTGAATAACCAGCGTAAGTACGAAGAAGCGCTCGTCGCGTTCGAAGATGCGGTGCGCCTCGATCCTGAATTCGCTGCGGCACACAACAACCTCGGTCATGTGAACCGGGCACTGGGGCGCAACACGACAGCGGCGGCGAGATTCCAGGAGGCGATTCGACTCGATGAGGACCTGGCGGATGCCTATCAGAATCTCGGCACGATTTACCTTGCGCAGAATATGCCCGAGGAAGCGGTGGAGTGCTTTGAAGAAGCGGCCAGGCGCGAGCCCGAAAAGGCGAGCATATTTATTGATCTGGGCGTCGCCCTGCACGGGCTCGGAAAATTAGGCGAGGCGGTCAATGCATACCGCAAAGCCGTTGAACGTGACGAGAACAATCCTTACGCCTTTATGAACCTTGGCATTGTTCTGTATGAGCGTCGCAATCTGAAGGCCGCTGAAACCGCCCTGGCTCGGGCGCTGGTCCTGAAACCCGATCTGATAGACGCTGCTGCCGAGCTTGCCGGCCTGCTTGACGAGATGGGTCGGCTGGACGACATGGAAAAGGTCATAGAGAAGGGCCTGCAGGCCAACCCGAGACATGCGCGTCTGAACCTCGAGGCGGCGAAGCTCGATCGCCGGCAGGGGCGCGTGCCCCAGGCAATCAAGCGGCTCACCCAGTTTGACTTGAAGGCAGTCGACCAGCGCCTGGCGCAGGAACTGCGTTACGAGCTTGGTCGACTTTACGATCGGGCAGGCGAAAGCGATCTCGCGTGGCTGCATGCCGGCGAGGCAAACAAGCTCGCAGCCGCGGGGTGGCGGGCGTTCAAGGTGGATACCGAGCGCCTGCCAAAGCGATTGCGCGCGCTCCAGGCATTTTGTGCCGACACCGACCTCACCAAGCTGCCCAGGGCGCCCGCTGCGGACACTGCTGCGCCGGTTTTCCTCGTGGGTTTTCCGGCCTCGGGGAGCGATTTCGTATCGGAGGCGCTACATATGCATGCGGGCCTTCAGACCCTCGACGAAGCCCCAACGCTGAGCGCGGTGGAGCAGGCGCTTTCGGCAATGCCCGAGGGTTACCCGGCCGCGATCGCAAACCTGGACATTGACGCTATTGCTTACCAGCGTGACGAATACTGGCGCATCGTGAACCGGCTCTTAAAGCGGAAGCCTGGTTCGCTGCTGGTCGACCATCATCCCATGCGCGCGGTGCACGCAGCCCTGGCATGGCGGCTGTTCCCCGAGGCGAAATTTATCTATGTGCAGAGACACCCCGCCGACCTGTGCGTTGCCAGCTTCATGCAAAACTATGCGATGAACGATACCAATGCGCATTTCCTTGCGATGGACACGACGGTTACGATCCTGGAACTGGCATGGCACACCTGGCAGGCCGCCGTGCGGGCGCTCGATCTCGACGTGCATGTCGTGCGCTTCGAACGCCTTGCGCAGAATCCCGGCGCAGAAATCGCAGGCGTCTGTGAATTTCTCGATCTTGAGCCTGACGACGCGAGCATGGGTTTTGTCGACGATACGGTTAGCGGCAAGCGCATAACGCGCAGCAGCTTCAGGCAGCTGGCAGACCCGCTCGATGCCCACATGCACGAGCGCTGGCCCGACTATCGCCTGCAATTATCTCGATTCATGGACAGGCTGATGCCTCTTGCCCGGGAAATGGGCTATGAATTCGACTAGTTTCTGCGTCGGAGAACAGCGATAGATGCCAACGCGAAATTAAAGGGTGCGCTTGACGAGGCCGTGAGCCGCCACCGCGGTGGCGACAAGTCGGCGGCACGCGCGGCCCTCGGTCGTGCGCTGAAGATGCGGCCTGATCATCCCGATGCCTTGCACATGCTGGCGAACATTGACGGCGAAGAGGGAGATTTCGCGAGGGCTGAACAGCGCGTCATGCAGGCGCTTGCAGTACGGCCTGGTTTCCCTGCCTATCTCGCCACCCTTGCAAAGATCCAGTCGTCCATCGGCCAGACGCAGCTGGCCATTGCGAGCCTCGAGAAGGCAATCGAGCAGGAACCGACTTCGCCGCGCTTCAATGACATGGGCCGGCTTCTGCTGGTGGAGCAAAGGCAGGGCGAGGCGGTGTCGGCGTTCGAGCGCGCGCTCGAGATCGATCCGGCGAATCGCATCGCCAGGATAAACCTGGGCGTTGCGTGTTTTTCGGCCGGCGACGCGCGGACGGCAGCGCAGCATCTGGAGCACGCCCTTTCCATGGCGCCAGGCGATCGGGGCGTGGCGCAGCGTTTAGGCCTTGCCTGGCAAGCCTGCGGCGAGCACGAACGCGCCATCAGCGCGCTCGGCATGGCGCGACAGCCGGAAAAGGACTCGGCCGCGTTGCTCACCTCGCTTGGCGTCAGCTATACGGCTCTCGGCAGGTTTGACGAAGCGCTGGAGTTGTTCGATGCCGCAATTGAGATCGATCCGTTCTTCGCCGACGCGCTCGCGGGCAAAGCAGAACTTTTGGAGTGGCAAGGTGATTACGCGCAGGGCCTGCGTATCCTGGAGCCCGTAATGGATGGCGAAGCCAGCGAACCTGCGGTGCTTACCGTATACGCCCGATTGCTGCGCCGAACCGGGGAGGCCAGCAGAGGGGCCGCGCTGCTCAAGCCCCTGGAGGCGTCCGGCCGCCTGAACGGCGTGCAGCTGCGTCAGCTGCGCTTCACGCTGGGTGACCTGATGGATCAGCTTGAACAATACGAAGAGGCCTTTGACTGGTACCGACTCGCCCATCAGTTCCGGCCAAACGTTTTTTCGATAGACGCGCACAGGCAATTTATCGAGGCCCTGCAAGTGCGCTTTGACGCGGACGCGCTCACACGCCTGAATCGTTCCAGCCTGGACGACGCACGCCCCGTATTTATCGTAGGCATGCCACGCTCCGGCACGTCGCTCGCGGAACAGATTCTCGCCGCGCACCCGAATGTTTTCGCTGCGGGAGAGCGTTCGGAAATCGGCCGCATCGCGCAGCATATTGCGCCCCGCGAAGACACCTCGGCTGCGGAACTCACGCAGCACGCCGAGGCTTACCTCGACGCTGTGGGCGGAGAGTCGGCAGATGCGCAGCGAATCACGGACAAGATGCCGCTGAACTTCCTATACCTTGGCTGGATCGCGCAGCTCTTTCCCCGGGCGCGCATTGTCTGGTGTCGTCGTGATGCTCGCGACACGGGCCTGTCGTGTTACTCAACCAATTTCATCGACCCCGCGCTGGCATTTTGCGATGACCTCGGTGACATTGGCCGCTACAGCAACAGCTGCAATGAGCTTATGCGGCACTGGCAGAACGTACTGGACCTGCCGGTATTTGAACTGCATTACGAGAATCTCGTCCGCGAGCCGGAGCCGTGCGTGCGCGAGCTGCTCGGCGCGCTGGATCTCGATTGGGACCCGCAATGTCTCGAGTTTCACAAGGTCGAGCGCGTGGTGAAGACCAGCAGCCATGCACAGGTGCGCGAGTCGTTCTATACGCGATCGGTGGGTCGCTGGCAGCATTACGCGATGCATTTAAAACCCCTGCTCGACGCGCTGGAGCAAGATGGTTGAGGAAACCAAAGAGCGAGATCTGTTTTCCCGCGGGCTTGCGCTGCATCGCGCCGGCGAGCTGCGCGAGGCCGTCGACTATTATCGACGCGCCATCGCCGCGAACCCCGAGGCTGCGGAGCCTTACAACGCGCTGGGTGGTGCTCTTGCGAATCTCGGCGAAACTGATGCGGCATTCGAGGCACTGCAAACGGCAATAGAAAAGGACTCATCTTTCCTCGATCCGCACCTGCATCTCGCGACGCTGTGGCGCCTGCGTGGAGAGCCCTTCAAAGGCGAGCCGCTCCTGCGCCGTGCGCTTGAACTCGACAACAAGAGCTGGCCGGTATGGATGGAGCTGGGCGCGGCACTGATGATGCAGAATCATTTTGCAGCGGCGGCGGAGTGTTTCGAACAAGTCCTCGC
>JABDLF010000070.1 GCA_013003115.1 Gammaproteobacteria bacterium
TTAAGTCCTGGGCAGAGTTATAGCGACTTTGCACAAACAGCCCGGGCACTGCCTCCAGAAGCTCGGCAAAGTCGGTACCCTGGTAGGCGCGCAAATTCGCGTCCACCTCTATGCGATCAATGGATGCCGCAATGGAGGCCTGTTTGGCGGGGATGCGCGTTGCTGTCACCACCACTTCGACCAGTTCTTCTGCGCGCTCGTCTTCGCCCGCCATCGCAATGCTCCCCGGCAATGCTGACAGCTGCAGCAACGTCGCGAATGCGCAAAAAACTCTTGTCTTGTAGGAACATGGCATCAACCAGGGGGGCAGCGCGTTCACTCGGCTGTACCCCAGTCATCCGGCACCACGAAACCGCGGCTGACCTCGGCGCCGTCGACAAGAGCAACGACCATTCGAGGCCAGCTGGCGCCAAGAATTTCCCCGGCGACCGCAAAGTCTTTAATCGCCAGCGCCTCGGCATCGTCACTCTCGTTGACAGGCGCGAGCCATTCCCCGCGCGCGAGGCGCCTCCAGCGCCAGTCCTGGCAACCAAAGGCATTGGCAAAATCATGCAACCGCACCCACCAGCCGCGCAGATGTCCGGGTGCGGCATAAGCCGGCGGCGCTATTTCCGTGGCGAGAGGGTAAAACAGCCTGCCCTTCATGATGACGCGACTGCGATCCACCACAATTCCCTTTTTCGCCAGCAATTCTCTGGCGCCGGATGTCGCAGACAGGGGTAGCTGGTGTTCCCGAATCCTCGCCAGCTTGAGATCGAGCCTGTCCTTCTGACCTGGGCCGACCCACTGCTCGGCGTTTGCCACACCGGGCCGGCCAAGGTAGAACTTGACCGCAACTTCCCAGTGCTCCGTCAGGCCCTGCTCGAGGTTTCGGACAATGAAATCCATTTCGCCCAGCGTCTCACGTCCGCCTTTGCGCAATGCCCTGCGCACTGCCACGTTCCGGGCGAGCAGCGAGTAACGACTGTCCCGCTGCAGCCATTTCGCCAGAAGAAACTCAAACCACGCACCGAGGCGATTGTCGCGACTTCGATCGAATTCGGCACGCGCCAGGTCCTCTCCGGCATCCAGCGTATCGAGGTCCATTGCAAAACCTTCGACCTGATGCCGGTACCAGGCTTCGTCGGGCCACAGATATTGATCATCCTGCAATGTCACGAGTGGCGGGCTGCCTATGCACCAGGCCAGGTCCCGCACAGACCGCGAGCACCACTGGTGCCGCGGTAACAATGGCGGCGTCATGCTCCTTGCTATTGCGTCACTCATTTCCGACCGCTTGAATTGCTTTTCTCATTTTTTTAAGTCGCCAATGGCTGCGCAGCGGCAATCTACTTTACACTGAGGCTCAATCCCGATCACTTGGCAAAGCAACCCAGGTCGAATGAGATTTTTCAACAATCACCGGCCCCGCGCGAATGACCTGCCCGCCTGGCGCATCGCGAGTATGCTCGTTGCCGCCTTTGGCTTAACGCTTGGCGGCTGCGCTGGCTCGCCAAAGGCAAAGGTCCCAACCGTCAGCTTCGCATTCAGCGGTGACCTTGCGGGCCAGAACGCCTGCCGCGATGCCAAGGTGGGTTTCCCCATATTCCGCCAGGTTTTGAACAAGCGCCCGGATTTCTTTGTCGCGCTTGGCGACATGATCTATGCCGACAACGACTGTCTCGCGAAGGGCCTTTTTGGGAACGCACAGGTACCAAGAGCGGCAGGGCTGGCGCGGGACCCTGAGGATTTCCGGGCACACTGGGACTATGTTCGTGCTGACCCGGCATTCGCTGAGCTGCTCAACGCCATTCCCTACTTCGCCGTCTGGGATGACCACGAGGTACGCAACGACTTCGGGCCAGCGACAACAGACGAAGGCATCATTACCTCGTCCAGGTCGGTCTTTAACGCGCTTTATCCAACCGGCACAGACATTCTTTATTTCAGCCGCCAGTTTAACGAACAGCTCGAGCTTTTCTTTCTCGACACCCGCAGCTATCGCGATGCGAATGCGCTGCCCGATCTGGCGGGGAAAGCAAAAACCATGCTTGGCGAATCCCAGAAGCGGTGGTTGATCGACAGCGTCGTTGCTTCGCGGGCGAAATGGAAGGTCATTGTCACCAGCGTACCCTTGTCTATTCCTACGGGCTGGCCGCCAGATGGGCCGCGCGACGGGTGGGCAAACTTCGGTGGTCCGACAGGCTATGAAACAGAGCTTGCTGAGATTTTGAGTGCTTTTGCTCGCAGCAAGGTGCGCAACCTCGTTTTCATCTCCGCCGACGTTCACTTTGCTACGGGCTTTCGTTACCAGCCGTTCGCCGCTTATCCTGACTTCCACTTTCACGAGTTCGTCACCGGCCCGCTCAATGCCGGACTCTTTCCGAGCCGCGATGTAGACGCGAGTTTCAGGCCCGAGCGCCTGTTCTTCCACGGCCCGGACCAGGCGCAAGGGAAATTAAGCTTCGAAGAAGCGCTGCGCTGGTTCAACTTCGGGCTGATCGAAATTGAATCAGATGGGCCAATGCGCTTCGAGCTGATCGACGGCTATGGCGATACCCAGGCGCAGCTGACCCTCAAACCCGACTAGCTGAACGCGGTCCTGTGCAAATGCAGGACGCCTCGCGGGGCGCGCATCCTTGGAATCAGCCGGAAGATTGCAGAATTAGCATTCACTGCAATGCTCCCGCGTTTGTTTTGTCTCCACGTTTATTACCTCCACGGCTACTGAGGCCGTCCCAACCCCATCGCTTGTCTCATCAGACATAACCGTGAAACCCCTTATTGCGAATAATTCTCATTTGCATTAGCATTTCAGGCCTGCACAAGTTTATTCCATAAAATTTTTAACTTACTGAAATTAATAGGATTAACGTTAAATGAACAGCCTTTACGCTCGCCCGGCCATCGTTATCACGGGCGTCTTCTGCGCGCTATTCGCGAGCAACCCCGCCTGGTCGCAGGAATCTCAGAAACCCGAATCCGGCGAAAAGGCCGCGCAGGAAAACGCCGCCGACGTCGCGCTGCTTAAGCAGTTTTCGGTGCTTGGCGATGCCGAAACCGCGCGCGCCGTGGCCGGCTCCGCCCATTTCATCGGCGCGGAAGAACTCGAGACCTTTTCGCGTTCGGACGTGCTGCGCGTGCTGCGCGAAGTGCCCGGCGTCTATCTGCAGGAAGAGGAAGGCTACGGCCTGCGACCGAACATCGGTGTACGGGGAAGTGGCCTCGATCGCAGCAGTCGCATTACTCTGCTTGAAGACGGCGTGCTCATCGCACCGGCGCCCTATGCCGCACCCTCTGCCTACTATTTTCCCGGTGTGCAAAGAATGAATGCCATCGAGGTCGTAAAGGGACCCGCTGCGATTGCCCTGGGCCCGCGCACCACCGGCGGCGCCATCAACATGCTATCCACGCCGGTACCCGACTCATTCCGGGGCTCAGTCGCCCTGAGCGCCGGCCAGGACGGACTTTTTAACACGCTCGCGCGGGTTGGCGACGCCGGCAGCCGTCATGCCTGGCTTCTTGAGGCGAACCACCAGAGTACCGACGGTTTTAAGGAATTGGACAGCGGGCAGAGCGTCAGCGCTGACACTGGATTTGAACTCAAAGACTACCTGGGCAAGGTGCAAATCCGTTCCGCCCCCGGCAGTCGCTGGGAGCAGACCCTGGAACTCAAGCTTGGTTACTGGGAGCACGACGCGAACGAGACTTACGTAGGGCTGACCGAGGCAGATATTGCGACCAATCCTTATCGCCGCTACGCAGGCTCTCAGCTGGATCACCTCGGCGCACATCACAGCCAGTACCAGGCGAGCTGGACGATCGCCCCCGCCGACGGCAACTGGGATCTCGGCGTTACTGCCTACCGCAACGAATTTCACCGCAACTGGTACAAGCTCGGCGCGGTCGGCGGCGTATCCATCGGCAGCGTTTTACAAGACCCCGTCACATATGCGGAGCAGCTTGACTGGCTGCGCGGCGATGCTGACAGCCCCGATGACGCGCTGGCGGTGCGCAACAACAATCGTAGTTATTACGCGCAAGGCATTCAGGCTGTTTTCAATCGCGAGATTGGCAGCGGCCGCATGCGACACGAGATCGAGTTTGGACTTCGCATCCATAAAGACGAAGAGAACCGCCTGCAGGATGACGACCTCTATCGCATCAGCGCAGGCACCATGAGCCGGACTTCGGACGGCGCCGCAGGAAGCCAGGCAAACCGGTTGAGCGATGCACAGGCTTACGCCATGCACCTGAGCGATCGCATGGAATTCGGCGATTTTTCCCTGACGCCAGGCCTGCGCTACGAGCACATCAAGCTAACCCGCAATGACTATTCAACCGCTGACCCTGAGCGACTCGCCGGCCCGACGCGCGTGCGCCGCAATGACGTCGATGTGCTGGTGCCGGGCCTCGGTGCCACCTGGCAGGCATCCAATTCGCTGTTGTTGATCGGCGGCATTAACAAGGGCTTCAATCCGCCGGCGCCGGGAAGTGCTGCGGACGCCGAGGAAAGCGTAAACCTCGAACTCGGCACGCGCTTTTACAAGGCCGGTGTAAACCTGGAGGTCATTGGCTTCATCAGCGACTACAAGAACCTGGTGGGAACGTGCACGGCCTCCACGGGCGGCGACTGCGTCATCGGCGACCAGTTTGACGGCGGCAAGGTGACGGTTCGAGGCGTTGAGGTCGGTGGCCGGTACCGGCTCGCAAAACTTGCCGGCAGCGATTTGAGCGTGCCGTTGAGCTTTAACTACACGTGGACCCCCACCGCCGACTTCGACAACAGCTTCTCGAGCGGCTTTGGGCCCTGGGGAGACGTCCAGGCCGGAGATCGCATGCCTTATGTGCCTGAGCAGCAGCTCTCATTCGGCGCCGGGCTCGAGGCAGATAGCTGGAGTGCGATGCTGCAGGCCAGCTACCAGGATCGGACCCGCACCGCAGCAGGCAGCGGGGACATCCCCGCAGGGGAATCAACGGACAGTCGCGTAGTAGTCGATTTCGCGCTCAACTGGCAGCTCAATGCGAATTTGCAGCTCAGCGGACGCGTGGAGAATCTATTTGATGAGGTCTACAACGTCGCACGACGGCCCGCCGGGCTGCGGCCGGGTATGCCGCGCACCGCACTACTGGGCATTCGCTATGACCTGTAGGTAGATTCCGAAGCCAGCCGGCCCTTTTAATTCATTACAATTGCCATGAGGGCCGGCGGTATGTCCGCCGGGATATTGAGGTCCCATGTCTGATGCGGAGACGGGCGGTGAACGACGCGACTCTGCCGGTTCTGATCAAAAGCCTGCTGAAGCCAGAGTCCTACAAACACCCGGCTGCCCACACCGAACTGATCGAAACGCATATTTCCTGGGTCATCCTGACGGGCGAGTTCGCCTACAAACTCAAGAAGCCGGTCGACCTCGGCTTCCTCGACTTCTCCACCCTGGAAAAAAGGAAGTTCGCGTGCGCAGAAGAGCTCAGGCTCAACGCCCGCTTCGCGCCCGAGCTTTACTTTGAGGTTATGCCTGTCACTGGCAGCCCGGAGAATCCGGGCCTTGGCGGCGCTGGTCCCGCGATCGAATATGCACTTAAGA
>JABDLF010000037.1 GCA_013003115.1 Gammaproteobacteria bacterium
AAGCCAACGATAAGCAGCGCGAACTGATTCGCGGCGCAATAGAAAGCGGCGACCGCGGCGAGCTTGAAAACGTAATGCGCGTCGTTGAATCCACAGGGGCCATACCGTACACTGCGCGCCTCGCTCAAACAGAGGCGGAGCTAGCCAAAGCAGCATTGTCCGGCCTTCCCGACTCGGACTTCAGGAATGCTTTGCTATGGCTCGCACAGTTCTCGGTCGAGCGTACGAGTTAAATCCGGTCAGACGTTCGGGGTGTAGCTCAGCCTGGTAGAGCACTGCCTTCGGGAGGCAGGGGCCGTAGGTTCAAATCCTATCACCCCGACCAAATTTGCGTGTATTGCCACACCCAAATCCAAGCGGTCACGAAGCGATACAGATTTATCCGCCGTTGCTTTGCAGCGGCTTTAATATGTGCCGGACTGATCGGATGCCCGGCCCTTCGATCTACCACATAATTACCAAAGTTCTTCCAACGCCCGCATGACATCGCGGCGGCTGATCTGGCCTGCCAATTGGCCATCGTCTAGGACCGGGTAGCGACGAAAGTTTTGTCCAAAAAACAACTTCGCCGCATCAACGATGCTGTCTTCTGCATCCAACGTCTCTACGCCTTCGCTCATGAACTCGGCAACCCGCCCCCCGTATTCCGAATGGTAACCGGCGTTCAGGACCACGCGCATGCAATCCCGTTCAGTGAGAATGCCCACCAGGTTGCCCGCGCCGTCCACAACCGGCGCTGCGCCAATATCGTTCGCCAGCAATGTGCGCACTGCGCGAAGGATTTCCGTTTCCGGGCGCAGCGTCACCAGATCCGTTGCCATATAGTGTCGGACTTTAGCGACCCTGGACATCAGCGGGCCCGCCGGCAGACGCCACCGCAATGCGCCCTGGCTTTACAATCCGATCCGGAGGGCAAGCCACGACAGCCTGCGTGCATAGCGCGGCCACGGAACAAAGTCCCGATTCCCAGGGCGAGTGCCGCCACCCCATATACGGCGAAGCTGATCAGAAATATTTCCAAAGCTTGTCCCGAAAAGACTCAACCACCAAAATCATCGAAGAATATACTCCCTTCGTCAACACCAAGTTCATCAAGCATGTGGGCAAGCGCAGAAATCATCATCGGAGGCCCGCAGAGATAATATTCACAGTCTTCCGGTGCCGGGTGATCTCTGAGATAGCTCTCAAGCAGCACCTCGTGAATAAAGCCCGTATTTCCTGACCAGTTGTCCTCGGGCTGCGGCTCTGATAACGCGAGATGCCACGAAAAATTGTCGTGCTCACGGGCGAGGCGCTCGAACTCCTCGATGTAGAACGCTTCCCGAAGACTGCGGGCCCCGTACCAGAAGCTTATTTTTCGTTTGCTGCCAAGACGCTTGAGCTGATCGAATATGTGCGAGCGCATGGGCGCCATGCCGGCACCGCCGCCGATGAAAATCATCTCCGCGTCGGTTTCTGTGGCAAAGAACTCTCCGAAGGGTCCTATGACCGTCACGGTGTCGCCTTGTTTAAGGCCAAACAGGTAGGAAGACACAACTCCCGGCGGGGTAGCGCGCGGCAGCTTCGGCGGCGGCGTGGCGATACGCACATTGAGCATAACGATGTCGTTTTCGTCCGGGTAATTGGCCATGGAATAGGCACGAACTGCAGGGATATCCGTCCTTGATTCGAGGTCAAAAAGTCCGAAGCGCTCCCATTCCATTCGATATTGTTCGGGAATGTCGAAGTCAGCAAAGCTCAGCCGATAGGCCGGGCATTCAATCTGTATATACCCTCCGGCACGAAAGTCGAGGGTTTCACCGACCGGTAACTCGAGAACCAGTTCTTTGATAAAAGTAGAGAGGCTTTCATTTGAACGCACTTTGCACGTCCAGCGTTTGACGCCAAACACGGCTTCAGGTAGCTGTATGCGCATATCCCGGTCAACGGCGACCTGGCACGCCAGGCGCTGGCCCCCGGCCGCCTCTCGCCTTGTGATATGAGAGGCTTCAACCGGCAGGATGCCGCCGCCGCCCTCCAATACCGTTACGCGGCACTGGCCGCAGCTGCCGCCGCCACCACAGGCCGCGGGCACAAACAATCTGTTTGCCGCCAGTGCCTGTAGCAGCTGGCCCCCAGCGGCTACTTCAAGATTGCGGCTATCATTTACCGTGACTGTCACGCGCCCAGCCGGCACGAGTCGCGAACGCACCAGAATAATAAGCAATGCCAGCGCCAAAACAATCCCGGTGAAAATCGCAACGCCGATGATGACTTCCTGCAGAATCACAGTTTGATATCTGCCATCGTGATAAACGCGAGGGACATGAGACCCGCCGTGATAAAAGTGATGCCGAGACCCTGCAGCCCGTCCGGAACTTCGCTGTATTTCATCTTTTCCCTGAGACCGGCAAGGGTCACGAGCGCCAGCGCCCAGCCGACGCCCGTGCCCAATCCGTAGGCTGCGCTTTCAGAGAAACTGTAATCCCGCTGCACCATAAACAACGACGCACCAAGAATGGCGCAGTTAACGGTCAAGAGCGGAAGGAATATGCCCATGCTGTTATGCAGGACCGGGAAAAACCGCTTCAGGACCATCTCCAGAATCTGCACCATGGCCGCAATGACACCGATGTAGCTGATCAGCCCCAGATAGCTTAAGTCGAGGTGACCCAGACCCGCCCAATCGAGGGCACCCGGGCGCAGGAGATAGTTGTAGATAAGGTTGTTTACCGGCACGGTGATCGTCTCCACCACAATGACGGCGACGCCGAGCCCGATGGCCGTTTTGATCTGTTTCGAGATGGCAAGAAACGTGCACATGCCAAGGAAAAATGCCAGGGCCAGGTTCTCAACGAAGATGGCTCGAACAAAAATACCGATCAACTGATCCATCAGCGCTTCTCCATCTCGGCGACGGAGATCGGCCGGAAATCTGCTTGCTCTACCTGTGCTTTTTTCCAGCTGCGAACGCCCCAGATAAGAAAGCCGATGATAAAAAATGCGCTGGGCGGGAGAAGCAGCAGCGCGTTCGGCTCGAACCAGCCGCCGTCGTTAGCCAGCGGGAGAATCTCGACGCCCATCAATGATCCGGTACCGAATAGCTCCCGAATTACAGCCACCGTGACCAGCAGCAGGCTATAGCCCATGCCGTTGCCGATGCCGTCGAGGAAACTGATGCCCACTTTGTTATGCGCAGCAAAAGCTTCGGCGCGCCCCAGCACGATGCAGTTCGTGATGATCAGGCCAACGAAAACGCTCAAGGTGCGGGCAGTATCCGGGGCGAAGGCCTTGAGAAATTCATCGACAACGATAACGGCCGAGGCGATCACCGTCATCTGCACGATGATGCGCACGGAGTTGGGCAAGTGATTGCGAATCAGGCTGATTGCGACATTGGAAAACGCAAGCACGGTCGTCAGGGCCAGGCTCATCACGAGAGCCGAGTACACAGAATTGGTGATGGCCAGGGCCGAACAAATGCCCAGCACATGACGAGTGACGGGATTCTCATCGAGCAGCGGATTCAACAAAGCATCACGGGCCTGGGCAATCATTGGACTGACCCGACGCGATAGGCCTCGAGGAATGGTTCGAAGCCATGCGGTCCGAACCAATAGCGCACAAGGTTGGTTACGGCACCCACGGTAATCGTGGCGCCCGATATGGCATCAACACCGTAAACCGCCGCCAGCGCCGTCGCATCTGCCGGTTCGCTTACAAGCCCGAGGCGCAATTTTCCGTTTTCATCGTAAAGTTTTTTACCGCGCCAGCTTGCCTGCCATGCCGGCTTGAGAATCTTGTCCCCGATACCCGCCGTTTCCGCCTGCTCGAAGAATGTAATATCCGCGATGGTATTCAGGTCCGGTTCCAGGGCGAGGAACCCATAGAGCGTTGACCACATGCCCTGGCCGTATATAGGCAGAAGCATGCGTTTTAAATTATTGGCGTCTTTCACCAGGTAAACCGTGACCAATCGGGAGCGGCGGTTCAGTTTTGCAAGATCCTGCTTTGCGGGAATGGCCGTACTTAGTGCGGGATCGCCGGCAGACTTCCAGGTATCAAATGTGCCGGGGTTGTAGCGTTCATCAAATGCGCCGGATTCCAGATCGACAATACGTGCTTCGAGTTCCTGGAAAAGTGTCACAATCTCCCGATCCGACAGTTCGGCTGCGCGGTCCGTGAGTCCGCTGATTGCGACGACGGCGCGGTTGCGCTCGAGATCCTCGTAAGCACGCTGCATGGGTTGCAACATCACCGCCGCAACCGTGACCACAACGGAACACAGGAACGCTGTTGTCGTCACCACGATGACTGCCTTCAGGGGACTCTCATTGTTCATGGCGAACGCACCATCAAGCGTCGACGTCGGCGCCGGATGTTAAGTTCAATGACGGCAAAATCAATAACCGGCGAAAACAAACTGGCGAGGAGTACGGCTAATAGAACGGCTTGAATATTCGACGGGCTAGCTAGCCGGATGGTGATGGTAAGGACGCCAACCAGTATCCCGAACGCCCAGCGTCCGGGCAGCGTCATCGCCGCCACAACCGGATCGGTAGCAAAGAAAATCACCCCAAAGGCAAACCCACCGAGCACCAGGTGCCATCCCCAGGGTGCTGCGGCCAGAGCATTAGTCTCTGATTCAAAGCCATTGAACAACATGAGTCCAAACCACAAACCCATAAGCGCGCCCAGCATGATCCGCCAGGAGGCGCTGTCCTTCATCATCAGATAAACCGCCCCGAGCAAACACCCCAGAACAGACACGGCGCCCAGTGGGCCCGGGCGAACGCCAAGGAAAAGATCCCACCAGCTGAAACCTGCTGACTGCAGCGCAGCGATTCCTCCATCTGCGGCCACCTTGAGTGCCGGTATCGTCTCGGCCCCGGGTACCGGTATCCAGTTAGCCGGGCCGAAGGCCTCATCGGGATACGCGAACAGCAGGAAGGTGAATCCCAGCAGCGCCGGATTGACAAGGTAACGACCGGAACCGCCGTATATGGCACCGCCAACGACAAAGCCGAAGCTCACGCCCAGGCCCACCTGGTACAAGCCGACGCCGGCGGGCATTACCAAAGCGAATAGCCAGGCGAATGCCAACAAGCCCTCGCTCAGAGGCCGGCGGCGAACGGTGGAAAAAATCGCTTCCCAGGTCCACCCTGCTAAAAGCGCCACCAGGAAAACCGGCAGAAAATAGCTGAGCCCCAGGAAAAAACAGGCCGCGATATTGCCCGGGTCGTGGCCAATACCCAGGGCCCCGATCATTTCACCGCGCCAACCGGGTAGCGTTGCCAAGTTCAATTCCGCCACAACCATGTTTGACTGATGACCCAGGCTCCATAGCCCGATCAGCCAGCAAGGAATCGTTGCGATCACGAAGTCGTTCAGCAAGCCCTGTACGCTGGTGAAGCCCCTGACGTGCGGGGCCGAGCGAGTCTGGTCGGCGGATGAGTACAAGAATTGATCCAGCATCAACAACCAGGGGCGCACGCGCTGCAGCGGCCTGCCCTCACCACTGCGCAACAAAAGTCTTCCCAGCAGTCTCCCCGGAGTCATCAGCCGTCCTGCTCAATCTGATCGAGGTTGATTCGCAGCGCGGCGCCGTAATCCTGCTTTGCAGGACAGACGAAAGAACTGAGCGCCAGGTCCTCTTCTGCCAGTTCGAGGCAACCCAGCGCCTGGGCGACATCGGTATCTTTGACCAGCAGCGCACGCAGCAACGGCGCAGGCAAAATGTCCATAGGCATCACGCGATCAAAAACTTCCACGGGATGCATTGCCGCCCGTCGGCCGTTCAGAGCACACGTATGCGCGCTATAACGTTGCTGCCTCGTAATCGGGATAATCCAACCGAATGGACGACGTTGCACCGAGTCTGAAATGAGTGAAACCTGATTGTGGTATCGACCCAGATATCCCAAAGGCCCCTGAGCCGCGAGCCCATCCAGCGCCGACCCCGATATCACCCTGCAGTGTCGGTCCGGTGCGATCTCTCCGCTGAGCAGCTCCATCACATTTGCACCATGCCGCGTACGCAGCAGACGAGGCTTCAACGCACCAGGTCCTGCTACGGACACAATTCGCTCAGTAAGCAGCCTGCCCGTATCAAATAGGTGACCAATGGCGATGACATCCTGGTATCCGATATGCCAGACCATCCGATCCGCCGCCACCGGGTCCAGGTGATGAATGTGGGTGCCGGGCAGGCCTGCCGGATGCGGGCCATCAAATTCCACGCGGCGGATTTCATCATCGTCGAAATTCGGTCCAGACCAAGCAGGACCCGTGCACAAATAAACAGGCCAGTCACCAAGTCGGCGCAAAATTGCCACGCCGTTTTTGAATTCGTTTTCACGCTGCGCAATGACCACGCGGGGGTCGGCGGCCAAAGGCCGCGTGTCTATAGCAGTCACAAAAATTGAACGCGGCGTGGACTTTGAATCCGCCACGCGGTTGTAGGGCCGGGTCCTGAAACTGGTCCAAAGGCCCGACCGCAACAACAGATCACGCAGAGAAGATTTATTTTGCGCTCGCTGGGGATCAAAAACTGCTTCCGACGCCGCCGTGTCGTCAAGCTCAACGACCACCGACTGCAATCTCCGGCGCCGTGCCCGATTGATGGCTGCAACCCGTCCCGTGCCAGGCGAAACAAACTGCACTTGAGGATCACGCTTGTCAAAAAACAGGGGCTCGCCCAGGCTAACCTCCTGCCCAACCTCGACTAGCATCCTGGGCTTCAGCCCGATGTAATCAGGCCCTGACAGGGCAACCCGTTTCACCGTGGTGCCGTTATCGATGACTTGCTCAGGCGGACCCGCAATCGGTATGTTCAGGCCCTTTTTTGTCTTTATCTTTAGTTTGTGCATCACGATCAGATTCGCTTCCTAATCCAGTCGTATTTCTCGGCGTCAGTTTACGGCCCGGGCAATGACCGAAGCGGCGAACTGCCAGAACAGTACAGCACGTTCGTGTAACCGCTGGCTGCCGTTGCATCAACACCTGGTCGCCCGCCAGAATAATACGGAATCCCGGACTACTGAGTAATCCGGACACATACGTATTAACTTGAGGCCGCTGGCAAGATCGGGGTATATCCGGTGCGACCGGATGGGGTTCTTACACCCTAGCTGCCCGGCTCATCAGAAAGCTTTTTGTTTTTTGGCGCTTCTGCGGGCCGGTGCTGCCGGATTTTGACGAGAGCGAGTCCTGCGCCGCCAAGCACAGCAACGCAATGCCGCCCCTCGGGCCTTCGGACTGACCAGAAAAAAATCTCAGACACCCGCAATCTGCGGTTTGAGAGGCAGGGGCCGGGGGTTCAAACCCTGACACCCGGCAAGCTCTTCATCGTCCGGTTCAGA
Organism: Gammaproteobacteria bacterium; assembly: GCA_013003115.1. Classification (GTDB taxonomy): domain Bacteria; phylum Pseudomonadota; class Gammaproteobacteria; order Steroidobacterales; family JABDLF01; genus JABDLF01. The sequence continues at coordinate 7,341 of JABDLF010000037.1, forward strand.
CTCCGCTACGAAAATATACCGTGGGGTCCGAGCTTTCTTCCTCCTCGAGCACCACCGTTTCGGCGAAGTCCAGGATATTTCTGACATTACTCTCAGACGAAGCGTTGCCGGGGTAGTAAGTCAGGCGCAGTGATCCAAACGCAACCTCGTCTCCTTTCACCAGGCGTTTCCGGGTAACATCTCGTCCGTTGACATGCGTACCGTTGGTGCTGCGAAGATCAAAAATAAAAGCCTCGTTTTTTTCGCAGATGACCACTGCGTGGAACAAGCTGACTCCATTGCTCGGCACATAGATTTCGTTCGATTTGTGACGCCCGATAACCAGGCGGCCACAGGCTAGCTTAAACCTCGCGATGTGCTTTCCATCCCTGGACATATCGAAGTAAGGGCAGTCCTCGCCGTCCTCACGTGCCTCAGACAGCTCGACGACATTCATAGCGGCGGCAACTTCCCTTGCGACAACTTCATTCCCGTTCTTTTCTTGCTCTTCCGAGTCGCTACCGCTAATGCAATCGGCAACGATATTTTCAACCGAACGTTCCGGCAGTGAAATACTGAAACTCTTAAGGACCTCATTCAGCATCCCTTTGGTAACCTTCCCCTTTTCCTGGCGAAAGCATTCCAGCATTGCTGCAGAGCAGATCTGACTGATCACGCCCGGGACGCCTCCTGAAAGCTCTGCAATGTGAGCAATGGCGGCCGGTGTGAACAGCGAGCGCCCTTCCAACCCGCTCTCGTTCAGTCTCCCGTAAATGAAATCAGCGACGTCGCCCTTATCAAGCCCTTCCAGCTCAAGGTGCGTTATCGACAGGTCTGCGTACTTAACATCGTTAAGATTAATCCTTTCCGGCCGCCCCATCATGATCATTCTGATACACGGCTGCTCTGCTTCGCGCAGATTGAGGAGCTTCCCGATTTCATCGGTGACGGCAGCGCTCGCTGTTTCGGCCTGCTGCAGCACGACGACGATTGGCGTACCGGCATTGGTGCTATGTGCAAGGAAAGCCCGCATCACGCTTCTGCACTCGGATAGCTCCGGCTCGATAGATTCGAATCCAAAAGCGGTGAGGATCTGGACCAGAAACTCTTCAGGTGACTCAGGAAGTGACTCCAGATTTGCTGCGACCACGTCTTCATCCAGTAATTCATTAACCAAAGCCAGCGCGGGAGATGCCAATCGCGAGGTCGACTCGCTTACAACAAGCAGCCCAGGTTGCGAAAGCGCCCCTCGCAACTGCTGCCGAATCTCTTCCAGGTCGTGTCCCGGCCAGAATGCGTGCATTGCTCCCGGCTTTGAAAACGGGCAATAGCTGATGCCGAAATGTCGCAGATACTCGGGCGACTCATGCGTGTCTGTGTCGACAACATCAAAATGTACTAGCTTTCCCATTATGTAATATCTCCCGCTATCGGTCTGGCTTTAGTAAGTAATAAAAGCAACAAACATGCCAACGATGCTGTAAAAGCAAGTTATGGAAAACCGAAATGAAATCCGCTATTCATTTTGTGAAACACGACACACCTTCGCAGCGCTCCTGACTCGCAAGGCGACTGCGTTTCACCGGGTGAAGTCCGAGAGCAGGCGACAAGAACAATGATTTGTAAACTTTTCTGACATGCCGTTCTCAAAGCGCCTCTAAAACCGATCACGAGCACAGTCGGCGCCTCACCTGGCAGCGGAAATTTCTTGCGATTTCGGGATTACCAGACTCTGTCGCGATTAAAGCTCGGACCAAGTGCCCGTCATGCAAACGAATATGTAAAGCGGGTCTTTGGAGACTGCTGCAAACCTGGCGGAATTGGGCTAAAGTATGAGTGGGCAGAATGGAGGTCACGCCGCGCGCCGGGGCCCCTCCCGATACTAAACTTCAACCAAATGGGGTTACCCCCAGGAGTGTCGGGCTATGTCGAATTTTCAGTCTGCCCTTATCAGGGCAAGCGCTTTTGAGCAATGTGATCGTCTCGCCTCGGTCAAGGCCTTCTGTGACTCTCACCTCGCAGAAAAGATAACCCTAAAGACTGTGGCGGACATCGCGTGCCTCGAATACACGTACTTTTCCAGCTACTTTCACAACACGGTCGGGGTGAGATTCGGTGACTGGCTCCGATATCAGCGTGTGCTGCGGGCCCAGTCTGTGATTCGTGGCAGCACGATGCCGCTGTCCAAACTGGCGAAGCAGTGCGGTTTCAACAATCTGCGCACTTTCCAAAGGGCCTTTCGCAGGGTGACGGGAATGACGCCGCGTCAGTTCAGGCGAGAGGTCAGGCTGGGTTTTGCTGCCTACAATGCGCCGCTTCCGGGCTTTAGTCTGCCAGAGTCGCCTGCAGACTCGCTGTAAACCCGCAGCAGGCAGAATGACGCCCGGGTTCGTGAAACGCTGATTTATCGCCGTTGCCGCGCGACGCGTCGACCCAAACCGGCGGGTCTTGATGCGCGCTCATGCCATGCCGGGCTTGATGCATGACGAAAGGCAACCTGGCGCCAAATACATAGACCTGATACGAGGCGCGGTATCCCGGACCTCGCTACCCTGCATTGACCGTAAGCCGATTCTGCAGCGCTGCGGCCCATATATGCGTATGCATCACAGTGCCTTTAACAAGACGATTTATCGCAGGAAATCGACGAATAGATAACCCACCAGGAAATGCAAAACCGGCGCCATAGGAATTTACAAAATGACTCCCTTAATAGTGGTAATCTCTGCTCAATAGTCAGTAAAGGGCTTATAAACGGATGACGCAATTCGTACCCGATAGCAAACACTTGCTCAAGCGCCGAATGTCATCGGGCTGGGACGCCCACCACGTCTGCAAGACGCTGGTCCTCTGGTACCCGGAATTACTCAGGGTCGGCAGTATTCACGTAGACATGAGACAACCCAGACAGGTAATGGAATTTCTCCAGTGCCTCCAGGATTATCCCGCCGATCTCCAGGACATCATGATCCTGCTCGCGCAACGTTACGGAGTGCAAAAGGCAACGTTTGCACTGGACAATGCCATCCGCAGGCATGTGGAAGAGACCCGTCGCCGGCATGACGAAGAAGTTGCTGAGGGCGACGCCTCTGTTGAACCTGAAAGGCTTACGGCTTAGGCGTACCCAGCCCCGAGGGCATTGCCGAGTAAAAGGCCGCAAGATCCTTAATATCCTGTTCGGATAAACCGGCGGCGAAGCCCGCCATGATGGCGTTTTTTCTTGACCCGTTTTTATATTGGATGAGCGCCTGCTCAAGATAAGAGGCATATTGCCCCGCAAGAATCGGAAACTCCGATGCCGTACCCAACCCATCCTGCCCGTGGCAGGCCGTGCATGTTGCCGATTTGGTTTTACCGGCAGCCGCATCTCCGCTCGCCAGTGCCGGCGAAGAAGCGGATATATTCAGCACAAACCCGGATACGGCGAACGCTGCGCTTTGCAATAACAAACGGCGAAGTGACTTGCTAAGTTTCATTATTCAGCCCCATCCGCTGCAGCCAGGTATGCTGCAATGTCTTCGATGTCCTCATCACTCAGGCCGGCGCCCTGGGCGCGCATCGTCGGGTGAGCCCTGTCGCCGGAGCGATATGCTTTAAGGGCAGCTATAAGATAAGTTTCTGTTTGGCCACCGACCTTCGGTACCCGGTAACTTGGGTAGGCGTTTCTGTAGCCTTCGATCCCATGACAACCGAGGCAACTCTCGGCCTTCGCGCGGCCCGCATCTTTATCGCCCTCGGCCTGCAAACCGGCCGGGGCGGACATTCCGCCCAGGAATGCGGCGCATAAGACTACTGTGAAAAACCTGCTTTGCATTGGCATCCCTTTAAGACAATTGCTGACCGGGCCAGGGCCCTGAAAGCGTTCAAGGCCGCAAGTTTAACCAAAGGCGGCGTAACAACCAACGTCGCCGGCACAATTCATCAAAATTCTGCCGGAGTCCGGCTTTGGCCTTTGTCCAGGCTGCGGTGAAGCCTCAGTCGCTCAATCAGATGGCTAGGGGCTATTAGCAAACTGGCATAGACACCGCCAGGAACAGACAGGAAGACCTTTGGCAACCGCCCCACCCCTTCCGCCGGCAGCCATGGAATATAAGGCGGGTACCGGTTCAGCCACCGCGCCCGCAACCGGACCGGTCAAGCTGCCTTTTTCAATTCGAGCGCCCATCGGGTGAAAGCTATACAACTCCGTTACAAATGTTACCGGATGAAGGCCCAGGCGTGAGCAAAAACAGTTGCAGCCTCTGAAAGATAAGGTTTAACTTATTGTTTTCATAACTTCTTATTTGGAAACCCTGTTTCGGACAATGCGACCGCTGCATTGCAAGTGCTAACTTTCTTGTATAAGATATGTACAACTATTTTCGCCAGATGACACACGAAATTCTTCACGCCACCCTCACGGCCAAAGCTGCAGACTCCACGCTATTAAATCAACAGATGTTTTACAGGACCTATTCATGGCAGATGTGCTCAACCAATCAGCAGACCTCTACCCGATCCGAACCGTTTCAGCCATCACGGGCATAAACCCGGT
>JABDLF010000089.1 GCA_013003115.1 Gammaproteobacteria bacterium
GCCTACGTGCTCGACAAGACCGGACAGCGCATTGACAGGCGCAACGCCGAGGATATTTTCACTTCGCTTTACAACAACCAGATTCCGCCCGGCGCCGCCGATGCAGTGCATTATCGCTTCAAGGTGCCCGAGTCAGCCAGCAGCACGCTGACCATCAGGGCCAGCTTGCGTTACCGGAAGTTTGACACCAACTACATGCGGCTATTTCAGGGTGAGGATTTCGACGGCAATGACCTGCCGATCATGACCATTGCCCAGGACACGCTGAGTCTTCCCATCGGCAGCGCAGGCGTTGCACAGGTTGAAGCGCTTGCGGTACCGCAATGGCAGCGCTGGAACGACTACGGGATTGGCTTGTTGCGCAAACGAGACCGGGGCCAGCTCCGCCAGGCGGAGGAGGCCTTTAAACAGGTGGTTGCCGCGGGCAGGCCCGACGGGCCGCTGAATCTCGCCCGCGTCTACCTTCGCGAAGGCCGGCTCGACGAAGCCGCAGAGGCGCTCAAAGACGCCGCCAGCTTCGAACCTGCTGCGCCGCCCTGGTCCGTCGCTTATTTTACTGGCCTGGTTAACCTGCAAAACGGATTCCTTGATGAGGCCATCGAGAATTTTCGCAGCGTGGCGGAAACGCGCTTTAACGATGCGCGTGCGAGGGGCTTCGATTTTTCGAAGGACTACCGGCTGCTAAACGAGCTCGCACAGACGCTCTTCGAGCGCGCCAAACTGGAACGCGGCGACGGTCGTCGGGCGCAGCGCGACGCCTACCTGGATGAAGCCGTCGTGTGGTTTGGCCGGGCGCTGGAAATCGATCCGGAGAACGCCGAGGCGCACTATGGCCTGGCGCAGATTTTCAGCGCGCGCGGTGAGCAGCAGCAGGCGGCATACCATCGTTCTCTGCATGCGCGCTACAAGATCGATGACAACGCGCGGGACAGGGCGGTTGCTGCGGCGAGGCGGAGCAACCCTGCTGCCGATCACGCCGCCAACGCGGTCGTCATCTACGACCTGCAGCGCTTCGGCAATTTTGAGCTGCCGCCAAAGCCGGGGGCAGGTCCGTGAGCAACAATCATGGCGCCGAGGAAACGCCCGCCGAGCATGAGGTTCCTGAAGACGACCGCGTCATTGCCAGCGCTTTTCGTTATTCGATCCTGATATTCGCGGCTATCGCAATCGTTGGCCTGGCACTGGCGTGGTGGCTGAACAGGGCGCCGGAAGTTGTTCCCCTTACCGAGCGGCCGCTGGCAGGACCTGAGAGCGCCATGGTGGAGGACGAAAGCCAGCCGCCGCCGGTACGCTTCAGCGAACAAAGTCGCGCAGCCGGCATTACTTTCGTGCACGTTAATGGCGCCTACGGAGAGCAGCTGCTGCCGGAAACGATGGGCAGCGGCGTTGCGGTAATCGACTATGACAATGACGGCCGCCAGGACCTGCTGTTCGTTAATGCTGAGGCCTGGCCGTGGAGGGCCGCGGACGAAAGCGCGGGCCCGGTTGCAAGCCAGGCGCTCTATCGCAATGCAGGCGGAGGACGCTTTGAAGATGTGAGCGCTGCGGCGGGACTCGACAAGTCATTCTATGGTGTTGGCGTCGCCACCGCAGACTACGATGGTGACGGCTTTACTGACATCTTTATAACTGCGTTGGGCGAAAATCGCCTGTTCAGAAACGACGGGCAGGGACGCTTCGAGGAACGTACTTCCGACGCTGGCGTTGCGGGCGCCGCAGACGCGTGGAGCACCAGCGCGGCCTTCTTCGATTATGACGGTGACAGTGACCTTGACCTGTTTGTGACCAACTATGTTCTCTGGTCACGCGACATCGACCTTGAAGTGGACTATCAACTCACCGGAATTGGTCGTGCCTATGGCCCGCCGGCGAACTATGCGGGCACCCACAATTATCTTTATCGCAATGAAGGTAACGGGCAGTTTACAGACGTGTCGGCCGAGGCCGGTATTGAGGTGGTGAACGCGGCAACCGGTCAGCCTGCGGGCAAGGGCCTTGCTGTCGTACCGTTTGACCACGATGCAGACGGGTGGACCGACATCGCCGTTGCAAACGATACCGTCAGAAATTTCCTCTACCGCAATCTTGGGGACGGCCGTTTCGAGGAGATCGGCGCGCAGGCCGGGCTCGCATTTGACAACCAGGGAAACGCCACCGGCGCGATGGGTATCGATGCCGCAGTGATCAACGAGTCTGAAGACCTTGCCGTCGCCATCGGCAACTTCGCCAACGAGATGACCTCTTTCTACGTCGCCCGCGGGGGAAGCGGGCAGTTTACCGACGAGGCGATCGTAACGGGTGTCGGGCCAGACTCCCGCAAGTCGCTGAGCTTTGGTTTGTTCTTTTTTGATTTCGACCTCGATGGCCGTCTTGACATGCTGCAGACTAACGGCCACGTCGAAGACGACATCAACGTGGTTCAGCCCAGTCAGCAATACGCGCAGCCGAGCCAGTTGTTCTGGAACTGCGGACAGAATTGTCAGCGCGAGTTCGTGAAGGTGCCGGACAGCGAGGCGGGCGATCTTGCTACGCCGGTGGTCGGCCGTGGCGCAACCTATCTTGACTACGATGAAGATGGCGATCTCGACCTGGTGATAACCCAGGTTGAACGACCGCCACTGCTGCTGCGAAACGAGCAGGATCTGGGTCATCACTGGCTGAGGGTCAGCCTGGCCGGCAAACCTCCCAACACCAACGCCATAGGCGCACGCGTGGAATTAAAGGCGGGCGGCAAGAGGCAGATTCGTGTGGTCAATCCGTCGCGTAGCTACCTTTCCCAGGTCGAACTGCCGGTGACTTTTGGGCTCGGCGAGCTTGCAGGCCCGGTCGAGATTACCGTCAACTGGCCCGACGGCACGCTTAGCACGCACACCCAGGCCGAAATCGACCGGCCAATCATTCTGCGGCAACCTTGATTAAACCAGCGGCATCGCCCGCTTGCGCAACAGTACTTCCGCGGGCGGCAGATCACTGATCACTTCGGCAATGCGCTCTGCGGCATGACCGTCCCCGTAAGGATTTCGAACGCCGTCTTTTTTCAGACGATCCCGGAAATCGGGAGCCAGCGCACGCTGGGTCGCGCTGACGATCTCGGTCGCATCTGCCTGCACGTCGATAATATTGGCTGCGCGCTCGCGGCCGGCCTGGCGCATCCCGACGTTGACCGTCGGCAGAGCCAGCGCGGGTGTTTCCATGATGCCGCTGCTTGAATTGCCGAGCATGAGTGCGGCCTCCCTGAGCAGCGCCCAGAATGCGAGGTGTGGGAGGTTAACGTAAACATGCGCGTTCTCCCGTCGGTCACAGAACTCTTCGCTTCGCTTTATCAGTGCCTGTGAGCCGGCGTCTGCATTCGGGAAACAAAAAATCATCTGCTGGGGAAGTTTTTCCAGAGCAGCGTAAAAAGCGTCGGCCTCGCTGAGCGTGTCTCGCGACAGCGTCACCGGGTGGTAAGCAACCACGATGAGGTCGGGCTTAAGCTCGATGCCCAGCATGTCCTGCAGCTCGCCACGGCCCGGTAGCGCGCTTTTCTGCAGATGATCAAGAGACGGCGCGCCGGTCCGATGAACGCGCCAGGGCTCCTCGCCCATGGCAACTACCCTGCGCCGCGCTTTTTCAGTGGGCGTGAAGTGCAGGTGCGCAAGCTTGGTGAGCGCGTTGCGCACCGCATCGTCTATCGCGCCCTCGCTTATTTCACCGCCCTCGATATGCGCCATCGGAATTCGCAGCGCTAGCGCCACAGAAGCCGGGGCAAGCAGCTCATAGCGATCGGCAATGAGCAGGAGCAGGTCGGGGCGCAGACGCTCGAGAACGTCAGTAAAGCCGAGTACTGCATGCCCAATGGTGCGCGCCATGTCCGTGTCGGTGTCGCCGGGAGCGAGGCAAGGCACTGTTTCGTGAACCTTGAATCCTTCGGCGCGAATCTGCTCCACCGTGTTTCCGTAACGTTCCGTTAGGTGCGCTGCGGTCGCTACCAGGCGCAGATCGATGCCAGGTATTTCTGATAGCGCCTTGAGTGGCCAGAAAAGATGCCCGTAGTCGGCACGCGAAGTTGTGACTACGGCTATGCGACGGGAAGAAGCGTAATTGATGTGAGTTTCGCTTTGGCTAATCGGCTTCTGTGCTCGCCGAGGGTGCTACCAGCTCCCGCAGGTTTTGCTCGCCAACACAGCCGTCTATTGCCTTGTCAATTCTGCTCATCAGCGATTCCACCGCCGGCGCGCTCAGATCGATACCGCCGTGCTGAGCGTCTGGTGCACTGCGCACCGCTCTGACAATGTCGACGACCCGGATGCTCTGCAGGTCGCGACCCGGCAGGAGCTTGTCGTCTTCGCTTTCGATCAGAAGCTCCGCGGACTGCAATGCGTTGATGACGTACCAAAGCGCGTCGCCCGGCAAACCGATACGCGCGGACAGACCGTTCGCGGTCCAGCGCCGCTGCCCACGGCTGAAGTCCTCGCCCACGAGATACATCACCAGCAGGGCCAGTTCTTCGCGCAGGCGATTGCTGAGATAGATGCGCGCGCGCCCTGAACGAAGAAACTGGGGATTCTGGTGATAGAAGCTGATCTGTGCCCCGAGCAAAAGTATCAGCCAGTTGAGATACAGCAGGATCATGAACAGTATCAGGACGGCGAAGCCGGAGTAGATAGCGTCGTAGCGCGTGGTAGAAGCGGCAAAACCTGAAAAGAGAAAAATCGTCGTCGACCAGAGCACACCCGCAACAGCAGCACCGGTCAGGGCCGAGGTGAACTGGACGCGGTTGTTGGGGATGAATATGTAGATAAACAGGAACGCGGCGATCACGAGGATGAATGGCACCAGCTTGCCCGCCAGCAGCAGGGAAGTGCCAAAAGGCTCGATGGCGAGCAGCTTCTGTACCAGCGTGTTGCTGCTGATCGAGGCGATCAGACCCAGGGCAGTAAAGATCAGCACAGGTCCTATCAGGATGACGGAAATATAGGCCGACATGCGCGTCGCGAAGTTGGTTGAAGGCCTGACTCGCCAGATGTGATTGAAGCCATCTTCGATTTTTCTGACCAGCGATATGACCATGTAGAGCAGAAAAGCCAGACCGACGGAGCCCAGGACGTCTACGCGCACGTTGTCGACAAAGCCGACCAGGTTAGCCGCCAGTTCCTCGCCCTTCGGGCCGAGGGGCTCGGCAAGGCGAAACAGCAGCGGCTGAACCTGACGATGCACGCCGAAGCCTTTCAGCACGGAGAAGCTGAGCGCGAGCAGCGGCACCAGAGACAAAAGCGTCGTGTAAACGAGGCTCATCGCGCGCAGCGTTAACTGACCATCCAGCATGTCGCGGAACAGGGCAACGATGTATCGACCGATTCGAACGCTAAAGCGCAGCGGCAACGGCAGCCCATCCAGGCGCGTGTTCCAGATCAGTCGGTCAAAGCGTTTGTGTGCGTCTGCGAACATAAGCGGTTGCGCGTCCCGGGTAGTCGTCTAGGGTTACATGCAAACCTGCGACCCGCAAGCTGCCGGCGCCTGCCCGCACGCTTAGGCGATTATTCCCGTGGCTACACGCCGAGGGTCTTCCGGGCCCCGCGCTGCGCCGGATCGCCAGGCGATTTCGACAGGCGACGGTGGCGTCGTGCGCCCGCGACGAATGAGGCCGCCCGTCAGCGAGTGAGCAGTCGCAGTGCTTCGCGATACTTGTCGCTGGTCTTGCTGCGGATGTCTTCGGGCAGGTGCGGTCCCGGTGGGCGCTTGTCCCAGTCCAGGGTCTCCAGATAGTCACGTACGAACTGCTTATCGAAACTAGGCGGACTCGCGCCTTCCCGGTAAGACTCCGCTGGCCAGAATCTCGATGAATCGGGCGTCAGCGCCTCGTCGATAAGAATGAGGTTGTTGTCATCGTCCAGCCCGAACTCAAACTTCGTGTCGGCGATGATGATGCCCCGCTCGGCAGCGAAATCGGCAGCGAACTTGTACAGCGCCAGCGCCGTATCGCGCACCTTTGCGGCAATATCCTCGCCGACGACTTTGGCGGTTTCCTCGAAACTGATGTTCTCATCGTGTTCGCCCACTTCAGCTTTGCTCGAGGGTGTGTAGAGCGCTTTCGGCAACTTCTGAGCCATGACGAGGCCGGCGGGCAGTTCTATGCCGCAGACCTTGCCGCTGGCCTTGTAGTCCTTCCAGCCTGATCCGATGAGGTAGCCGCGGATAACGGCTTCAATAGGCAGTGCCCGCAAGCGTTTGACAACCATTGCCCTGCCTTCGACCTGGGCGCGCTCCTCGGGGTCAGGCAACACATCCTCCAGATCCAGGTCTGCGAGGTGGTTGGCGATGATGTGGCGCGTTTTTTCGAACCAGAATAAAGAAATGCTGTTGAGAATTTCTCCCTTTCCGGGAATCGGGTCTGGCAAAATGACGTCGAAGGCAGACAGGCGATCGCTGGTGACGATCAGCAGGTGTCGGTCATCGATTGCGTAGATGTCGCGAACCTTACCTCGATTCAATAGCTTCAGGCTGGCGATTTCGCTACGGTAAAGCGCTTCGGGCGGGGAAATTACGGTCATTGTTCTGTCCAGATGTTTGCAAAAGTTTGGGCTATTGTTTTATTCGCAGCGCGACTCATTCGTCGAGCCTCAGTGCTGTACACGGTCGGCATCGGGATCGATGTTCCTTGGAAATTTAGACTCATCTTGCAGCAATTCTCGGAATCGCTCGACGGCCTGCGCGTCCTTGTCAACGATAAGGCGCTTCACCGCGGCAGCGCCTTCGCGCATGATATCGTGTGCGTAAGTGTCATCGACATTGTCGACCATCATTACCAGCGCGCGAATTTTCTCTTTGCTTTCAGGCTCCAGAAAGCTCATCGCCTGCGCCAGCGCTGTGAGTTTCTGCTGACGGTCGAGGGGGTTAGCGGGCCTGAGATTGTCACCCAGCCATAAAATGGCGCCGAATATGAAGAACAGGTAATAGTTGTGCATCACCGGATCATCAAAAGTCTCGGGGTCTACCGGCTTGGCGCAGGCGACGCCGAACTGGTAGGCGCGCTCAGCGATCCTGGAGATCAGGGCCGTGTCGTCATCGCTGGTATCGTCGGTGGTACCCATAATTCGGTTTCTGGCTGTTGGCGTCCGGGCCGGGGATTCTGGCAACGGCGTGATGCTTCCGTCAAGCCGCTCGGGGAGAGAAGCGACTGATGCAGGGCTGGGCTGGCAAAATTATCGGCGCTGCCGTCGGTTTTGTTATCGGGCGTCTGGTTGGCGCGCTGATAGGCCTGATCCTGGGTCACCAGTTCGACCGCGGATTCAAATCGAGGATGGGTGAGGGCCTGTTTGGCGGGTTTCGGACTGCCAGTGCGCAAACCCATGAGGTTTTTTTTCGCGCAACTTTCTCGGTAATGGGACATATTGCCAAGGCAGATGGCCGCGTTTCTGAGCTCGAAATCCAGGCGGCGCGCAGCGTGATGTACCACATGCGCCTCAGTCCCGAGCAGGTCACTGATGCCATCCGGTGGTTTACCGCAGGCAAGCAGCCGGATTTTCGGCTGCAGGCCGCGCTCGAGGAATTGCGCAAGGCTATTGGCATGCACCATGCGCTGGTGACCGCTTTTCTCGAGATCCAGGTGCAGTCAGCGGCCGCTGACGGCAATATCGCGCCTGAACGACGCGAGGTTCTCTGGCAGATTTGCCAGCATCTCGGCGTATCCCGCGTCGAGTTGGCACAGATCGAGGCGCTGGTATTCGCGCAGCGCCGGGGGCAGGGCGCCGCACAGCAAAGCAGTGGCGGCCTCAGGCAGGCATACCGCGTTCTCGGCGTGGAGCCTGGCGCCGGTGACAAGGAAGTCAAGACGGCCTACCGAAGGCTGATGAGCCTGCACCATCCTGACAAGCTGGTGGCGCGCGGATTGCCCGAAGAGATGATGCAGGATTCCAAGCAGAAGATTCGAGAAATTCGCGCCGCCTACGATGCAATAAAGGCAGCGCGCCAATTAAAATAATGCGGCTGCAAACACCAGGGTGTTGCGCTACAGTCTCAAGCCTGCGCGCCGGGGAGCCAAAAAATGACTGATTTCAAGATTGCGCCTTCAATCCTGTCCGCCGATTTTGCCCGTCTCGGCGCGGAAGTGGATGAGGTTTTGCAGGCCGGAGCTGATTTTGTACATTTCGACGTGATGGACAATCACTATGTGCCGAATCTGACCATTGGTCCCATGGTGTGCGAGGCGTTGCGCAAGCACGGCGTCGAAGCCCCGATCGACGTTCACCTTATGGTCAGGCCGGTTGACCGCCTGATCAGTGAATTCGCGGCAGCTGGCGCGACCTACATAACGTTTCACCCTGAGGCGAGTGATCACGTCGATCGTTCCTTGCAGCTGATTCATGACAATGGCTGCAAGGCAGGGCTGGTATTCAACCCGGCAACGCCCCTCGACTGGCTTGCTCATGTCATGGACCGTATTGACATGATTCTTGTGATGTCAGTGAATCCGGGTTTTGGTGGCCAGAGTTTTATACCCGCCGCACTCGATAAGCTTGCTGAGGCGCGCAAGAGGATAAGCCAGAGTGGTCGCAGCATCAGGCTGGAAATCGACGGTGGCGTCAAGGTCGAAAACATCAGAAAGATTGCCGAAGCCGGCGCGGATACTTTTGTTGCCGGATCCGCAATTTTCAACAGTGGTGATTATGCGGCGACGATCAAGGCGATGCGCTCTGAGCTGGCGGCCGCCAGGCTACCCCGGGATTCTGCCGCATAGCGACGTCTGCAGCATGGCTTTGGTTTCCCCAACGTGAGTCGGGTCCCTCGCGGACTAGCGAGGCGCGGGGTTGAGCTGCATATTCTCGCCGGGCCTGACGTTGTAGATCACGATAGTCTTGCCACTGGCTTGAATAAGCCCCTGATTTTCAAGAACCTTCAGAACGCGTCCGGCCATTTCCCGTGAGCAACCCACGAGTCGGCTCAGCTCCTGGCGACTGACCTTGATTTGCATGCCCTGAGGGTGGGTCATTGCGTCAGGTTCGTTGCACAAATCAATGAGTGCATGCGCAACCCGCCCCGTCACATCGACAAACGCCAGGTCGCTCAACTTGCGGTTAGTACGGTCAAGCCTGGTAGCCAGCTGCGTCGCAAGTTCAAAAATCAGGCCAGGGCTCTCATTGGCTATCTGGCGAAAACGCGGGTACGTCATTTCTGCCAGTTCGCATTCCATGCGTGTCCGAACCCAGGCGCTGCGGGTGGGCTTTTCGTAGAACAGCCCCATCTCGCCGAAGAACTCGCCTTTGTTCAGGTATGCCAGCACCATTTCATTACCGTCTTCGTCCTCGATCATTACTTCGACCGATCCCTCAACAATGAAGTAGAGGATATCGGGAAGGTCGCCGGCATGAATCACCGTGGTCTTGGGGGACACGGTACGGATTCGGCAATAGCTGAGGAAGCGGTTAATTGCAGGGATGTCGGTCAGTTCGCGCGCGGACTGGCTCATAAATCTATTCCTCGGGTAGCCCTGAAAACAGCCACAGTCAAGAAGGTATCTCAGACTGTTCGTAAGCTCAAGCGTGTATTCAATATTAGTTGATATGAAACCGGCTGATTTTTAAGTAAAAGTGCGTGTTGGCGGCGCCCGCTGATTCAATAAGTGAGCACCGGCTTCAGAGACTAAAGACGATAAGCGGTCCTTGTCATGATTCCTGCCACCATCCGCATCAGCCCGCGCACCGGGCCGGGCAGCGTCGCACCGCCTGCCTCGCGCGCGGTGTCGCGATGTTCGGCTTCGTCGTCGCGCATCTTCGAAACCACTTTTCTGCTGCGCTGATCTTTCCCTGGCAGATTGCCGAGATGAGACTCCAGATGTTCGACTACCTGTTGTTCCGTTTCGGCCACAAACCCGAGGCTCCATCGGTCGCCAGCCAGTCCGGCAAGCGCACCAATCGCAAACGAGCCGGAGTACCACAGAGGATTCAGAATACTCGGGCTACTGCCAAGCTCGCGTAGTCGTTTCTCACACCAGGCGAGATGGTCCTGTTCCTCTATGGCCGCTTCGCGCATTTTTTCTCTGACATTCTCCAGTCGGGCTGTCAGCGCCTGGCCCTGGTAGAGCGCCTGCGCGGCAACCTCGCCGGCGTGGTTAACCCTCATAAGGCCTGCTGCGTGCTTGCGTTCGGTCGCGCTAAGGGGCGCGTCAGGCAGCTCGGCCGCAGGGTATTCGCGCTGGGCAGAGGTAGAAAAACCGGCGCTGTGACGCAAGAATTTGTCTGCCTCGTCGAGAAGCCGGTCAAGCGATGTAAGGTTGCGGTCTGACATGCCATAAGTATACAAGGCGGCCGCTGCAGATGCTGGCAGCCTTGTTCAGCGACATCAATTCGCAAGAAAATCCTGGACAGGAATTTTGGATGGCGGCCTGGCTCGAGGTCGCTTTGCAAACATTTGTCCGGGCCCTGACTTGCGCCTTACGTCGAGGCCCGGTGTTTTCGTATACTCACATTGCTTCAAAGGCAGGCCTGTCCGGGCCGCAGGGATTTAGCGGCGCCGTCAGGCATTTTTTTGTAGTCCAATTACCGTTTAAATGGAGTCGCAGCAGTGAAAGCGCTTATATCAAGATTATTTTGTCTCACAATCGTTTCTGGTTTTTTAGCCATCGGCTCAGTGTCTGCCGAGCAGGAAGACGGGCCCTGGTCGGGAAAAGCCGGCCTTGGCTATCTTGCGACCTCCGGCAACAGTGAAAGCAGCAGCTTAAATGCGCTGTTCCGCCTCTCCTACAACCTCACGAACTGGCATCACCAGTTCGGCGCACAGGCGATCAGCAATGTCACCAGCGATGTGACGACAGCGGAACGCTACCAGCTCAACTTCAAGAGCAAGTACGATTTCACAGAACACGACTATGTTTTCGGCCTCGTCAGCTGGGAGAAAGACCGCTTCAGTGGCTACGAAGAGCAGCTCTCCGAGGCTATCGGCTACGGTCGGCGGCTGCTTAACAGCGATACGCAGATCTTGAATGTGGAGCTGGGCCTCGGCGCCAAGCAGGCTGACTTGTCGGACGGTACGCGCGAGACCGGCGTAATCGGCAGAGCAGGTCTCGACTATCTGTGGAAGTTCAGCGATACAGCGGATTTCACTCAGCTGCTGGCGGTGGAGAGCGGTTCCGGCAATACCTACATTGAGTCAGTAACGGCCGTCACTGCGAAGCTCATGGAATCGCTGGCGCTCAGCGTGAGCTATACCATCAAGAATAACAGCGACGTACCGGTAGGCCGCGACAAGTCTGACACCTTCACGGCCATCAATCTCGAGTACGCGTTCTGACTGGCCCTTGCCGGCGACGCAACAGATCGGCAAACTGCCGGGAGCATTTGCACCCGGCAGTTTCTGGTCACAATGAGTTATTACCGCCACCACCTGTTTTTTTGCACTAATAAGCGCGAGGGCGATAGCCGTCCGAGCTGCGAGAACTGCGCGGCGACCAGGATGCGCGCCTACGCGAAGGCAAAAATAATGAAACTCGGCATGTCCGGCAAAGGCGGGGTGCGCATTAACAGCGCGGGCTGTCTCGATCGCTGCGATGAGGGTCCGGTGCTTGTTATTTACCCGGAAGGCACCTGGTATACGTACGTGGACCAGGAAGACATTGACGAGCTGATTGAGGAGCACGTGGTAGCAGGACGGCCTGTTCCCAGGCTAATGCTGTGAGCCTTGGCGGCGTGGTAGCCACAGATGGTGCTTGCCACGAGTTTGTCAGATGCCCCGCCAGGGATCGCCCAAAGTTCGGCAAGGAGAGGCCAAAGCTCGAAAAGGCCGCCAGGAACGGGCCTTGCTTGTGCTAATCCGGTGTGACGTAACCATCTGATATATCAATTATTTTGTTTATATGAGAATGGCTTCGATGGCGTTTCATGATGCAGGCTTTTGATTGCATTAGCTCAGGCGCTTGAGTAGAATGGCCGGCTTTTCGCGCAGTCATGCGCGTATCAATAATTCTGGAGCAAGCGACAATGAAGACGTTCTCAGCCAAAGCGGGTGAAGTTCGCGGCGATTGGTTCGTTGTGGATGCCACTGGCAAGACCCTGGGGCGCCTGGCAAGTGAACTCGCGCAGCGCCTGCGCGGCAAGCACAAGCCCGAATTTACGCCACATGTCGATACCGGTGACCACATAGTCGTTGTGAACGCGCAGAAAATTCGCGTTACCGGAAACAAGATGCAAGACAAGATGTACTACAAGCACACCGGGTACATCGGCAATCTTAAGTCGACCAATCTCGAAAAGCTGCTCGCGGAACATCCGGAGCGGGCACTTGAGAACGCTGTTCGGGGCATGCTGCCGAAGAACTCGCTTGGTCGGGCCATGTTCAAAAAACTGCGCGTCTACCCAGGCTCCGAGCATCAGCACGCCGCGCAGCAGCCCAAGCCACTTGAGCTGAATGCCTGATAATTAAAGCCACTGGTAATAGAAAATATGTCAGAGAATACTTTTTACGGGACCGGTCGTCGGAAGTCGTCTACAGCGAGAGTCTATCTCCGGGACGGCAGCGGTAACATCACGGTCAATGATCGTCCTCTGGACGAGTTCTTTGGTCGCAAGACTGCCCGCATGATTGTCCGGCAGGCGCTGGAAGTTGCCGATCTGGAAAACAAGTTTGACGTCAGCGTGACGGTAACGGGTGGCGGCACCACGGGCCAGGCAGGCGCGATTCGCCATGGCCTGACGAGGGCATTGATGGAGTTCGACGAGACTCTGCGCCGGCCCTTGCGCAAGGCAGGATTCGTTACGCGTGATGCGCGCGAAGTTGAGCGCAAGAAAGTCGGTCTCGCAAAGGCTCGACGCGCTAAGCAGTTTTCCAAGCGCTGATTTAAAGCCCACACCGCCGGCATCTGCTTTATTGGGGGATCGTCTAGCGGTAGGACTACGGACTCTGACTCCGTCAACCCAGGTTCGAATCCTGGTCCCCCAGCCAATCTCATCGAAACCCGCCGCGAGGCGGGTTTTTTTGTGCCTTCAGAGGCTGCGATGCCGAAAGTGGCTTGTCATGCAATCACGAGTTGAGGTTAGCGCCTCGAGTGGCGCCTGCGGACGTGTCTTCTGGCTTTCGGCTGCCAGATCCGACGCAAAGGACTTTTGCTTTGCGTCTTCAGAGGCTGTGATGCCGAAAGCGGCATATCCTGCAATTATCCGGCGGCGATAACATTGCGCAGGATGGGAGTCATTATTCGATTGTTTCTATGCCATTGTCTGTTGCAACAAGCAGGGTGTCTGCAGGCCTTGCAGCAAACAGACCAACGGTAACCACGCCGGCAATTCCTCCGATATGTTGCTCAAGCGCAACAGGGTCGGTAATGGCGAGGTTGTGTACATCTACGATCTGATTCCCGTTGTCGGTCACAAACCCTTCCCGATAGACGGGCTGTCCTCCGAGCGCGATCATGGTCCTCGAGACATACGACCGCCCCATGGGGATCACCTCGACCGGCAGGGGGAAATGGCCCAGAACAGGAACAAGCTTGCTGTCGTCGACGATGCAAACGAACTTCCTCGAAGCGGCCGCCACAATCTTCTCCCGCGTCAGAGCCCCGCCGCCCCCCTTGATCAGGTGTCTGTGCTTGTCCGCCTCATCGGCGCCGTCCACGTACACCGACAGAGTGCCTGCCTGATTGAGATCAATTACGTCGATCCCGGCTGCCCTGAGAAGCCTGGTGGTGGCTTCAGAGCTTGATACAGCGGCCTCGATATCCCTGCTGCGCTTTGCGAGCAGATCGATGAAGAAGTTGACTGTCGATCCGGTGCCAACGCCGATGATCCCTCCGTCAACGTAGCGGATCGCCGCCTCGGCTGCCGCGCGTTTCTTGTCATTCTGATTCATTAGCTATTCCTGGGAGATCCGGGGATTCACTTCAATTCGAAGGGCAAAAAAAATGGGCCCGCGAGGGCCCATTTTAAGCCGGGTCGGCCTGCTTGTGTAAAGACAGGCCGCCCGTTTTGCGTCTGGCACTGCCAGCTGGGAAGCTTACCGCTTCTTGCTGGAACGCCTCTTCGAAGTTTTCCGGCGACTTGCTTTACGCTTCGGCGCCTTCTTCCTGGAAGCCTTCCGTTTGGAAGCCTTCTTCTTCGTCTTACGCTTAGTCTTGCGCTTGGC
>JABDLF010000020.1 GCA_013003115.1 Gammaproteobacteria bacterium
AGTCTTGCAGCGTACGCAGATCCATATCTGTGATCGCTGCATTCAGCTCCTCATCGGCGCGTTCCAGCGTGTACCAGAACACCTGCCCAAGACCCGACGTATTCGGCCCCATCTCTGGCGTGCCGTACCCCTCGGGAATACGGTCGCCGACCTCCTGCAAACGTTCCATGACCAGGCGCCGGGCAAAATAGATGTCCATATCGTCATCGAAATAGACAGCCACGTAGGACAGTCCAAACAGGCTTACCGAACGGATCTCCTGCACCTTGGGCAGGCCAGCCATGCCGGATTCAATTGGGAACGTGAGTAACTGCTCGACGTCCTCGGCCGCGAGGCCAGGCGATTCGGTGTAGATATTCACCTGCGCCGGCGTGACATCCGGAAAGGCATCGATCGGCACCGAGAAAATGGCACGCCAGCCCAGAAACGCGATCACGCCAAAAGCAATGAGCACCAGGAACTTGTACCTCAAGGAGGCTTCAACTACAGAATTCAGCATGATTACCTCCTAATGCGCGTGGCCTTCGCCAAGCGATGATTTCAACAGCAGCGACTTGATGTGGAATACCCCGCTGACAGCGATCTCATCGCCGTCGCTCAGACCGCCAACAATTTCAGTCCAGCCACCTGCAGCGATGCCGGTCTCAACCGGCCGTGGATGCAATTCGCGATTGTCCTCTAGCAGAAACACAGTCGGCGTGCCCTCGATCAGCGTTATTGCTTCACTCGGCACAGCAAGCACCGACGGGCCCTCTCCGGTGCTTATCTCGGCTTCCACAAATTGTCCCGGGTGCAGGTGATCGTCCGCATTGTCGACTTCGATACGCAGTCCCTGGCGGCGCGTGGTTTCATCCAGTTGATGGTGCAGCTGAATGACGCGACCGTTGATCCAGTGACCGTCGCCGTGCGCAACACGTGCCGGCGCGCCAACCTCGAAATGCGTCAGGTCGCTCGGAACTGTGCTGGCCTCAACCCACAAAGTTGACTCATCGCTGATATTGAACAGCACGCGCCCCGGCTCAATCAGTTCGCCTGCGATGAACGCATCGCTGAGCACGGTGCCCTGCTGCGGCGCCATTAGCACGAACTCGCCCGTGGCCAACGCCGCGGCACCCCGTCTAAGAAGATCGTCGGCCTGGGCCGCCGTCATGCCATAGGCCAGCACCTTGGCCAGGGCCTGGCTGCGCGCAATCTCGGCCTCGACATAGCGGCGGCCTGATACCGCGGCTTTTCCAAGGTCGCGTACACGCTGCCACTCTTGGTCCGCGATGATCAAGGTGCCCTGCGCATCGGCCATCTCGACGCTCGATAGCCTGACCAGTGGCTGGTCGGTAGTAATCTCATCGCCCAACTTGACGAAGCGTTCGAGCACCTGCGCCGTTATGCGTGTGGTCACGCTCGCCGATTCATAGGCATTAACAACGACCTCGGCGGGCATCGTGACTTGCTCTGACAAACCGCGAAAGCCAACAGGTGCCGTGCTGATGCCCGCCGCACTACGTTCCTTGGGGCCTAATTCAACGGCACCGATTTCTTCTTCCTCGGCGTGGCCATGCTCGTCCTCTTGCCCGAGCGCAACCGTGCTAACAAAAAGCAGTAGCAGGGTCGATAAAATTGTCCAATTCTTCATGCGAAAATTCCTTGTCGTGATCGGGGAGGCAAAGCGGTTCATGTGCGCTCTCCCAGCCAGTCCTTGATGTGTCCGGATGCAGTCATCCACTCGAACCATGCGCGCCACTGCGCGCTGCGCAGCTCGAGCGCACTTTCACCCGTGTCCAATGTTTGTTTGAATTGCACCAGGTAGTCGGTGGTGCTGAGCTCACCCGCTTGCCACAGGCGCCTCAAGGTTTCATCCTGGCTTTGTAGGCTGACGTCGCCAGTGTCTTGCCAGTCCTGCCAAGCTGCCTGCGCAATTTCGTAGCGCTCCTTAGCACCGAGAAAACGCGAATACGCCCGTCGCGACACGTTGGAGAGGACCTCCCTTGCTTGACGATACTCTGCATCGGCGGCAGTGACTTCATACCGATAACTGTTACGCACTGGCAGCGGTATTGTGACGTTTAGTGCCACCAGGTCATCATCACCCTCTTTGCCACCGCGCAAGCTGAGCGTCGGATC
>JABDLF010000034.1 GCA_013003115.1 Gammaproteobacteria bacterium
CGGTATTGTTTTTGTTCGGGAACCAAAAACAGAGGATTACGGCACGGTAGCGGTGTTTGAGGACCTTTACGGCAACCTGTGGGACCTGATCCAGTACGTGCCCGGTCATTCGTCCGGGCTTTGACTGTCGAACAAGTCGGCCCCTGGCCAGGAACGCATGATCAAGCGCCTTTCCGGCTCCTGAGTTTGCTAAGCTCTTGTCGTCTACTGAGCAGAAGAACTCAAAATGACAGAAAAACCTGCGCCGAAGGCAAACGAGACCGCGATCACCCGCTTTTTGCACGTTGTTGAGTGGCTCGGCAACGCGCTGCCGCATCCGGTCACACTGTTTGCGCTGTTTGCCGCAGGCGTCGTTGTTCTATCCGGCATCCTCGGCTTCTTCGACGTGTCCGTCGTCGATCCGCGGCCGGTGGGCGCAAAGGGCCGCGCCGCTAACGGCATGATCGAGGTCGTCAGCCTCATGAATGCCGAGGGTCTGCGGATGATCGTGCTGAATCTCGTGCGCAACTTCGTGGAGTTCGCGCCTCTCGGTACTGTGCTGGTGGCGCTGCTGGGCGTAGGCGTTGCAGAACGATCCGGCTGGCTGACTGCGCTGATTCGCGGCATGGTGCTAAACGCGCCGCCGGGCCTCGTCACCGTTATCATCGTGTTCTCCGGCGTGCTCTCAAACACGGCGTCAGAAATGGGCTACGTCGTGCTCGTGCCCCTTGCTGCCGTCGTCTTCTACTCTCTTGGCCGCCATCCGCTGGCCGGGCTGGCGACAGCGTTCGCGGGCGTGTCCGGTGGCTACAGCGCAAACCTGTTCATCGGCACGGTCGACCCGCTGCTCTCCGGCATCACCACCGAGGCGGCGCGCCTGATCGATCCGTCCTATGAAGTTGATGCCAGCGCCAACTGGTTTTTCATGATCGCGAGCACATTTCTGATTACAGCCGTCGCAAGCTTTATCAGCCTGAAAATCGTAGAGCCTTCTCTCGGCCCGTACCACGGCACGCCGGAGGGGGACGATGATGAAGACGCGCACCGCATGGATCCACTCTCGCAGCAGGAAAAGCGCGGACTCTGGAATTCGCTGTGGGCGACTCTTATTTTCGCCGGCGTCATCGTCGCGCTCGTATTGCCGGAGGGCGCGGTTCTGCGCAACCAGCAAACAGGGGCAATCGCCGGCTCGCCGTTTCTCCGGGGCATCGTTGCCTTGATATTTGTGTATTTCCTGACGATCGGGATTGTCTATGGCCGCACGGTCGGTACGATCCGGAACGATCGGGATGTCATCAACGCCATGGCGCACGCGATGAGTACGCTGGGTCTTTACATTGCGCTGGTCTTCTTCGCCGCCCAGTTCGTGAAGTTCTTCGGGTGGACCAATCTCGGATCGATCACGGCCGTCGCTGGCGCGACCTTCCTGGAGAACATCGGCTTCACCGGGCCGGTTCTCTTTTTTCTGTTTATCCTGGTGTGCGCCTTCATCAACCTGATGCTGGGGTCAGCGTCCGCGCAGTGGGCGGTGACGGCGCCGATCTTCGTGCCCATGCTCATGTTGCTGGGCTATTCGCCCGAAGTGATCCAGGCTGCGTATCGAATCGGGGATTCAAGCACCAACATCATCACGCCGATGATGAGCTACTTCGGTCTGATTATGGCCTTTGTCGCTAAGTATGAACCCAAGGCCGGTGTTGGCACGCTGATTGCGATGATGCTTCCATTCTCGGTGGCGTTTATTGTCCTGTGGTCGCTGTTTTTTTTCTTGTGGACTTTCATCCTTGGTTTGCCGGTGGGTCCTGCCACGCCGACGTACTACACGCCCGGCTAGCAAGCCACCGCCAGGGCGACTTCGCGACGGAGCAGTGGCCGGAGACTAACGCAGCGCCTGCTTCGGCGTGCGATCGGACTTATAGAGACCCCAGTGTTTCTCAGCCTTGTCCATGGGGTTGGCACCGTCGAACCCGCCCTTCCAGTTCTCGTCGAAGGATGAGAAATAGAATGATATGACCTGATTCTGGTTAACCCAGGGATCGTACTGATCGAAGAAAACTTCCTGCTGCTCTTCGCCAGCCTTGCCGATCAGTCCACCCTCGTAGCTGCCGTCGCCATAAACACGACTCGTCGGCCAACCGGTTTCGCAATAGGCAACCTTGTGATCCGGATGCCGGCTTTGAATGTCGCGATAGATTGATTCCGTCCACGCCATCGCTTCATCAAGCGTCTTGTTGTTCCAGAACGCGTAGGCGTGCAGGCAAATGAAATCCACCTCGTTGGCGATTTTTTTTGCGTGGGGCTTATTCCAGAAGTTGTAGTCGTCGCTCACCGTAACCGGCTGCTGGATACTGGCGCGGACCTGCCTGATCTGCTCGATCACCCCGTCCATGTCGTCAATCCTGTGATAAGACCAGTCCACGAATATCTCGTTGCCAACGTTGACCGCGACGATGATGTCCGGGAAGCGGTTGGCGAATTCGATGGCGAGCCTGATCTGCTCGTCGTTCTCGGCATCGGTCTTGTGCTTGTCGAGCCACGCGCCCTGCATGACACGAATTGGCAGGTCGTTTTCTTCGATCACCTCAAGGATGTTCTCGGCCTGCGGGTCTGATCCATACAGCCTGATCAGGTTCCAGCGACCGGCGATGATCTGCATGTCCTCAAGAATATGTGCTTTAGAGGTCAGCCCCTGTCCGGGCCCCTCGCCGTCACGGTAGGCGCCATAGGAGATGCCGTTCCCTATCCATTCGCCGTTCAGCGCAGGGTTGAATTCCCGCTTTGTAATGGAAGATTCGGTGGCTGGAGGTCCGGCGTCCGGAGTCGTCATGTCACCGCAGGCCGACAGAAAGAACACGCAGGCTACCGGCAAGATCTGGATCAGGGAATTGTTCATGCGCGAAATATTATCATGTGCCAGGGAGATGGCGGCCCGCCACATTATCGGAGCCACGCGCTGTATCGATTAGTTGTGCACCAACATGCGCCTGTTGCTTTGGGTGTCCCGGAATCTCTTTGATCTGGAGTGATCTCGGTGGGTCAACAATACGCTCACATGGCGGGCATCAGAGTGTGACCCAAGTCACAGCTCATGCACGGGGCATTGGGCCGGCTTTGTGCTGCAGGCCCCGCCAATGTTCAGTGATGAATTTCTCTCATCCGTAGGACAAGCTTTTCGAGGTTGCCCACCAGTCAGGGCCTTGTATCGTTACCCCTGACGAATCATACGTATGGCTCGTCAATTGACTTTAGTTCTGCAATTGCCCGGAGGGCCTGAAATGCAATTCTATTCAA
>JABDLF010000047.1 GCA_013003115.1 Gammaproteobacteria bacterium
TGCCTTTTTACAAGCCCGCCGACGACAGCGAAGAAATGCAGTACCTGTTGTCACGGCGTGAAAAGCTCGGTGGCTTCCTGCCGGCTCGAAGCACGGAGTCTGAAAAGCTCGAGGCGCCGGCGCTCGACAAGTTCAAAACGCAGTTAGAAAGCTCCGGCGAACGCGAGTTTTCCACCACCATGGCATTCGTGCGCATCATTACGGCGCTGCTGCGTGACAAAAAGCTCGGCAAACATATCGTGCCCATCGTGCCTGACGAGGCGCGCACCTTCGGTATGGAAGGCATGTTCCGGCAGGTCGGTATCTACTCGTCCAAGGGTCAGCTGTACACGCCGCAGGATGCGGATCAGCTCATGTACTACCGCGAGGACAAGAAGGGGCAGATCCTCGAAGAGGGCATTAACGAGGCGGGCTCGTTCTGTTCGTGGATCGCGGCGGGCACGGCTTACAGCAACTACGCCATGCCCATGATCCCTTTCTACATCTATTACTCCATGTTCGGCTTCCAGCGCATCGGCGACTTTGCATGGGCAGCCGGAGACATGCAGGCGCGCGGTTTCCTGTTGGGCGGCACGGCGGGCCGCACGACGCTGGCGGGCGAGGGCCTGCAGCACCAGGACGGGCACAGCCATATCCTGGCGTCCACCATTCCCAACTGCGTAACCTATGACCCCACGTTTGCCTACGAGCTGGCCGTCATTTTGCAGGATGGCCTGCGGCGTATGTATCAAGAGCAGGAAAACGTTTTTTATTACATCACCTGCATGAACGAAAATTACAAGCACCCGGCCATGCCCAAGGGTGCCGAGGCAGGAATCCTGAAGGGCCTGTACAAGTTCCGCGACGGCGGCAAGGGCAAGATACGGGTACAGCTCATGGGCTGCGGCACCATATTGCGCGAGGTGATTGCGGCGGCAGAACTGCTCGAGCATGAATTTGAGATTCCTGCCGACATCTGGAGCGTGACCAGTTTCAACGAGCTGCGCCGGGATGCATTGAGCGTCGAGCGGCACAACCTGTTGCACCCTGAGCGCAAGCCGCGTCTGTGCTTTATCGAAGAATGCCTCGGCAAGCAGGAAGGCCCGTTCATTGCCGCCACGGATTACATGAAAGTATTCGCAGACCAGGTGCGCCAGTGGGTTCCCGGCCGCTACACGGTTCTCGGCACCGACGGCTTCGGTCGCAGCGACTCGCGCGAGCAGTTGCGCAAGTTCTTTGAGGTGGATCGGTACAACATTGTCGTCGCGGCGCTCAAGACTCTGGCTGATGAGGGCAAGGTGGACGTGAAGACCGTGACCGACGCCATGGCCCGCTATGATATTGATCCGGGTAAACCGGACCCCGTGACCCTGTAGCGTCGGCGGGAGCAAGTTTTGGCCAGCAAGCAAAAGCAAACCACTACCGTCACGGTTCCTGATATCGGGGACTTTACCGACGTCGAAATCATCGAGGTGCTGGTGGCCGAGGGCGACAGGCTTTCCGCCGAAGACCCCTTGATTACGCTTGAAACGGACAAGGCTGCCATGGACGTGCCGAGCCCGGAGGCGGGCACGGTCAAGAAGCTGCTGGTCAAAGCGGGCGATCGCGTATCGGAAGGATCGCCCGTCATCGAGCTTGAAGCCGAAGCGGGTTCGGGCGACGACCAGTCATCAGAAAAGAAAGACGAGGCGCCGGCAAAAGACAAGTCAGCCGAAGACACGGACGCCGCCGTATCGAAAGAACCCGTCGAGCAGGAAATCCGGGTACCGGACATCGGCGATTTCACTGGCGTCGAGATCATCGAGGTGCTGGTAGCCGAGGGCGACGAGGTTGAGGCCGAGCAGGGGCTGATCACCCTCGAAACGGACAAGGCCGCCATGGACGTGCCGGCACCCGCAGGCGGCAAGATCATTTCGCTCGCGGTGAAGCAAGGCGACAAGGTATCCGAAGGCGACCTGGTGGCAACGCTGCTCGTGGCCGCCAGCCCCGCGGCAGCAAAGCCGACAGAGGGGCCG
Organism: Gammaproteobacteria bacterium; assembly: GCA_013003115.1. Taxonomy (GTDB): domain Bacteria; phylum Pseudomonadota; class Gammaproteobacteria; order Steroidobacterales; family JABDLF01; genus JABDLF01. The sequence continues at coordinate 1,995 of JABDLF010000047.1, forward strand.
GCAACGGCGCCCGCCAGCGAGGCCGCCGCGCCGAGCGCTGCAAAAACTGTTGCAGCGAAGCCGGCAAGCACCGCGCAAAAAGGACAGTTGCCGCCCATTGATGAGGCCGGTTTTGCCAAGGCCCACGCGAGTCCGTCGGTGCGCAAGTTTGCCCGGGAACTCGGCGTCGATCTGGGTCGGGTTAACGGCAGTGGCAAGAAGGGCAGGGTCACACAGGATGACATCAAGGCCTTTGTGAAATCGGTGATGAGCGGGGGCATATCCACAGGGCCCGCGCTGCCTGAAGTGCCGACAATTGACTTCACAAAGTTTGGAGATATCGAGCGTAAGCCATTATCTCGTATTAAGAAAATATCAGGGCCGAGACTTCAGGCTGCCTGGGTCAACCTGCCTCATGTAACCCAGCACGACCTGGCGGATATCACCGAGCTCGAGAAGACGCGCAAGGCGCTGAAGCCCGCGGCGGAGAAAGAAGGTGTGAAGCTCACGCCGCTGGCATTCTTCGTCAAAGCGGTCGTGCACGCCCTTAAAGAATTCCCCGAATTCAACGCCTCCCTCGACCCGGACGGCGAGAACCTGATCGTCAAAAAATACTGCCATATGGGTTTCGCGGCAGACACGCCCGGAGGCCTGGTGGTGCCGGTGATTCGTGACGCTGACAAGAAGGGCGTGATGGAACTGGCCGGTGAGCTGTCGGGGCTTGCCGGCAAGGCACGCGACGGCAAGCTCAAGGCCGCCGAGATGCAGGGTGGCTGTTTCACGATTTCGAGTCTGGGCGGCATCGGCGGGACGTTTTTCACGCCGATCATCAACGCGCCCGAGGTGGCCATTCTCGGCATCTCGCGCGCTGCCATGCAGCCGGTCTGGGATGGCAAGGAATTCGCGCCGCGCCTGATGCTGCCCTTGTCACTGTCTTATGATCATCGCGTCATCGACGGCGCCGCCGCTGCGCGCTTTACCACCTTCCTTGCCGAGGTGCTTCGCGAAGTGAGAGACCTCGCGCCGTGAGTAAAGACCTCGTCGATATCAAGGTGCCGGATATCGGCGACTTCAGCGACGTCGAAATCATCGAGGTGCTGGTCAATGTCGGCGACGAGATCGCGCAGGAAGACCCGCTGATTACTTTAGAAACTGACAAGGCGGCCATGGACGTGCCGGCAACCCAGGCGGGCAAGATTATTGAATTGCTGGTGAAAACCGGTGACAAGGTTTCTGAGGGCGACGTTATTCTCAAGCTCGAGGCAAGCGCGGTTGAGTCAGAAAAGAAAGCCACGGCAAAACCCGATAAAGCGGCCGCGGATAAACAAGCGCAGCCAGCCGCGGCATCCGCAACGACGTCAGCGCCTCAGGAGAAGTCGGCACCCGCAGAGTTGCCGGACGCCGATGAGCGCTGCCAGGTGCTGGTGCTTGGCGCAGGTCCTGGCGGCTACACCGCGGCGTTCCGTGCGGCGGATTTGGGTTTGGACGTGGTGCTCGTGGAACGATGGCCAACGCTGGGCGGCGTGTGTCTGAACGTCGGCTGCATTCCCTCCAAGGCCTTGCTGCATGCTGCAAAAGTTATCGAAGACGCCCACGACATGGCGCAACACGGCATCTCGTTTGGCAAACCTAAAATCGAACCAGAAAAACTGCGAAGCTGGAAAGACGGTGTCGTCGGCCAACTCACGCGCGGCCTGGAAGGGCTCGCCAAAAAACGCAAAGTCCGGGTGGTGCACGGGCAGGGCGGTTTTGAAGGCCCGCATTTGGCAACCGTGAAATCCGACGACGGTGAAACGAGTATCGCCTTTGAGCACTGCATCATTGCCGCAGGTTCAGAAGCCATGATGTTGCCAGGGCTGCCGGACGATCCGCGGATTATGGACTCCACCGGGGCGCTCGAGCTGGAGGAATTACCCAAGCGCATGCTGGTGGTAGGCGGCGGCATCATCGGGCTGGAAATGGCGACCGTCTACGACGCACTTGGCGTGGACGTGAGCATTGTCGAACTCACCGAGACGCTGATCCCGGAAGCGGATCGCGACATGGTCAGGCCGCTGGAAAAGCGTATTCGTGATCGCTACGAGGCCATCTATCTCGGCACTAAGGTGACCGCGCTCAAGGCGAACAAAGGCGGCATCAAGGTTGAGTTTGAAGGCAAGCAGGCGCCTGAGCCGCAGACTTACGGGCGGGTACTGGTGGCGGTGGGTCGCAAGCCCAATGGCAAAACGTTGCAGGCAGACAACGCCGGCGTGTCCGTTGATGAGCGCGGCTTTATTTCCGTGGATAAGCAGATGCGTACCAACGTGCCGCATATCTTCGCTATCGGAGACATCGTGGGCCAGCCGATGCTGGCGCACAAGGCGACCCACGAAGGCAAGGTGGCCGCCGAAGTGATCAGTGGCATGAAGCGTGCCTTTGATGCGCGGGTAATTCCTTCGGTAGCCTACACCGATCCGGAAGTCGCGTGGGTCGGGCTTACTGAAACCCAGGCAAAGGCCGAGGGCATTGCCTACGAGAAGGGCGTGTTTCCCTGGGCGGCCAGCGGTCGCTCCCTGGCCATCGGACGAGACGAAGGCCTGACCAAGATTTTGTTCGAGCCCGGCAAGGAGCGCGTGCTGGGTGCGGGCATCGTCGGCACCAACGCCGGCGACCTGATTTCTGAAGTGGCGCTTGCCATCGAGATGTGTTGCGACGCCGCAGACATAGGCCTGACCATCCACCCGCACCCGACCCTGTCGGAAACCGTGGCCATGGCCGCCGAGGCCTTCGAAGGCACGCTCACCGACCTTTACGTGCCGCGAAAGAAGTCAGCGAAACACTGAGCGAGGTTTTGGTGTCGATTCCGGCACCCCTGCATCATCACCACAACCCCAAGGCCTTCACTGCCGCGAAGTTGTCACTCCCGTCACCTCGTCACTCCCGCCGCCTCGTCACTCCCGCCGCCTCGTCATTCCCGCCACCTCGTCATTCCCGCCACCCCGTTATCCCCGCGGAAGCGGGGATCCAGTTAGACGACCGGGCGAGGCCCGCATACCCACCCGCTTAAAACGCCTCTGGTAAGGGCTTTGTGTACAAAGGCATCACAAGAGAAGAACTCTGACCCTTTCCTCAGCCAACGCATGGCCGGATTTCGAGAGGCAACTGAGGGCATCCACCAACCAGGTCAGCAAGCAGAGCTGATTTTGCGATCTGGCCGATTGCGCTACAGGTTGGTGGCTGAGTAGCGAGGGCGCGCTGCTTCCATATAGGGGCTTTCCACTATTGTGGGACCGCGCTGGCACTTGATAAATATAGGGTTTACTCGGGGGAAATTATGAACGTAAAGATTAATGAGCTGATGACCGAATCCGTCATCACGGCAGAGCCGCATCAGAGCGTTGAGCATGTCAGGAAAATGCTGCAAAAAAACAAGATTGGCGCGGTGCCGGTGGTTAATGGCGAGAAACAACCGGTGGGCATCGTCTCGACGACGGACCTTTCTCACGAACTCAAGGCTGGCGCACCGATCAGCAATGTTATGACCGAGAAAGTTTATACCGTGCCGCAGTACGGTGATGTCAGCGTTGCTGCGCGTATTATGCGAAATCACGGTATTCATCGGGTAGTAGTGACCCATGAGCAGCAAGTTGTCGGGATGATCAGCGCCTTTGATCTTCTGAAACTGGTTGATGGGCATCGTTTTGTGGCAAAGAACTCGCCAACACCAAGCAAGCGCAAGGGCGCTAAACGCGCTTAGACCAGTCCGGCAGGGGCCTCGAACGGAAACAGAAGACCTTTGGACGCTAAGGATCAGAGCAGGTCTTTGCGTAAATGCCCGCCTCCAACCTGACAGAACGTGCTCTGATCGTTTTGTATACCGTATATATTGGTATATACTCCTTGAATGTCATTTCTGGAACGAGTTTGCGCTGCGCTCAGTGCGGCCGGTGTGCGCTACGCAATTGTCGGCGGCCACGCCGTGGCGTTGCACGGCGCGGTGCGCGGCACTGTGGACGTTGACGTGATAGTAAATTGGTCAAAGTCGGCGCTCAGGAAGTCAGAGTCCGCGTTTAACAAAATGGATCTGGTTTCTCGCTTGCCCATTTCCGCGGAGGACGTCTATCAGTTTCGCAAGGAGTACATCGAGAACAGGAACCTGGTGGCGTGGAATTTCTACAATCCAAATGATCTTTCGGAGCAGGTTGACCTGATTATTACCAGTGATCTTAAGGCAAAGAAAACCCGGCGCATCGTGCTGCCTGGTGGCGACATTCGTATCCTTGCCAAAGCAGATCTGATCGCGATGAAGCGTAGCAGCGGTCGGCCGCAGGACCTGGAAGACATCAAGGCGCTTGAGCGGTTATGAGCAAGGGACTGCAGAAGTTTTCGGATGAATACCTCGCAAACTGCAAAGCGATGAGCTCTGAAAGCATCGTGAGATTCCTGGATGATTTTCGCCGTCTGCACGGCGAGAGGAGGGTGGCCTCGAAGTTGATCAGTATGAAAGTGCCGGAAGACCTGCTTGGCGCGTTCAAACTAAAGGCGCGTGCGATGGGAACGCCATATCAAACTCAGATAAAAAGACTGATGCGTGAGTGGCTGATGTAGACAGCGGGGCAGCGTGCTCTGTTAAAAAAAGCACGCCAATCACAGATTGATATTTATCGCGGTGGCTTCGAAATGCTACCTGATCCTGACGGGCAGTTGAGGGTGGTAACTGCGCTGCCGTTTCCATCCAGGTCTGCATAAACCGTATTGTCACCACTGCCGCCATGACAAGCCTGGGCAGGGAAGACGCGCAGGGAAACCGACGCGGTTTTGCTAAGCACCGTATAGCCCATGAGTTCAAGGTCGTGATGATCGATGTGACCGTCGCCGTTGAGATCAATCACGGTATCGGGTGCGGTGCCGCTGACCGCCATGGCGTGTATGTTGTACGACAGGTGACCAACCAGGCGCGGGTAGCCGGTTTCGAATGTGCTGCTAACGGGTTCGCCAAGAATTTCATCGGCCGACTGTGTCATTGCCGAGCCGTCCAGCCGCCATAGCACCGCTGGGGTGCCCGGCGGACCGCTCACCTCATCGTCGGCGATGACCACGGGTGCAATCAGGTACGGGGGCACCATGAGTTGCACTTGAATGGCGGTTTTGTTTTTCCGGGTGCTGAGTTCATAGCCCACTGAAGTGATGAAACCGGCGAGATTGCGCAACTGAAGGGGTGAGCCCGCGGTTCCGTCATCAAAATAAACGATACCGGGGCCGTGACGCGCCACGATAACGAGCCCCGGCACGTCGTCGTCGGCACCGTAGCCGTAGCCATCCACGATTTCTACAAATTCTCCTTCACTCACCATTTCAAACTTACTGGTAGGGGGCCCTATTGCTGAAGGAATACCACCATCAGGGTTGATGATCGGGCGACCGGATGTTGCGTCCATCAGCGCAGCGATACGGCGCGGGTTGCCACTTGAGTCCGCCACGCCCAGCGCGTCCTGGTCGGGCGTAAACTCGAAATAAGTCTCGTCAGATTCAGTGATGACCAGCTCAAACTCCTCGTTAAAGCAGGCAGCGCCCGAGGGAATGGACCAGCTGCCCGGGTCTCCGGGTTGCCAATCAAGAACAAGGCATCCATCCGGGTCGCTGAACACCACGAATCCGGTGTCTCCTGTCAGGGGGAATACGGGCGCTTCGCCGAGATTCTCAGAGGCGATGCCGAGGTCATCATTCATGGTCAGCTCAAGACTGAGTGGCCAGCCAGCGAATGATGTGGTCGGCGCTTTTACCGCTTCGTCCGGGTCTGGCGCGCTCTCGTTCGCCTTTTTGCCAGACGGATGAACAAACTGAATGTCTATCGGTTCCGACAGTACGGGCGAACTTGCCAGCGACGCGGCAAGAAGCAGAAAACACAATTTACGCATCACACGTTTCCTCAAACAGGTTCGAATGCGGTGGGATTACGAGACCGACATGAGTACCAACATCAGTTGATCATCTGGCGATTCCCGCATCGCGCGGAAACCTGCCAGGCACCGCACGGCTCAAGACCCTGTATTGACTATAGGATGCGGACGATGAGGGCACCACAACGAAGATTGTCGTATCGACAAATTTTGGGTGTCCCGTTGCTAGCCGTTGCTATCCCGATGCTACCGGCGCCGCTTGGTTGACCAGCGATCGGCATATTCCATGGGCTCGGCAGCTGCGGTCGAAACAACGCGATCTCCCCGGTCCGGTGTCCGCGACAGTGAGACCGGTTTGGCAATCGAATACTTGTCCTTCACACTAATAACCTCGATGTTACCGATGTATTCGTCATCGCCACCAAGAGATATTCCCGTGTCCGGATCGATCAGCTCCTCGCCTTTCACCATGACCTTCAGCACGTCACCGATGGCCACGCTCTCTTCGCCAAGGTTGACGAAAACCTCCTGGGAATCGGCCTTGATTACCGAGCCCTGGGCGACGCCGCCACCGATCTGCTTGACCAGCTCATAAACACCCTTGTTGATGCCCGCTATTACCGCCTGACCTATCGGCGTCTTGGAATAACTCGACATGAAACCACCCAGCGCCCCGGCGCCACCCCAGGCCGCGCCGCCGAATGCCAGCCCCGACTCCTTAATGATGGATTCAATCTGCTTGGTAAATAGGATCTCGCTCGTTTCTGCATCAATAAGCCGGAAGTTCATTCCAACCTGACCCTGCCGATTCTTTATTTTTACGCCGCCGAGCAGCGGCACCTTGCGCGACAGGGCGCCTACGCCAATATCCCGCCCTTCAGTGCCCGGCTCATAGTTGGTCACAACCACCTGCACAAGATATTCAGCGCCCAGGATATTGCCCAGCTTTGCTGCAGAGGGTTTGGCAACGCGGCCGCTCGCGCCCATGTCCTGTTCATTCAACACCCCTTGCAATGCCTCCGTCTGGCGCTCCACCAGACGGAATCGGGAAGTGGCATTCATTACGTCAACGACAATTGCCTCGATGCCATTAACCGGCACGCCAGTGTCCGACGATGAGTAGTTGATGGATGTGCCCATCGCACCGGTGACCACAAATGAGGACGCTGAAGAATTGTTATCCACCTCGAGGACCCCCACGCGTGACTTGCGACCACCGTAGCTTCCCCACTCGACGTTCAAGAGGTGTTTCGAATCAATATCGTCAATGTTCTCCGGCAGCGGGGTACGATCACCATCATCCACAGAGTAAGCGACGTATTCTGCGTTAACCGAAGAGCAAAACAAGGCGAGAACGAGGGCGCCTGAAGCACAGTTTGCAGTTTTCATTTTTCAGTCCCTTTTTCGTGCTAAAACCCGGGCAAATCTGCCATCCAATGAGTATAGGAAGCAGATTCTGGTTTTTCCACAAGCCTGAAAAAACCCTATAAGACCCCAATCAAAGATGGATTTTTAGAACACGTCCGGATCGTCAGCGAAATATGGCCAGGCATTTTTGGCCGTAGATTTTGCTCGATTTATAGGCGTCCGGTATTTCCGAACCTGCCGTTCATGTGGGTGAGCAGGGTGCTGTCTAAACTCTCGTGGCCGGTGTAGGCGCGGTCTGAAAGGTGGCGGTAGCCATACAGACCATCACTGGTATTGTTGCGCAGAGGGCGGTCCAGTCATCGAACCGGCGCTTGCCAAAGGCATCGTAAGAAAAGCGCTCAAGCTCGGTGCCTGAACTGTTGGTAATCACATCCACACTGCCCTGGTAGTCGCGGTGCAGGTAGTTCGTGGTATCGGGGTTGGCATTGGAATAGCGCTCGTGCACGGCAATGGTTTTGCCATCAGCATAAATGAAATGCCGGTGGGTGGTCACGCCGCCTGACTCTGCCTTCTCGTAAAGCCCCGCCACATAGCGGATGGTGGTGGTGTTGGATCCGAGCTTGGATACCCGCT
>JABDLF010000052.1 GCA_013003115.1 Gammaproteobacteria bacterium
ACCCGGCAGCGAGCTGACGCAAAAGGATTTCCTGGAAATTTTTAAAGCCCAGATGTGTTCACGACACATCGACCTGGTAGCGCGCGAGATGCGCGCCCGCAACGAGGGCTTCTACACTATCGGCAGCCCCGGCCACGAGGGCAACGCCGTAATCGGTCAGCTCTCTCGCACCACCGATCCCGCCTTCCTGCACTATCGCAGCGGTGGCTTCATGATGGCGCGCGGATTTAAGGATGCCGATACTGATCCGGTTTTCGACACCGCGCTGTCCCTCGCAGCCAGCAGCGAAGACCCGATTTCGGGCGGGCGCCACAAGGTTTGGGGCAGCAGGAAACTCTGGGTCCCGCCGCAAACCTCTACGATCGCCAGTCACCTGTCGAAGGCGGTGGGCACCGCTTTGGCCATCGAGCAGGGAAAAAGGATCGGCATCGACCTGCCGGTGCCCGATGACAGCATCGTGATCTGTAGCTTCGGCGACGCCAGCGCCAATCACTCCGCCGCTGCCGGCGCGTTCAACGCCGCCCTGTGGTCCGCGTTCCAGAATCTGCCCGTGCCTGTAGTTTTCGTATGCGAAGACAACGGCCTTGGGATTTCGGTCAAGACGCCTGCCGGCTGGATCGAATCGAATTTCTCGACGCGAACGAATCTCGCTTATTTCAAGGCCGACGGGCTGGACATTGTCGACACCTGGAACGTGGCGCGCGACGCAATTGAGATGTGCCGCAGGAAACGCGTACCCGTGTTTTTGCACCTGCGCGTAAAACGCCTTCTCGGGCACGCCGGCACGGATGTAGAGACCGAATACCTGAATCTCGCCGAGGTGGAGTCTGCGGAAGCCTGCGACCCGCTGCTTGTTACTGCCGAGACCGCGCTGGAAGCCGGCCTGATGTCGGCTGCGGAAATTCGTGATGAGTATGAGTCGGTCAGAACAAAGGTGCGCGACGCGGCTGCAAAGGCCAGCAAGCGACCGCGCCTGACCACTGCGGCCCAAGTCATGGCGCCGCTGGGTCCTTTCGATGAAAAGGCTGTGGCGAAAGAAGCAGGGCGAACGGCGGATACGATTGCGCGGAGCAAGATCTTCGGTGGGGCGGAGCGCCTGCCTGAGCTGTCGGATGCCCGGCATATGTCCATCCAGATCAACCGCGCCCTGCACGACCTGCTGATCAAATACCCCGAGGCCACGCTTTTTGGCGAAGACGTCGCCCAAAAGGGTGGCGTCTATACGGTGACAACGGGGCTCGCCAGGGCCTTCAAGGGGGCACGGGTCTTTAACACGCTGCTGGACGAGACCACGATACTGGGCCTCGCCCAGGGCGCGGGGCTCATGGGGCTGCTGCCTTTTCCCGAGATTCAGTACCTCGCCTATTTTCACAATGCCTGCGATCAGCTGCGCGGCGAAGCCTGTTCGCTGCAGTATTTTTCCGACAATCAGTTTGCCAATCCCATGGTGGTGCGTATTGCCTCGCTGGGGTATCAGAAAGGTTTTGGCGGACATTTTCACAACGACAACTCGTTTACGGCACTGCGTGACATTCCGGGTCTTGTGATCGCCTGCCCGAGTCGGGGCGACGACGCGGCGATGATGCTCCGAACTTCTGCGGCGCTGGCCAAAACCTGCGGGCGCGTCGTGGCATTTCTCGAACCCATCGCTTTGTACATGAACAAGGACCTCCACGAGCCAAAGGATGGCGAGTGGCTGTTTGAATACCCCGCGCCGGAGAAATTTGTGCCTGTCGGCGAGCCGCGCATCTATTCGCCAGAGGCGACTGACCTGCTGATTATCACTTTTGGCAATGGCGTACCTATGGCGCTCCGAACGGCGCGCGCGCTGAAACAGTCCCGGAACAAAAAAGTCCGCGTCATGGACTTGCGCTGGCTCAAACCGCTTAACAAAGCAGCGATCGCAGAGCACGCACGGGCCTGCGACAAAACGCTGGTGCTTGATGAAGGACGACGAACCGGCGGCATTTCAGAAGAAATCTTCACGGCGCTGGACGAAGCCCGCGTCGAGAAACCGAAGGCGAGAGTCACGGGTGAAGATACGTACATCCCGCTGGCAGCAGCGGCCAATCTCGTGCTGCCCTCGGATGAACAGGCTTTGAGCGCGGCAGAGAAGCTCCTGTCTGAGGGCGCTTGATTTAGCCGAAACGCTTCGATCTTGCGCATGCAATGTTGCAGCGCACGTGAGTGTTATTCCCCATTTATTTCTTCGTCCTTAAGGCGCAGTCTTCTGCGCACCCGATCTTCGGGACGCCGCAAAAGGGCAACAAGGAAGTAACAGGGCCGGGAGTGAAAGCTCCCGGCTTTTTTTGAACCAACTTCAGCTACCTGCTCTGATGCTGCGAGTCGCTATGAACTTGAGCACCTCGACAATAAGCCAGATAAAGAAAAGCGGCAGCACGATGGTCTGAAGAACAAAAATGACGATAAGATTAATGATGTGCTCACTGGCATTGGACATGCGATCCTTAAAACTCTCCAGCCTCTCCTTCACGTTCATGGAATCCAGCGATTCATCGAGCATGCTGCCTAAGCGCTCCATCAAAGTCTGATCCTGTGCAGGCGGTGCCTCGGCTTGCGCGCTGATTGCCTGCACTTCAGTGGTGGTGGTCTCAAGCGCCGCTGTGGCGGCCGTTTGCTCTGCAGCCATAAAGGTATTAAAAACCAGGTTGCTGCCGATAATGAGACCGGCGACTGCGAAACGCATAAAGGCGGCCACAAGAAGAATACGCACCGCCGCGTAGCTGAATCGACTTAGCTTTTCCAACTGAGACCACAGCGTCACGAGGTAAAAGGCTGCGGCCAGCACGAGGAAAAGACTGATGCCCCACCATGCGCTGATCTTGAGCAGAATATTTTGCATGCCCAGCGACGTCGTGGCCACGAGCATCACTGCAGAAAAGCGCTCCACAAGATCATTGACCGGATCGAGAATCTGCCCCACGGTGAAATTGACACCCACACCGGCGGGCTCTACCGCGACTTCGGTGCCCTGCGCGACGGAAATCACGCCGTTCAGAGTCCGCGCCACCGCGAAGGTCACCAGGGCTCTTTTAAACGCTTCGTCAGCGTAGTGTTTGCCGGTTTCGTCAACCGTGCCGACAGCCGCCAGCACGGCTAGCAACACCACTGAAAAAGTGACAAAAAGCCTGCGGAAATTCATGGCGGCGAGTCTAGCATGGGTTAGGATGCCCGCTTCGTGAACCCGCGTGGCGCTGTTTTATGCCCGAGTCTGCTGCAATAAGTTACTCCCACAACGCGGTTTGGCGCATCGCGCTGCCCATGATCGTTTCGAACCTGTCGGTGCCACTGCTCGGAATGGTAGACACCGCCGTTATGGGTCACCTGCCCAGTCCGCACTATCTTGGTGCGGTGGCCGTTGGCGCCGTGATCTTCAGCTTTCTTTTCATGGGGCTTAACTTCGTACGCATGAGTACCACGGGCCTGGCTGCACAGGCCTGGGGCGCCAATGATGGCAATGAAGTGCGCACTGTACTCGGGCAAGCCGTGCTCAGCGCGCTGGTACTTGCGGCGGCACTTCTGCTCATGCAGCGGCCCCTTGGCCAGTTAGCGCTCATGCTTATAGACCCCAGCCCTGACGTTGCCAGCGAAGCTGCTCGCTACTACTTCGTTCGGATCTGGAGCGCGCCTGCGACACTGGTCAACTTCGCGCTGATAGGCTGGTTCATCGGGATGCAGAATGCGCGCGCTGCCCTGCTCATTATGCTGGCGACAAACGTGGCCAACATTATTCTCGACCTGTGGTTCGTCCTTGGACTGGGCATGACTGCCGAAGGCGTCGCGCTGGCGTCGGTTATCGCAGAAATAATCGGTGTTATCACCGGGATGCTGATTGTTCGTTCCGAGCTGACTGGCAAGGCCGGCACATGGAGTGCGAACGAGATTATCAACATCGGACGTTTCAGGCGCCTGTTTTCAGTAAACATCAATATCTTTATTCGCACGATGACGCTGATGTTTGCATTTGGCTTTCTGACCGCGATGGGCGCAAGACAAGGGGACATCGTTCTTGCCGCCAACGCCATACTGCTGAACCTGCAGTCATTCATGGCCTATGGTCTCGATGGCTTCGCCAATGCGGCCGAGGCCCTGGTCGGGCGCGCTATGGGCGCTAAATCGCGGCAAGGCTTTGTAAAGGCTGTTCGACTGTCACTCGCGTGGACGCTGGGCGTGTCCGTGGTATTCAGTCTCGGCTATCTGCTTGCCGGGCGGGGGATAATTAATCTGCTCACCAACATTGACGCGGTGAGAGCCGCTGCCTACGTCTATCTGCCCTGGATGATTGTGTCGCCGCTGGTCTCGGGATGGAGTTTTCTCTGGGACGGCGTGTTTATTGGCGGCACGCGCGCAAAGGAAATGCGCGATGCGATGCTGATATCTGCCTTCCTCGTGTATCTGCCCGTCTGGTACTTCACACAGGGGCTGGGTAATCATGGACTGTGGCTGGCATTCATGGCCTTTATGGCCGCGCGCGGCCTGACCATGACATGGTGGTTCAGGCGCATTGATCAGCGCGGGGGCTTTGTGCCCGCAAGCACGTGACCCGGTTTGTTTTTGTGCGCTACGCGCAGTTTGTGACTGAATTCTCGCTTGCGCGGGTATGACGTGGGAGCGCGAAAACAACGCACGGGTGATAACAACAGGCCCGGCGCCAGCTGCAACTTGTCAGGGAATGCGGGCAGCCTTCGCACCGATTTCGCGGCAGCTCTGAGGAAGAAGGCTGGCCGTATTCCCCTAGGATGGATTCCCGCAGCAAGTGCGGGGACCCAGCAGGCAATGAATACGTAGCCCGCCTTAGTATCGTTTCGCTAGTTGGCGCGTAGCTTGGCTGAAAGCAAACGCTGTAATGAAAAAGCCGATCTACGCGACGATTTCTACCAGCGTGATCTCGAAGTTAAGGTCTTTGCCAGCTAACGGATGATTCGCATCGAGGGTGACAGTCTCTTCCTGCACCTCGGTTATTGTCACCACGAACTGCTCGTCACCCTGCCCCGCCTGCAGCTGCATGCCAATTTTCGGCTCCATTTCGGCGGGCAGCTGAGTCCTCGGCACTTCCATCACCATCTCTTCGCGATGAGGCCCGTAAGCCTCCGTTGAGGAGATGCTGATGCTGGATGTCTCTCCGGCGGCCATACCATCGACAGCCGCTTCAAAACCCGGAATCAACTGGCCCGAGCCGATATCAAATTCCAGCGGATCCCTGCCTTCCGAGCTATCAAACACCGTGCCGTCTTCCAGCGTACCCCTGTAGTGAACCTTTACCGTATCGCCGCTTTTAGCCTGAGACATCGCCGAACTCCCGAATAAAAATAGTCACCCGGCAGGCTTCATTGAAGACAGCAAGACGGATGCAGAAAAGTGTTGGTGAAGGCGCACCTTACCGAAAAGAGGACCGCCGGTCTAACGACGAAGGCCTATCACTGAATGAACGGCGCAGCGTCACGAAAGCCGGGCAAGCTGGCGATTGTGCCATCGGCCCAGCAGAATCTGGCTGACCATGGCGCCACATAAAGCAAGGAACATGTCCCACTGCGTATCCCAGACATCTCCCTGGGTCGCCAAAAACTCCGTCGCACCGTCGCCGGCAATTAGCGCCGCCCACCATTCGAGCATTTCGTAAAACGCACTGAACGCGAGGCAAATTGCCGTAACGACTACAAAAAGCCAGGCACTGCCGCGCACCACCTTGTGCCGCAGCAAGATCTCGCGGGCGAGAATCGCCGGTATAAAGCCCTGTGCGATATGTCCCAGCCGATCGTAATGATTGCGCTCGAAATCAAACCATTCCTGCACCCAGAACCCCGGCGGCACGCGCGCATAGCTGTAGTGCGCGCCAAGTATCAGCACGAGGGCGTGAACAAATATGAGCACGTAAAGTAAAGGTGTAAGGGGAAACCGGTTCCAGGTGAATAGCAAAAGTGGGATCGCAATTATTACTGGCGCTGTTTCCATCACCCAGGTCAGCCAGTCAAATGGGCGAATGGCCGAAACGGCCAGTGCGAGGATTGTAAAAGCCAGAAGCACAAGTGGGAGACGTGCGTTTTGGATTGCCGTGCTCATTTGACGCATTCTAACTGGTTGTGGCTGCACCGATTGATTTACTGGATTCCCGCCTGCGCGGGAGTGACAGGTGTGGCCGAAGTGGCAGGGGAGCACATGAACGACGCGTCGGTGACAACGACAGGCCAGGCGCCAGCTGCAACTTGTCAAGGAATAAGGGCAGCCTTCGCACCGATTTCGCGGCAGCTCTGAGGAAGAAGGCTGGCCGTATTCCCTTAGGATGGATCCCCGCCCCCGGAGCAAGCCCGGTGCAGGCTTCGCGGGGATGACTGGGAGGTGCGTGAATGACGTGGGGTGCGGGAGTGACGTGGGAGCGCGGAAACAACGCACGGGTGATAACAACAGGCCCGGCGTCAGCTGCAACTTGTCAAGGAATGCGGGCAGCCTTCGCACCGATTTCGCGACAGCTCTGAGGAAGAAGGCTGGCCGTATTCCCAATGGATGGATTCCTGCATTTGCTGCAGGACTCAATCAAAAGGCTTGTAGGATACTTCCAGCAATACGCAGGTCGTGGGGCCTGCCGGGCGTTCAAGAACAAATTCGTCGCCCAGCGCCTTGCCTAGTACGGCGCGAGCCAGGGGAGACTCCACGCTGATGTATTGCTTGTTCACGCTTAATTCATCCGGGCCAACAATCCGATAAATCTCAACGCTGCCGCCGCCGGTATCCACTCGCAGCCAGGCGCCGAAATAGGCCCTCTCTTCATCATGCAGACTGCTGTCCACGATCTTCAGGACATCGAGACGCTTCTGCAGGTACCGCACACGTCGATCTATGGCATAGAGCTGTTTCTTGCCGTAAATGTACTCGGCATTTTCCGACCGATCACCCTGTGCCGCCGCCTCGGACACCGCTCGCGTCACCGCAGGGCGGTCGACTCTCCACAGTCGGTCAAGCTCATCGCGCAGCGCTTTCGCGCCTTCCGGAGTGATATAGGGAGCCTGTGGCTTCGCCGGCGGCCGGTAACGACCCATCTCTGTTTCAGGCCGACAGCGACGGCTGCCTTAAACCGTGACAAGAACTGTAAACCTGTCCGCTGCCACAGAAACATAGGCAATCATCGCCCTCAGCAAGCGCGCTATCAAACTCTTTGCGTTGCGCGATAACCTTATCCTGCTGGGCGCGATCCAGCGGTGCTCCCAGACTGCGCCGTCCGTCAAAACGGTAGTGTGCATGCTCGCCGTTCGCATCCACGTAATGCAAGGCAACCTGCGCCCAGATCTCGCCGTCAAACTTCTCGCGCCAGCCCTCAAGCTCGTTGCCGCGGTAAACCAGTAGCTCGCCGACTCGCAGGCTAAAGGGCTTCTTCTCGCCAGCCACCTTTAGCCAAAAAGGCCAACTGTTAACGCCCTGTACGTCAAGAACCAGCAAGGCGGTGATCTCGTGCGCAGCATGCCCGGATGGTGGGGCATCCAGCGCCCCGTGCTGGCAGATGGTCAGCGCTGAATAACAAGGCAGCAGCGCAAGCCCGGTGGCTGCCTCTATCGCCGGCATCAAGTTCACAAGCAGGCTCTCGCCGAGCACATCGCCATAGCGAGACGCCGACGCCTGCCCTGGCTGCTGAGCGTAGTAGTTCGGATGCTGTCGGTTCATGAGCGCATACGCACTGTAACGCTGCGCATCGCTGCTGCTGATGGCGCGCTCGAGCAGAGCGTAGCCTTTCTTGCTGAAGGATTCCGATGTCGCCGGGGTGCTCACCGAATCACTTTGTGTCGCCGGTCTGCCAGGGCTCGAGCTGGTCATAAAGCTCGTCACCAAGCACGCCTAACCACGACCCATAGCTGGGGTTCGGCAATACAAACCATTCCCGGCCCCAGCGCTCCGCATGCCGAGCCACGACCGCGTCACGATCAGCCGGCGTTACGCCAGCCTCTTTGAGTCCGGAGACAAAGTCACCTAGGTCATCACCGAACAGCATGATAATCCGGTAGCGCTCCGCGAACGCCCGGCGACGCGAGCCCTTGTCGGAATCAAAATCAAACTCGGCGCTGCGCAGATAGACATTGCCAGGATCAGGCTCCGGAAAGCCCACCCGCACCAGGTTCTCAATTGTCTCAGCGCGCTGAGGGCACGGGTCACCATCAGCGTCTCGCTGTATGCAGCGACGATTCGTAAGATACAGCATGGTCACGCCACGACTGGCCGCGCTGATTGCAAACGCCACCGCGCCGGGCACCGCGTCAGCCTTGGCCTCAGCCACCCAGCCGTCCCAGTGCGGCGTCGTGTAAGAAATATTCTCCGCAACCAGCGTTGCCTGGTAGGCCGAGTTATCGAGCACGGTCTCGTCAACATCAACAATTACGCCTGGCGGCAGCTCCGAGAACTGGCCCCGCTGCTCGATCGCTGCGCTGTGATTGCTGTCGGAGAGCAGTGCATCAATATGCAAACCAGCGGCACCGAAAATGGTTCGTCCGAGCGCATCGTACTCCGCAGCCGTACGCAGATAGAGCGTGGCGTAGAGGTTGTTGTTGACAGGGTCAGGCTGCCCCGGCCCGACCACCTGGCTTGCACAGCCCGCCAGCAAAAGAGCAAGGCCCACGAAGCCCAGCGATCCGGTTGATCTCGCCATCATGGGCGCGCCGGACGCGGGCCGGCAAAAAACCAGATTATCAGGCCAAGGATTGGCATCATCACGATCAACACGACCCATATGAGTTTCGCTAATCCATCTGAATTACTCTGCAAAGTCTTGATGACAGCGTAGACATCAGCGACCAGCAGCGCGAGACCGCCCAGCATCGCAAACAAAATTACGGTAAATCCCAGCTCAAGCATGTTTAATCCTGGTTATCGTTTTCATCAGTGCGTCGACGGACAGGCGGGCTGAAAGGCCGGCCAAATGTAAATGCGTTTTGCGATGGGCCCAGCAGCTCGAGACGATCGAGACGCAGCAAGGCCTCGTCGATGCCCGGCTTGTGATGCCCCGGAACCCACCACAGGGCCGTGCTCGGACCATCCATCTTGTTGAACCACTGCTCCCGGGCAGCAATCAGCTCTTTGTGCTTAGTCTCATAAACAAAATCCCGAAGCTCTTCGACGCTTCGCCACAGCGTGAGGTTGAATAGAATGCCGTCACTCTCGAACGCGGCTACCTGCTCCTCGTTCTCTTCGTCGGGCTGCAGACGCCAGACAAAGCCCCTGCTCTGTTCTGCCAGCGTGTTTATCTCGTCCAGGCGCGCGACAAAACCCGCCATCAGCGGATCAGTGAGGGGCGCCTTCATTTTTGCGATATTGACCTGCGCGAGATTGTGCGTTGGCTCGCCTGCCGCATCATCAGCCATAGACGCTGTTTTCCGGCCAACGTGTAAGATCGCTGTCCGCCATTACTTCTTTCCATGGAAAAAGCGGCCCGGGATCTACTTTACGCCGGATCAGTATTTCCGGGTTGTCCTCGGCTGGCACAAGCTCCTTGTCGAGTTCGTCATGTCCCGCGATCCAGGAGAGCCCCGGGATGATGCGCTCCAGCCTCTGCAGGAGCTTTTTCATCGTCACTATCTGAGGCGCCGTATACGGGTCCGCCATAAGCTGCTGGTCGCTGCGATACCAGTCCGGATAGCGGCCGGCATTCACAATCTCAATGCCAATCGACCGCTCGTTCATGCCGCGCACGTGATGCGCAACCCGCTCAACCTCGATCCACTGATAGACCGCCCCGTCGAGATCAATATAGAAATGGCCGCAGTTGCCCGTGCGGGTCTCCGGATAAATGACCTGCTCGCCGTACTCGCGGGATATCTCCAGGCTGGGCAGCTCCGTACAGTGAACGACCACGAGATCAAGCCCGTTAAGGCTACGCAGGGGCAGTCTCTCGTTGTAAGGAAGCAGCTGCTGAATTATGTGCAGCCCGCTTTGTTGCGCCTGTTCCGCTGTGTTGCTTATTTGCATTATCAGCCTCCCGTCTCCCTTTCCGGATCAACGGTCTGGTCATCTTGCAGGGCTTTGCGCAGCATGACGGGCTCCGCCTGACGCCGCCGCATCTTCAAATTCAGCATCTCTACGCTGACCGAGAAAGCCATAGCAAAGTAAATGTACCCTTTCGGGATATGAAACTCGACTCCTTCGCCAATCAGCGCCATGCCGATCAGGATCAGGAAGCTGAGCGCAAGCATACGAATTGTGGGGTGCCGATCAACAAACTCGCTGATTGACCGGGCCGACAGCATCATCACGACAACTGCCACGATAATTGCCCCGACCATCACCTCCAGGTGATCCGCGAGGCCGATTGCGGTAATTACCGAATCCAGGGAAAACACGATATCCAGCACGCCGATCTGCGCCACGCAGCTCCAGAAGGTCATCGAGGCGGCGCCGCCAGACCTTTCAATGGCCCCCTCCAGGCTGTGGTGAATCTCAAGGGTGCTCTTGGCAAGCAGAAACAGGCCGCCGCCGATCAGGATCAGGTCACGCCCGGAAATCTCCTGTGCAAAAACGGTGAAAAGGGGGGTTGTGAGCTTCATGAGCCAGGTAAGCGAAAAAAGCAAAAGTATCCGCGTGCCCATCGCAGCCAGCAGGCCAATCTGCCGCGCCAGTTGCTGTTGCTCACGCGGCAGCCGTCTTACGAGGATCGCAATGAAAATAATGTTGTCGATACCCAGCACGATCTCGAGCGCCGTCAGCGTTGCGAAAGCAATCCAGACCTGGGGATCGGTGAGTAGTTCTAACATGACGCCATAGTTATTCAGTTGTTTTTATTCTGGCTCATTTCGGGCAATTATACGCGCCCTCAGAAACCCTCGCCGTGAGTTCGCATCCCCGACGGGCGGTGGCGCCTGATTAAGACGAGAAGTTCGGTTGCTACAGCATTCGCGTGCCGACTAACAACGATAAGACATTGAATTCCATGATCCTTGCCGCCGAAAGCAACCCGCCCACCCGCACGCCAGCCTCCTGAGGCAAAAAACCTGTGCCGCGTGGGTGTTTTCACCCATGGTCTTGTTGCACTGCACGCTTTGATACTTCGGGTAAGGAAAATTTTCCGTCCGGCGAACCAGAAGCGGCATGAAGCCCGCCCCGGACACAAATCTTTGGAGAGACCCAAATGAGAAGCATCAAGACAGGCCTGCTGATCGCTTTGTTTTACCTGGCAACTGTCGGTTTCGCGACCGCGCAGGGCACCGCCAACATCATGACCCCCGTTTTCGTAGAGCTGGCAAGCCCCAAGCCGATGGTGGTCGCGCGCTACGAAGCGGCACAACGTGGCGAGGCGTTTGACGAAGAGCTGCATCGCGCCAGCATTCGTATGGCCCAGGACGCGTTCCTGAACAACTTGTTGATCGCAGGGGTTGGTTACAACCTGAGCGCCAGCGAGCTGGTAAGCGGCGTAGTCAAAGAACACCGCTTCACCGATCTCATCAATGCCGTACGCATCGAAGCCCTGGGCTGGGACATGAGCCTCATTCGCAACACGCCGAATGTTAAGCACATCAGTCGTGACGAAGTGCAGCAGCTGCATCTTAATAACTCCGTGCGCTACATCCGTGCCAATGGCCCGGACAGCGCGCGCACTATGAACGTACGCGGCGAAGGTGAGGTCTTGTCCGACGGCTCAAGCACAGGCCAGGCTATTGCCATTCTGGACACCGGGCTCGATCACACCAACGCCATGTTTGACCTGCGCTTCGACGACTCGCAGTTTGAGATGCGCGGCGATCTTGGCGGGGACACTCGCGCGCCGAGGCTCTCCGGCACGCCATACATGGATGGCACGAACCATCCGAAGGTGGCCTATCGCTACAACGTCAACACCGCGCCCGTCGCCGGTGACGACACGGGTCACGGCACCAACTCCGGCACTACGGCAGGTGGTCTCAAGGTTCGCACCGACCTGACAACCGATGAAGTCATTCTCGAGGGCGTCGCTCCCGGTGCGGTGATGATGGACTACAAGGTTTGCCCCAGCCTCAGTTGCGTCAGCGCGCTGTCATTGCTGGCGCTGGAAGACTGCATTCAGCCGGTTGATGACAACGGTTTTCCAAAGCCCGTTTGTACCGTTGTAAACATGAGCTACGGCTCTGAGGGTGGCGACCCCTATTCGGCCGGTGGCATTGCTGCTGGCAATCTTCAATACGCCGGCACCGTGCCCGTCGCTTCGGCAGGCAACGAAGGTCCGCAGGAAAACATCGTGGGCTCGCCTTCGTCTACCCGCACCGTGATTTCGGTAGCGGCCACCAACGACCCCGGTGTAGCCCCCAACAGCATTGACCAGTTTGACGACATGGACGCCATTATCGGCAACTTCCTGGCGTTCTTCGCGCCGGAATCAAATGCCGCACAGGGCAATATTTCAAACGCAATCCAGGCGCAGTACGTCAACGTTGGCTTTGGCGACACGGCTGCCCACTACGCGGGCGTTGATGCCATAGGCAAGATCTGCCTGAGTCTTCGTGGCAGCACCGTGGACGGTGACGCTGCAGGCACCGGACTATTTGCCAACAAGGCGGCCCAGTGCCAGAACGCCGGCGGCATCGCTTTGCTCATCTATAACAACGCACCAGGTCAGATGGGGTCGGTGCTCGCACCTTCACCGCTGCCCGTTTTCACCACCTCTGGCGAGGCAGGCACTGCATTGACAGCGGCAGTACCTGAGGGCGGTGAGTCAACGACCGACATCAGAATCAATGTGGCGGACAGCCAGCTGTTCGAACCCGCTACGACGGGCTTCAGCTCACGCGGCCCCAACAACGACTACAAGGTCGTCAAGCCCGACATTACCGCGCCTGGTGAGGACGTGCTCATGGGCGCCAGTAAGATTGGTGCGCTGGGCATGCCCACAGGCTTCACACCCGCTTCAGGCACAAGCTTCTCCGGCCCGCACATCGCGGGTGTGGCAGCGCTCATGCGCGATGCCAACGCACGACCCAACCTGACGCCAAGCCAGGTGCGTGCGGCCATGATGAACACCGCCACGAGACTTCGCAAAGCAGGCGGTGTGGAAGTTGATGAAGACGACCGGCGCAACTTCATCCACGAGACCGGCGCCGGCCTCGTAGAAGTAGTTGAGGCCCTCAACGTCGCGGCCATCATGGGCACCAACGAACTCAACGGTAAAGGCGGCCCGGATGACACGACCGACCCTAACTTCCTGCCCAGCTACAGCTTTGGCGAGCGGGCCTGGATCGACACCGGCGTGGTTCTCGATGACACCATTACGGTCACCATGCATAACCTGCAGGGCGGTGGCGGCACTTATGATCTGCGTGTCATCGATGGCGGTGCGGACCGGGGTGATGTGACCCATCCCATCAACGCCGGCGGCATGACAATCACACTGCCAGCTTCCGTCAACCTGGTGGGTACCGCTACTTTTGACGTGACTGTTGCCATCGACGGCAGCGCAATGACTGCACCTGTCGGGGCGGACGTCAACGGCGCCGAGGCCACGGAATTCCTGTGGCACGTCGTGGCGAGCAACGGCAGCGAAGAAATTCGCATGCCCATGTACCTGCGCGCCGTTCGCGGAGGCGCCCCGGTGGTTGATGCCGTTGACGACACGGCAACTACCGCGGCAGAAACAGCCGTGGACATCGACGTAACGGCTAACGACAGTGGTGCCAACATTGCCGTCACCGACGTCTCAGACCCTGCCAATGGCACCACGGAGATCGTCGATGCCGACACCATCAGGTATACGCCGGATCCCGGATTCACGGGCAACGACACGTTTACCTACACCATCAGCGACGGTAGCGACAGCGACTCGGCGACGGTGGTCGTGTCGGTCGGCGGCGGTGGTCAGTGCGTGGCGACCGGCTCCTACTTCACGGACTTCGAAGCTGACAACGGCGGCTTTACGGTTGAGACGGCATCAGCCAGGGTAACGAGCATCACCTGGGGCCGCACGGAAGATCCAGGAGCGAGTACGCCACTGTCGCTTTCGATGATGAGTGACACCAATAACTCGTTCGATCTGATCGAGCCTGTTAAGGACGACCGCCTGGTCAGTCCGACATTGCTCGTCAGCCAGGACAGCGAGCTGGTCTTCTTCCACCGCTTCGGCTTTGCCACGGGCACCGACGGCGGCATTGACGGCGGCGTCCTTGAGATCAACGTTGAGGGTGGCGGCTGGAACGACATCCTCGCAGCTGGCGGCAGCTTCAACATCGGTGGCTATAACGGAGTTATGCGTGCGGACGGCAACCCTGGCGTCATTAACGGGCGCGAAGCCTGGACTGGCCTGTCCCAGTTCATTGACGCCAACACGCTGGCAACGGTAGATCTCTCCGCTTTCAGTGGCAAGGAAATCCAGCTGCGCTGGCGCCTGACGCTGGACAGCACCATTGTTATCGGCGATATCGAAGGCAGCAAGGGCTGGTGGATCGAGAGCGTGCAGGTGACGAACACCGGCTGCGACACGCCGAACCTGCCTCCGATTGCTCGCGACGACAGCGCCGACACCACCGAGGGAGTGGCCGTCACCATCGATGTGCTGGGCAACGACGAAGATCCTGAAGGCGAGTCCCTCACCGTTGTTGCGGTGACGCAGCCGCCGAACGGCTCCGTCACCAACAACGGCGACGGCACCGTTACTTATACGCCTGACCCAATGTTTGCCGGCGTTGACACGTTCAGCTATTCGGTCGAGGACGAGTCCGGGAACAGCTCTGACGCCACAGTTACCGTGACGGTCGAGCCCGACGATAACGGCGGTGGCGGCTGCCTCGATGACGACAGCAGCAGTAGCGACGACGACTGCTCCACCGACGACAAGCTGAAAGGCAGCGGCTGGATTCCGTCAGGTGGCGAGCCAATGGGTGATGATGACAGCAGCAGCGACGACAACGTGAAGTTCAACTTCAATGCCCACATCAAGTCCAAGGGAATCAAGGGCAAGCTGAAGCTGCATGACAAGCGGACGGACTTCAAGATCTACGGTGATATCACTCACATGGAGATCAACTATGAAGCGCATTCTGCTTCATTCGGCGGCGTCTGCACGAAGTACGAAACTTGTACCTTCGAAGCCTATGTCGAAGACAACGCAGACCCGGGTCGCGGTGCTGACCGCTTCGTGATCCAGGTGCGAGACGGTGCCACCTACGACGCAGACGATCTGCTCGGTAAAGGCAACATCAAGATTAAATAGCCTTAACCAGCGCTAAGCTGGAAATGAAGGGGAGCCTCGGCTCCCCTTTTTCTTACGCGGCCATATAAAATAGACACATAAACTCGGACCAGAGAACAAGAATGAAAGCTTTATCAGGAATTCCCACCATTATTATCGCGGCCATGCTGGTTCTGGCCGGCTGCACCGCAGACGATGACACCTCTGTACAGATTGCCGAGATCAATGGTCAGGGCGTCGGGCTGGCTAACTTCTATCAGTATCTTGAGCAAGTCAATCCGCAGTTGGAATACGCTAAGTTGCCGGCCTCAGAGCAAGAGCGGCTGCTGAACGAATATGCCTCCCAGCGCCTGTTCGCGGCGCGTGCAGAAAAACAAAAACTCGATAAGGAAAAGGCGACGCAGGCGCGCCTGGCGTTCTTTCGGCAGCGGGTGCTGGCCGAAGCCTATCGCCAGAGCCTGATTGATTCGATCGAGGTCAGCGACTTCGAAATTGAAACTTACTACGAAGAAAACAAGCCGCTGTTTGAGATTCCTGCCAAATACCTGATCGAACACCTGGTCTACCGTGAACCGGAGAGTGCCATTTACGCCCAGGGCCAGCTGCGCGACGGCAGGCCCTACGAAGATCTGGCCGCTCAGAAGGCCAGTGACACCACGTTGGTGTTTGTGGAGCGCAACCAATTCAGCGAAGAGATCCTGCTGCCAAAGCTACGCGGTCCCGTCGCCGGGCTCGAAGTTGGTGAGACCAGCGAAATGATTTACACGTCCTACGGCTATCACGTAATCAGGCTCGCAGAGAAAGAAGACGCTGCTCTGCAGCCGCTCGAGGAGGTGGAGGACGAGATTGCTGCGCGCCTCAGACAGATGAAATCCGGCCAGCAGCTGGAGAGCATCGTCAACGACAGCCGCACGCGTGGTGAAATCAAACTCCACCTGGACAGTCTGCGCGCCGAGGGCGCACTGTAACGCCGGGTTTCGCTCTGAGCTAACCGACTATATGGCTGCCTAACGACCCCTGACGACCGTCCCAAGGCGCGAAGTAATCGACTTTTCGCCTTGACCTACGAACGCGATCTCGTGCCGTGCGCGACTGCATTTTGATCAGCTTGCCCTGCTGCAGCCACATGGAAGTGGAGTTGATGATGGTCTCGTCGCGACAGGTCATGCCATGGGGCTTCGCACCGTTGTATGCGGCAAGGGTGATGTCACGGATCGCGGCGCTCCTCAAGTGCACGCGCCCGTCGCCAAGCTGGTCTCTGCGTGCTTCGTCGAAATCAAACCAGTTAGGGTTTGGCTTGTTATCGCAGTCGACGGGCACCTGCCGCATTGTCTGGTGGCCCGTAGCCATCATCACCAGTATCTGCCCGGCATGCTTGCGCAGCGCGCCATCACTTAGCATCGGTGCGGCGCTTTCACCCCCGTGCTTCGCGCGCCCCGCCTTGAAGAAGGCCTCTGCGTTGGCGAGGAAATCGCTGCGAAAAGTTTCAGCCTGCAACACGTTCTTCTGCCAGCAATCTGCATCGAATACGTCGAGTTGCTTGCCGGTCGACTTATTGATCAGCGCGTCGGGATAACTGGGCAAGAGCTGATAAACGGACTGAAAGCCGCGGGCCAGCTTGCGGAAATCTACTGAGTTGCCAAGCCAGCCCTGCTTTTCTCCTGCGATCAGCACGCGCGTCGTGTCACACGCACCTTTGAAAGGCGTGGCGATGAATACGATTTTGCCAATGCCATCGAAAGGTCGCGGCCTGCGCAGCCCCAGGGCACTGCGCAACAGGAGTCCGCCCATGCTGTGGGCAACAAAACTGATCTTCTCGTCACCATGATGTGCGAGCTTGCCCTGCAGATGATCGATAAAGTCATTGAGCCTGACGGCGTTACGTTCCATTGGCAGACGCCAGTCATAGGGAAACAGATACAGGCGCCGGTCTACCCAGCGGCGCAGTCTGTGGATCATGGGCTTGTAGGCCGCGTTTATCAGCTCCCACTCGCGGAACACGTGCTGGTCGCCGACGTCATACAGGCCGTCGCGCAGCTCAAAATCCAGCGCGTCCTCGAGCAGGTCTCCCACCAGCATGTCTTCGAGAGACCAGCGCACGTTGAAATCAGGCGGATAAGTGTCCACCAGCTTGCTGCCCTTGATGCCTGGAATCAGGACAATGGCCATCAGAGCTCCGGCAAACTCGATGCATCGACCGGCTTGAGCCAGCCTTCCGTTGCGACGCCCCTCTTTTCTTTTTCCAGTTCCGTAAGATAGGCCGAGCGCTGCGCCTTCCACGCCTGGTATTCATCCCCCCAGTCGCCATTACAGCTGCCGCGGGGTTCGCTCCGCTCACAGCTTGCCGTTTGCATGATGTCGTGACCTGCTCGCGCCAGGTCAAGACTTCCGCAGCCTGTGGCAAGAGCGAAAACCCCAATGGTCGCAAGCACTCTTCGCGTTGTTCTCACTGTTCGAACTCCCCGGGACCGCCATAGTATGGCTCGGGATAATTACCGTCACCATACTCACGCAGCACCTCTGCGATGACGATTTTATAACCGGCGTACCACTCTTTATAGCGAGATTTTGCCAGCAAATGATCAGGGTGGCTGCCGAAGGCTCGCAGATCGTCGAGGCTTCGCCAGTAAAGAATCACGACGTTGCGATCATCCTGTGTCCAGCTCTCGCGCCCCAGGTAGCCTGGGTTCTGCTCGGCGATCTCGATGATACGATCATTCAATCGATGAAATGTCTCATCGTAGTTTTCGACCCTGACCATGAAGGTGGCGCTGAACATACGAGAGACTTCAGCTGCCGGGCACGCCTTTCTCGCGCGCCTTTGCTATGGCCGATGCGTACCACTCGAGTTCGTCAAGAAAACCCTGGATACGCGTTTCATATGCCTGCTCCAGCGCCTCGCCCTTGTCGTTGAAGGAGTCCTGCACCTTCGACATGGCGAAGGTTGCCGGCAAGGTCATCAGACCAACTGCTGACAGCACGGTACGCAGCGCCAGCGCCGCACGTATGCCACCGAAGTTGCCGGCCGAATAGCTCGCGATGGCCGCCACGCGCCACTTATAGTCGGGCCCAAAGTGGTCAATGATGTTCTTCATGGCTGGCGGAATGCCATGATTGTATTCGCCAGTGACAAACACCAGGGCATCGCTCTCCCTGATTGCAGATGAGATCTTCTGCATGTCGAGTGGTGCATCGTCCTCTTCATATTCGCGAAACCGCAGGTCCAGCAAAGGCAGCTTGTATTCAAGCGGGTCAA
>JABDLF010000092.1 GCA_013003115.1 Gammaproteobacteria bacterium
AGCAGTTTTCATGGATTGCCAGCCTGGAAGACAACTGGCAGGCGATCAGGCAGGAGTTTCTTTCCCTGGATAAGAGCCAGACAGATTTCACGCCCTACGTCGGGGACGGCCCGGATGTTCCGGTATCCATGCAAAACCTGGCGGGTTCCCACGACTGGGACGCGTTTCATCTTTACGTTGGTGGCAAGGTGCAGACCGCAAACGCCGCCGCCTGCCCTGTGACGGCGAAACTTCTTGAAACTTTGCCCATGGCCCGCCTTGCGGGCGTTGCTCCCGAGGCCTTTTTCTCAGTGCTTCGGCCCGGCGCGCATATCAAGCCACATCATGGCATATCCAACGTAAAGGTGGCCGTTCATTTACCTCTCGTGGTGCCCGACCAATGTGCAATCCGGGTCGGCGAAGAGTGGCGAAGCTGGCAAGACGGTCGATGCCTGATCTTCGACGATAGTTTTGAACACGAAGCATACAACCGCAGTAGCCACGTACGGGTTGTTCTGATCTTTGAAGTCTGGCACCCGGACATATCCGAAACAGAAGCGCAGGCAATGACTGCACTCAGCAGCTGCATCGACACCTGGTCAGCCGGTGCAAAACAAAACCTGCAAGCACGACTCTGACCCGACCGCCTCCGGATTCAGGGCCTAAAGGCGGTATTTGTCCAGAATTGCCTGGTAGGAACCGTCGGCAATAAGATCTGACAACGCCTCGTTCAGATCATTAACCGTTGCCTCATCAACAGAGGCCTTGCTGAACATAAAATGCACGCCGCCGCTGTCAATTACCAGCGGGTGCTGCTCGATATCTTCATCGTAGCCCTTCTTGCGCAGAATCGTTGCTGCGACAAACGGGTCTTCAAGAAACCCGTCAATGCTGTAATCCAGCAAACTGACGTAGTTAAGCTCGCTGATCGGCACCTCTACAAACTGCGATTGGTAGCGCTCGGACTCAATCAGACGATTAAGCTGCTCGCCGTAGACGTAGTCAGAAACGACGCCGACCTTCATCCCCTGCGCCAATACATCCTCCATGACAGTAAACGGGTACTTCGATGCCTCCGTATCCCGAACATAGAGCGCAAAAGTCTCTCTTCGGTATGGCGCTGAAAACCACGAAAACTGCTTGCGTGCCTCGGTCACGCTGGCGCCCGCAACAACGTCAACCTGCCCCGCCCGCAGCCGATCGAGCAGCTGCGTCCAGCTCGCTTTCGCAAAGCTGATTTCACAGCCCGCCTTGCTTGCCATAGCGCTCATCAGTTCGACGTCGAGGCCACGGACGCTGCCGTCTATGTCCGCAAACAGATAGGGCTCCCATGGGTCCCAGCCCATCACGATATTGCACTGCTCTTCTTGAACAGCGGCATCGGTCTTGCTGCTCATTTCAGTTACGCTCGTCTCCACCGCTTGCTCACTTCCGCAGGCGGCAAGCAGCAGCAGAACAGAAAAAAGACAATTTTTTGTTTGGTTTCTCATAAGTCTCCCCGGGGCGAGAAAGTTAGTCTTATCCTCTCAGTATAGGCAACGCTCGCGAAAGTTGTCTCTTCACGACGGCAAACGCAACCCGTGGAGCTTGCCGCCAAACAGCTTCAGCGGAATTGGGCGAAACCGTACAAAACCCTGCTCTGGGCAATCTGCCAATTGCAGCCAGTTTTTATGGCGCCCGAATTCGTTCGCGTTGCACGAACGCAGGCATACCGGGGACCGCAAGATTCGGGTGGCCAGGCCCTGCACGATCCCTTAGTCTGGGAGCTCAATCTATATTCGCGGGCGAGACAATGAACAGCGATTACCAGAGAATAGAAAATGCAATCAATTACTTACGCCAAAACGCCGCGAGCCAGCCTGGTCTGGACGAGCTTGCCAGAAAGAGCGGGCTGAGCCCCTATCATTTCCAGAGACTATTCAGGCGCTGGGCGGGCGTCAGCCCCAAACAGTTTCTGAAGTACCTGACCGTGCAGCATGCGCGAGAACTCATCGAGGCTTCGACGCCAACACTCGACACAAGTTTTGCCGTCGGGCTGAGCGGGCCGGGGCGTCTGCACGATCATTTCGTGACCGTCGAGGCAGTCACGCCAGGCGAACTCCGACACCGGGGAAACGGTCTTGAGATCACTTGCGGACTGACAGACAGCCCTTTCGGACGAGCATTCGCGGCAACCACCGACAGGGGCATCTGTCGACTGGAGTTTGTCGGCGATGAAAGCGTGGATGCAGCCATCCAGCGACTTTCGTCTGCCTGGCCTCAGGCAGTCATTGCAAGGGACGATGCGGCGGTTGCCAGACGCATCGGCCAGTTGTTCAAGCAAGACGCAGGCGACAAAGAGATCAAGCTGCTCGTGCAGGGCACGAATTTCCAGATTCAGGTATGGCGGGCCTTGCTGCGTATTCCGCCTGGCCATATTTGTGCTTATGGGCAGCTGGCGGACTACATTGGCCGACCAGACGCGACGCGGGCGGTTGCAAGCGCTATCGGCGCAAATGCAATCGCCTACCTGATTCCCTGCCACCGCGTGCTGCGCGCCAGCGGCGAACCCGGCGGTTATCGCTGGGGTCTCGCACGAAAGCAGGCCATGCTCGCTCGCGAGTTTATCGACAAACCGAAGAGCAAGTCCGGCCGAAGCAATCTCGCTATCCCCGCATGACGCATCACTTGCACCGGCAGCCAGTGCAATAAATGAACTATCTCGCACACGCATTTCTTGCGGACAGGCACCCGGAGAACATCATCGGCAACCTGGCCGGTGACTTCGTCAAGGGGCCAATAGGTAACGAGTTTTCGCATCGCGTTCGTCGCGGAATAATGCTGCACCGGCGAATCGACTCCTACACGGATTTTCACCCCGAAGTCGCGGCGATGAAGTCTGCATTTTCCCGCGGCCGCCGCAGATTTGCCGGCATAATTCTCGACATTGGCTTCGACTATTACTTGTGCCGAAACTGGAGCAAGTTTTCTGACGAATCGCTGCGCGAGTTTATCGATACCGTCTACGATATCCTGATCTCAAATCACGACTCTCTGCCATCGGGCCTGGCCCGCGTTGCGCCCAGGCTGGTTGCAGGAGACTGGCTCGGCTATTACCGCTCTTTGAAAGGCACCGGCGAGATCCTTGATCGGGTGGCGATGCGCTTTCGACGCGAAAATACTCTGCGAGGCTCTATCGCCGAAATCGAGAATAATCACGCGCAGTTTGAAGAGGGCTTCCTGAGGATGTTTCCGGAGGTAATCGTGTATGCAGAGAAACAAAAACGCAGTTTATCCTAGCGAAACACCAAGCAGGAATTAGCAGCTTTTAGTGATTGTTACGCATATTTGGAGATTTTTCGACGCATTTCGGGGATTTTCTGTCCCAATCTCAGATCGCAGCAAGTCCACCACAATCTGGTTTATTGCCGCCCAAACAGGTGGTTCCTGCGATTTATTGATGACCCGAGGGATGCCCCAAGGAATGGCCTGAGGGATGACATAGGCCTTCTGTTCA
>JABDLF010000100.1 GCA_013003115.1 Gammaproteobacteria bacterium
GCAGCGCTGGTTTTTCCCGAAAGACGCATCCTCGGCATCAGCGGCGATGCCGGCTTCCTGATGAACGTGCAGGAGATGGAAACCGCAAAACGCCTGAACGTAAACTGCACCGTAATGGTTTGGGAAGACAAGGGCTACGGCCTGATCAAGTGGAAGCAATTCAACGAGTTTGGCAAGCACACTGATCTGGATTTCGGAAACCCCGACTGGCTGCAGCTCGCCGAAGCGTTTGGGTGGAACGGACAGTACATCAGCAATTCGCGCGACCTGCAGGCGGGCCTCGAAAAGTCTTTCAATACGGATGGGCCAAGCCTGGTCGTTGTGCCTATTGACTACGATGAAAACCAGAAGCTGACCAAGCGCCTCGGTAACATCGCCGTCTCAATCTGAGCCCTGAGGAGCCCTGCATGCAGTTGCAAGAAAGCTATCCATTCTGGCTGGCCAACAAGCCCGAGTCGCCGAACAAAGACCTTGAAGTTCGGGACAAGTACACCGGAGAGGTGGCGACACGGGTTGCCATGGCGACGGCTGAGGATATTGACCGCGCGATTGCCGCCGCCGTGGCATCCACCGATGCCATGCGCGATATGGCAGCGTATGAACGTAAGGCCGTGCTCAGTCATTGCGTGCGGAGATTCCGCGAGCGTTTTGATGAACTCGCTTACAGTCTCTGTGTTGAGGCAGGTAAGCCCATCAAGGACGCCGAGGGCGAAGTCACGCGATTGATTGATACATTTGAGATTGCTGCCGAAGAAGCGGTGCGTAACTACGGCGAGATTCAGCCGTTGGACATCTCCGCGCGCGCCAGGGGATACACGGCCTTCTGGAAGCGGATGCCCATCGGCCCCTGCTCGTTTATAAGCCCGTTCAACTTTCCCCTGAACCTGGCCGCGCACAAGGTAGCGCCCGCGATCGCGGCAGGGTGCCCGTTTATTCTGAAGCCCGCAAGCCTGACGCCCATCGGCGCGCTAATTATTGCCGAGACGTTATCCGAAACAGATCTGCCGCCAGGTGCCTTCAGCGTTTTGCCTTGCCGTCGCGACGGCGCCGACCTGTTCACAACGGATGAACGACTCAAGCTTTTATCCTTTACCGGCTCGCCGGGGGTTGGCTGGGCGCTCAAGGCGAAGGCCGGCAAAAAGCCCGTCGTGCTCGAGCTGGGCGGCAATGCCGCTGTGATCGTCGACGCCGACGCGGACCTGGAAGACGCCGTCTCCAGAATCGTTTTTGGCGCGTTTTATCAGAGCGGTCAAAGTTGCATCGGCGTGCAGAGGATCATTGTCCACGAAGACGTGTATGACAAATTTCGGGACATGCTGGTGGCAGCCACCAGGAAGCTTAAGTCCGGCGATCCGAAGGACAAGGAAACCTTCATTGGCCCCATGATCAGTGAAAAGGAAGCAACGCGACTGCATGACTGGGTCATCGCCGCGCGCGAGGCAGGGGCGACCGTCCTGTGCGGCGGTGAACGCAAGGGCGCAATGCTGGAGGCCACGCTGCTTGAGAATGTCCCCGAAGATTCTGATGTGAACTGTCAGGAGGCTTTTGGGCCAGTTGCGAATCTTTTCCGTTTCAGCGATTTCGAAGCCGCGCTCAAGAGGGTCAATAACTCCACGTTCGGGTTGCAAGCGGGCGTATTTACCAAGGATATTTACAAAGCGCACAGAGCGTGGGACGTTCTGGAAGTCGGCGGCGTGGTAATCGGCGACGTGCCGAGCTATCGCGTCGACAACATGCCTTACGGTGGCGTAAAAGATTCAGGGCTCGGCCGTGAGGGCGTTCGCTTTGCCGTCGAAGACATGACGGAAATTCGGTTGATGGTCGTACGCGATCCGACGAAACAGTAAGCGCTTTTTGCGAGCGCAGACTACTTGGTCGTCATGGTGTAAACACCGTCCCAGTCATCCCCTGGTGGCGACGCCTTGAAATCTTCTATCCTGGCAAGGTAAACCTCGTATACAAAGCGCGGCGCCTCGGCATTTAACGTCTTAAGCTCGTCGGTCGCCGCGTCCCAGCGCTGAGACAGGTACTTCTTCAGGGCATCATGGTATCGGTCCAGCTCGCTCTTCTGCGCCGCGTCTACTTCACTATCAAGACCAACCGGTTCGAAGATCGTGACAGGCTCCTTTTTGCCCTTCACTCGCACCCTGTCCAGCTCGCGAAACAGAAAGTCCGGAACGGCCTTTGCCGTATATTCGCTGACGATGGTGGTGACACCATAATTTTTGGTCAGTCCCTCCAGGCGCGAGCCAAGGTTTACAGCATCACCGAGCACAGTGTAAGCCATGCGAAAGCGTGAACCCATGTTGCCGACGTTCATCATGCCCGTGTTTATGCCAATGCCTATTTTCAACTCGGGCCTGCCCATCTCCAAAAACTCGGCGGACAGAGTTTCCATTGCCTTGTTCATTTGCAGCGCAGCCTGCAGCGCGTGGCGAGCATGATCCGGATCCTCCAGCGGTGCCCCCCAGAACGCCATCACGGCGTCGCCCATGTATTTGTCGATGGTGCCGCGATTCCGATGGATGACCTCCGTGATGGGCGTGAGAAAGTCATTCATGAACTGGGTCAGCTCTTTAGGGCTCAGGCCTTCGGAAATGGTCGTGAAACCTCGCACGTCGGAAAACAGCACGGACATCTCGCGATTTTGCCCCTCCAGGCTGATCTCTGAATCCTGCTGATCCATTTCCTCAACCAGCTCGGGCGGCACGTACTGCCCGAACATTCCGGAGAGTCGGCGCTTGTTGGCCGACTCAACGAAGAAACCATAGTTAAGATGCAGAAAGGTCGCCGTCAGCAGGTAAAGAATCGAGGGTGCGAGTGGCAGCACGAGATCATAGTATTCCCACAGCGCCAGGTTGCCCCCCAAGACGCCCACTGCAAGAAAAAGCACGAGCACAAACTCCCATACGGGCGACAGAACAGGCAGCAGGACAGCCAGAAGGAGCCCCAGTACAAAAAAGGTAAATATCTCGACGGCGCGAGTGTAATCCGGACGATGCTTGAAGCGCCCGTCAAGAATGCCTGACACGATGTTGGCGTGGACTTCGACACCGTTGAAGATCCTGCCAACTGGCGTTGCTCGAAGATCCAGCAGGCCCGCCGCGCTCGTGCCCACCAGCACGATTGCTCCTTCGAGGGTTTCCGCATCCGCGGTGCCCTGCAGCACGTCCTTCGCTGAGACATACGGGAAACTTCCCAGGGGGCCTCGATACGGCACCATCACAGCGACGTTTTGATCCACGCTGACTCGCTGATCGCCCAGGCGGATGGCTTCAAGGTCGATGCCGGTTCGCCTCGCAGGGTCCGGGCTCGAAAACACAAACTGTAGCGGCGGATTGCCGAGACGAATTCGCGCCAGCGCGACTGCAAGTGACTGGTAGATGTCGCCGTCGTACCTCTGTACCAGCGGCACGCGCCGAACTACGCCATCGGCGTCGGGGAGCGGATTGTCAAAAAATCCCGTCGTTGCCGCCTGCGACTGCAAGACCGGCAGCGGCGCCACGTACCCCCTGGCCGTAATGAACGGTACCTCGAGGTCGGCGATCTGCTCCTGCTTCAGGATCGGCGTCGGCAGCTCGCCGATGTGCTTCGGCATGCCATCACTCAGGCTGTTATCGAAAACCATGCCAAGCACGGCGTCCCTCGCGATCATCGACTCGCCGAAGAGCTGGTCAGTATTCAGCTCATTCATTCTTGGCTCACACTCCCGCTCAACGAACTCCGTGTCGCCTGCGCGCGATTCACAGAGACTCCGCAGCAGTGCGAGCGCCGATGAGTCATCAGGCTCCGAGAACAGCACGTCAAAACCCACGCTCTCCACCCAGTAGTCATCAAACAGGCGGTTTATGAGGTCGGCCAGTATGTTTCGCGGCCACGGCCAGTGATG
Source organism: Gammaproteobacteria bacterium (assembly GCA_013003115.1). GTDB lineage: Bacteria > Pseudomonadota > Gammaproteobacteria > Steroidobacterales > JABDLF01 > JABDLF01. Next base: position 3,890 of record JABDLF010000100.1, read on the forward strand.
AATTTCCTGCAGGCTCGCGTCATCAAGATCAACAATGACAATGCGCTCATCAATCGTGCCCGGCATGGTCAGGCGCACGCGCATGTCGTAGAAGAAGCTCTCTACCTGCGTAATGAGCCCCATCCTGTACATGCCGCTGACATGAATAAAGAAAAGTACAAGCACGCCGGCGCTGATGCCAAAGCGTATAAGCTGTCTCGAACCGGGTATGAGCCGCGATAGACTAAATTGCATCCAGCTCCGTCCTTCTCCTGGCGCCCTCTTCCTCAAGGGTCGCACGTATACCCGGGAACTTCACCATTAGTTTAAGCACATCAGATCGCTTCAGTTTGTACATTGTACAGGGTGTCATCGCCGTAACGTTGGCCGCGCGAGGTGCCTCGTCGAGCAGAGCCATTTCGCCGAAGAAGTCACCGGCCATTAAAGTTGCAACGTCTCGCTCGGTTCCTTCCTTTTTGTCTCCGACTGAAATGCGAACAACGCCACGCGCAATGAGATAAAGCGCATCGCCCTGATCGCCTGCAGCGAAGATGCGCTGCCGGCTTGTCGCTGTGAACGGCTGCAGGCGGTTGACAATTTCCTCGACCTCTGCGGACCCGATGCTCGCAAGAAAAGGGACTTTGCGTATCAACTCGCGGGGCTCGATGCGCAGCCTTGCAACCTCTCCGCCGCTGAGCCGGCGTGCCTGTTCGCGTACGGATGCCGCGAGTGCTTCGCCCATGCCGCGGGGAATCAGGCCGCGCCGAACCTGCTCAACATAAGCCTCGTCCTGCGCCAGCAGAATCATACGCTTTGCGAGTCTTTCCTGAACAGCGTTCACGAACTCCGGGTATTGCGCGGCGGCGTCATCCAGTTGCTGCCGGGCAACCTCATGCCAGTTTGAATAACGTGACGAAAGTTCCTCGACGCCGGCACCGAGTTCGTCCTTCGAGGCGAGGTCTTGCAGATTCTCGAGAACATGTGCGCTTGACTGGAAATGACCCCATGCCACCTCGTAGTCGAGGGCCAGACGGCCGAGGCGCGCACTCTCCACGACGCTGGCCAGACCCGGTATTTTCGCTAATATCGCCAACGCTCGGTCGGCAGCCCTGGTGCCTAAGGTTCCTTTGCGGTGAACGCCGGCATAGCTGCCTTTGAATCGCATGGCGTCGGCTTGCAGCACCAGCAACTGCGTCAGGTGTCGGAACGCCTTCTCGGTAAGGTGACCCTTTGCGAAAAGGTCAAGGTATACGGCCTTCTCCTCGGCCAGTCCGCGCAGCGCAAGCAGGTGCTTTTCCTGATTCTCATCAATCTCCGCGGTGCGTAGCGCGTGCAGGGCGCCCTCCAGCTCGGCCGTCTCTTTGCTGATTGACTCATTGACGGCTTTCGCCGTCGCGTTGCGGAACAGGCCGCCCTGGAGAAGTTCAGGGATGCGCGCCAATGCCTTGCGGCGTGCACTGAGCTCGCCCTCCAGCCGAGCAAACCTGTCACTAAGCGGTGGCTTGTCGAGACCCAGTTTGCGAACCAGCGTTTGAATGCTCAGTCCCTGGACGATCAGCGTAAACAACACGGCGCCGATTACAATATCGATAAATACCGTTTTCAGTTCGAAGTCTGGCAGACTCAAGACGATGGCGAGCGCGATCGCCCCGCGCAGACCGCCCCAGTACATGACCATCCGATACTTGGGCGCCACGAGCTCCGCACCGAGCAAATTGTTGACCACCGGCATAAGACCAAACACCGACAGCGCGCGGGACACCAGCATGCCTATGATCACCCATACCAGGATATCCGCAACATCGATCAGGCCGCCGATGTTGGTCCGCAGGCCAACCAACAGGAATATGATCGCGGTGGCCACAAACCCCATGTATTCCCAGAAATGCTCGAAGTACTTCTTCACTTCCGGCGATATTTTTGCCTGCCCCAACCCGCCAACCGTCAAGCCTGCGGCAACTACTGCCATGACGCCGCTCAAATGAAATGCTTCCTCAGCGACGATAAAGGACAGGTAGGCAAGAATCGTTGTGAGGGTTATCTCAACATTGGCATCGGAGTGTATTCGCCCAAGCAGCCAGGCCACCGCCATGGCCATGACCCAGCCGACAATGTAGCCGCCTGCGAACACGACAATAAAATCAATGATGCCATCCACAACGGTGGCGCCGGAAATCGCGCCTGCCGCGATGACGCCCAGCAGAATGCGCGAGAGAACGATGGCAGTCGCGTCATTGAGCAGACTCTCGCCCTCGACCAGCACCGTCAGGCGCGCTGGCGCGCCAAGTCGCTTGAACAAGGCAACCACCGCAACAGGATCCGTTGCGCTTAGAATTGATCCCAGCAGCAAGGCATAGGGCAGTTCAATCCCGGTGGCCAGCCATACAACGACGCCGGTAATCACCGTGGACATCAACAGGCCAGGCACGGCCAGCGAAACGACCGGGACGAGGTTTTGTCGGAG
>JABDLF010000030.1 GCA_013003115.1 Gammaproteobacteria bacterium
GCTCTTTGTCCCAGTCGCAAACGCCGTCCACGCAGGGTGCTCCATAGCAAACTGCTTCAGCCCCGGCGGCGGTTTCATACGAGTTGCACCCGCGAACAGCTATGGGAACGTTCGAATATGTGTCCGCATATCCTGACCCGCCACCGGGCACACCAATCAGCGCTACAAATAAAGCAAGGGGTAAAAGCAAGGTAACGGCCGCCGCTCCTCGCACCCACGCCCGGTTCGCTGCGATCACCGTCGCCGATCCGTCGAAACGCCGGGTCAGAACGAAGCCATAGACAATGCCAAGTAGCGCTGCCGGCACCAGGCCGAACAAGACACCGGCCACCAGCGGCGTCTTGAGCAGGTCTTTTGCGAGACGAGGCGCAATTTCTGCGAGCACATTTGTGAACGGCTGACCCGAAGGCGCCGCGACAAGCCCGTCGATCGTGGCCACCGCAAATGTGGTCAGGGCAATTGCCAGCGTACCGGCAAAAAGCGTGCACCACGCAATCCCGACGCCAGCGATAACGCCGGCGACTCGATAACGCCCCAGCTGCACCCTCGTCGCCAGCTCACCTAAGGCGGTGCCTGCCCCATACGCTGCAACTATTCCGACAATGGCAGCTGGAACATACTGCCAATGAAAACCGAACAATAAGAACAGAAACGCATAGGCAATAGCCGTGCCGGCGGCTGCGAAGCTCGTGCAAAGATTCCATTTAATCATGGGCATTGAATTACTTTAGCCCAAATCAGAACCGGCTGTTTGGTTTGCCTTTCCGGCACAAAAAAAAGGCGCCCCGATCGGGGCGCCCTTATTTCTTTACCGGTTATTCGTAACCGGACGGACCTGAATCAGGCCAGATCGAATCGGTCCAGGTTCATAACTTTGTCCCAGGCCTTCACGAAGTCCTTCACGAACTTCTCTTTGGCATCGGAGCTTGCATAGACTTCCGCAAGCGCCCGTAGCTGAGAGTTTGAACCGAACACGAGATCGACACGGGTGCCGGTCCACTTGAGGTCGCCGGACTTGCGATCACGACCCTCGAACAGCTCTTCGGACCCGGAGATCTTCTCCCAGGTCGTACCCATATCAAGCAGGTTCACGAAGAAGTCGTTGGTCAGCTTGCCAGGGCGCTTTGTGAAGACACCAAACTCGATCTGTCCGACATTCGCGTTGAGCGCGCGCATGCCGCCGACGAGTACGGTCATCTCCGGTGCGGTCAGCTGCAGAAGGCTCGCCTTGTCCAGCAGCAGCTCTTCCGACGGCCTGTCCTGACCGGCGCCTAAGTAGTTGCGGAAACCGTCGGCCTTCGGCTCGAGGGGCTCAAACGAATCCGCATCTGTCTGAGCCTGCGAGGCATCCATGCGGCCTGGCGAGAAGGGCACGGTCACCTTGTGGCCTGCGTCCTCCGCTGCCTTTTCTACGCCTGCGCAACCACCCAGCACGATCAGGTCAGCCAGAGAGACTTTTTTGCCGCCGCTTTGTGCGCCGTTGAAGTCTTTCTGTATGCCTTCGTAGGTTTCGAGCACGCTCGCCAGTTCGGCCGGCTGGTTCACTTCCCAGTCCTTCTGCGGCGCGAGGCGGATGCGCGCGCCGTTGGCGCCACCGCGCTTGTCGCTGCCGCGGAACGTCGATGCCGACGCCCACGCGGTCGTGACCAGCTGCGATACCGAAAGGCCTGAGTCGAGGACTTTGACCTTAAGCGCCGCAATGTCCTTGTCGTCGATCAGCTTGTGATCGACGGCCGGGATCGGGTCCTGCCAGATCAGCTCCTCTTCAGGAACCAGCGGTCCGAGGTAGCGTGCAACCGGTCCCATATCGCGATGGGTCAGCTTGTACCAGGCGCGAGCAAATGCATCTGCAAACTCGTCAGGGTTCTCATGGAAACGCTTCGAGATCTTGGCGTAGGCAGGGTCCATCTTGAGGGCCATATCTGCCGTGCTCATCATTGGGAAGTTTTTCTTCGACGGATCGTGCGCATCAGGCACGATGCGCGCCGCTTCATCCTTCGGCTTCCACTGCTGCGCACCGGCAGGGCTCTTGGTGAGCTCCCAGTCATATCCGAGCAGGTTATCGAAATAGCCGTTGTCCCATTTGGTCGGGTTGTTGGTCCAGGCGCCTTCCAGGCCGCTGCTGATGGTGTCACCGCCGACACCGCTGCCGCGGCTGTTTTTCCAACCAAAGCCCTGCTCCTCGATGGGCGCGCCCTCTGGTTCAGGACCGACGTACTGGTCGGGGTTATCCGCACCGTGGCACTTGCCAAAGGTGTGTCCGCCGGCCACCAGCGCAACGGTTTCTTCGTCGTTCATCGCCATGCGGCCGAACGTGTCGCGGATGTCGTGCGCGGAAGCCAGGGGATCAGGATTGCCGTTGGGGCCTTCCGGGTTCACGTAGATCAATCCCATCTGCACGGCACCGAGCGGATTGGCGAGTTCTCTTTCACCGCTGTAGCGTTCGTCGGCCAGCCACTCGCTCTCGGGCCCCCAGTTCACGTCGCCTTCGGGCTCCCACAGGTCTTCGCGCCCGCCGCCGAAACCAAAGGTCTTGCCGCCCATGGATTCGATGGCACAGTTTCCGGCCAGAATTAACAGGTCGGCCCAGGAAATTTTCTGGCCATACTTCTGCTTGATAGGCCACAACAGTCTGCGGGCCTTGTCGAGGTTTACGTTATCGGGCCAGCTGTTAAGCGGCGCGAAGCGCTGCATGCCGGTTCCGCCACCACCGCGGCCGTCAGAGATACGGTAGGTGCCCGCTGCGTGCCAGGACATACGAATGAAAAACCCGCCGTAGTGGCCCCAGTCCGCTGGCCACCAGTCCTGCGAGTCCGTCATTAATGCATACAGGTCTTTTTTCAATGCCTCGATGTCAAGCTTCTTGAATTCCTCGGCATAGTTAAAGGTCTCGTCCAGCGGATTGGGTAACTGGGATTGTTGATGCAGCATCTGCAGGTTCAGCTGATTCGGCCACCAGTCGGAATTGGTCCACGTGCCCGCAGCCGTGTTTCTCGCCGACGCGCCCATCACCGGACATTTGCTGATGTTGTCTGCTTTTTGATCAGTCATACTTTTTTCCTCGCACTGATATCGGTTTTTCTAAAACGGTTTACTAATTTAAGTCGTGGAAGATTTCGGCGACGACCCTGGCTTCGCGGGCGCCGCCTTGCCTCGGCATGCCGGGCAATATCCCCAGTAAATAACCTCGGCTTCATCGATCACAAAACCATGATCGTCACCCGCCGACAGGCAGGGCGTGTCCCCTGTCGCGCAGTCGATATCCACAAGGCTGTCACAGCTCCTGCAGATCAGGTGGTGGTGATTGTCATTCACGCGGTCTTCGTAGCGCGCCGTAAAGCCCGAAGGCTGGATGCGGCGGATGAGACCCTTGTCGACCATGAGGCCCAGCGTGTCGTAAACGGCCTGACGGGATATGGAGCCTATGCTGGCCCGGACATCGGCAGCGAGTTCGTCAGCCGTCGCATGGGGATGCGACGACAATGCGCGCAAGATCGCAATTCTTTGGGCGGTTACCTGAAACCCGTGCTGCCGCAGGGTTTGTTCGACATCTTCGGACATGAACGGGATTTTGCACCAATTCTGGACTTAGTCAAGTATTTGCCTCATTCCGGATAGCAATGGCCCCTCAGGCTATGCCTCTGAACGCCGCAGCGTAAAGGCCAAAGCCGTATACCGGGAGCCTGCATCTTGTCTCGCACGGCATGAAAGCGCTGCGCTACTATTAAGAAATGCGCAGAGCAAAAATAACGGGCTGGGGCAAGTGCCTGCCACCGGCCGCGCTCACCAACGACGATCTGGCCAGGCTCACGGACACCAGTGACGAGTGGATTATGACCCGCACTGGCATTCGCGAGCGCCGGATCTCCCACGTGGGTTCGGGCGAGCTTGGCCGGGTCGCCGCCGAACGCGCACTGGCCTGCGCCGGGCGCAGTGCCGAAGAAATCAACATGATCATCTTCGCGAGCGCCACGCCGGACCTGCTCGTGCCTAACACGGCGTCGCGATTACAGCTTGCCCTCGGCAATGACTCGGCGTCCGCGTTCGATATCAACTCGGGTTGCACCGGCTTCGTGTACGGGCAAAAGATCGCCAGCGATCACCTTAGCAACAACCCTGACGATGTAGTGCTCGTTGTTGGCGCGGAGCGGCTGACGTGGTATCTCGACTGGACGCAGCGCGAGCACGCGGTGCTGTTTGGCGATGGCGCCGGTGCCGCAGTGTTTGAAGCCAGCGACACCGATGCGGGTGTTCTGTGTTCGCACATTGGCTGCGAGCCCGGGCCCGGCGAGGCCCTGATGATCGCCGACTTCGGCACGGCCATGGATCGCTTCGGTCCCGACCCGATGGTTTTTGACCTGAGATTCGACGGCCGCGTGATTTTTGGCCACGCCGTCAAAGGCATGGCCAGTGCCTGCGAAACGGTGCTCGGGCAAGCCGGGCTGGGAGTCAAAGATATCGACCTGGTCATCCCGCATCAGGCTAACGAAAGGATTATCGACGCGCTGGCGGATCGCCTGGGCATGGATCACGGGAAAGTATTCAAAAACATCGCCGACTACGGCAACACCTCGGCTGCAACGATCCCGGTGGGACTAACCGAGGCGCTGGAACAAGGGCTCATCAAGCCGGGCGCAAACCTCCTCATGGCGGCCTTTGGTGCGGGTCTCACCTGGGGCGCGTCCGTCGTGCGCTGGGGCGATCGCATCGAACCGCTGGGCGTGAGCGACGCCGAACTGCCACCGTGCAATCAGAGCGCGATGGAACTTATTAGCGATGCCGTCGCGTTTTTCAGTGCGAACAATCAAGATTCCGAAGCACCCGCACGGTAAGGGGTCGGAAAGCAATGGACCCTTCAGTTCGACTACAACGCCACGCGCAGCTGTGGGAATCTGCAGCCGCAAACGCGCGACGATACGCTGTCGCCGGCGTAATCTTTGCGGTGCTGATATTGCTGAACGTCATCGAACCCCATTACCGGGTCGAAAACCAGAAGAACAATCTGCCTGAGTTGCAGACACAGCTTGCGTCGCTGAAAGCCGAGCAGGCGTCACTCGCAATGCGCAAGAGCAATCTGCAGGCAGTAGGTGAGGTGCTTGAGGATGTTCGGTCAAACATTGCCAGGGCGCCCTGGCAGACGGACATCCAGGCACTGATCAGAACATGCGCGGGCGGCTGCCCGAGGGATGTCCAGAGCAGGGCTAACCAGACCATCCGCAGCATCGCCGAAAAGATGCGACGCATAAGCGTCGAGCCGCTTGGCGCAGCTGTTAAAGCTGCCAGTTTGGAAGCGGAGCTTGAAGATTCCGTTGCGGACATTGAAGAAGCGATCAACAGCTGGGAGCAAAGCAAGCTCAATACGGTGTGGTACGGAACCATCGCATCCAAGCAGGCGACGGCCGCCGCGGTCGGTAGCAACGTTACGGCGGAAACGCGCAGGGCCGAAGGCGCCGTCGGCACGCTCAACGAAGAGACTAGCGGCGAGATCGCCGACATCAGCGACAAATTGGAGACGAAGCAAAAGGAAATAGCGGGCGATCAGGATCAAGTCAGCAACGACATCAAAGAACAGGAAGAAAAAATTGCGCAGGCCATGCAGGCCGCCTTGCCGGGATGGGCGGCAGATCTCGTCACGGTGAAAAGCATGGTCTCTCTGTACCCATGGATCCTCGCTGTCCTCGGCCTGCTCACCGTCGGCTACGGATTGATTGCGGGGCGTCACTATCGCGCCATGGCGGACGCCGAAGGCTGGTCCAAAGAAGATCGCGCTGATCCATTGATGTCGACACCGTGGACACTGACAGATCGCGGGCTCACGGGCGGCCTGGCAACAGTTATGCTGCACGGCGGTGTGCTGACGATTTTTGCCTATTGCCTTTATCGCGCCATCAGTGCAGCTGAACAACCGGAGGTCGCAGCGCAGTCAGAGCAAGCGCTAAGCGTCGGACTGCCGGCGGAGCTCGCCTTCGGGTTGCTGGCCGTGGCGCTGATTCTTGCAGTCGTCGCCGTGCGCCGCCGCCCTTCCTAGACTCGTCTATACTTTTTTCTGCGTATCCCGCGCGAGTCGCTTGAAGGGGGAACCTCCATGCCATCGACACATCAGTCCATTGACATCAATGCACCTGTCGCAGAGGTCTGGGCAAAGCTCAGCAATTTCCATGACCTCTCCTGGGCACCCAACGTCATCAACGACTGCGAGAAGGTTGGTGATATTGAGGGCTCAAGAATCGGTGCGAAACGAGTACTTAACCAGGCCTTCCACGAGACGCTGGTTTCCATCGACCACGATAAGCACACTTTGAAATATTCCATCGACGACGGTCCCTCGCCGGTGTCGGCCAACGACGTATCGAACTACTTCGGTGTGATAAAGGTCATGCCAGAAGGCGACGGCACGCATGTTGAATGGACATCAACATGGGAGTCCGATTCAAAGGATGCAGTAGAATTTTGTCACGGCATCTATGTTGCGCTTCTTAATGAGCTGTCCGCATCCTTTGCCGAGGCCGACAGCACAGCCTGAGAACTCAGCGAAAGTTCTATCCCTACTTTTTCTGGGCGCTGGTCGCAGCCCAGAAAGCAACGCCTATTCCTGCGCCGATGGCGGGACCAAAGGCCACACCTTTGGCAACGTCGCCAAAAGCAGCGCCGAAGGCGGCCCCCATAGCGACACCCAGTCCCGTGCCTAAAGCTATACAAACACCGATATTCAACGTCTTCTTTTCCTGCTCGTCCATGCCCTTTTCCCCCTTTCAAACGAAAGCCCGATATCGCTGACCATTTCCTGAGACCAGTCATTCTGCCACAAGCCGTCTTGCTGTCATTCCCGCACGAGATGCGGGATTCCAAAAATATGACTCGCAACACACGCCGAAAAAAACGGGCCTCCGCCTGGAGGCCCGTAATGTCATGCTTGCCATGGCCCGCAAGGACCTCAAGGCGCTAATACACGTCGTAGCTACGCCGACCCACGTTCATACTGCAAGCCTCGAACCGTGCCCACAGCTTGGCAGCAACAGAGTTGGGATCGGAAAGCTCGGTGCGCCATTGGTCCCAGGCCTTACCGAATGCTGCAGTGCTCGCTGATCTGCCAATCCAGTACAGAGATACCAGGTTGTGGCTCTGGACGGGCATCAGCACCTCAGCGCGGTAACCATTCTTCGCACCCCATTTCGAATTGAAATCATCCTTGATCGAAAGATATTCGGAAAAGCTGCATCCTTCATTAAGTTTTACTTCGATCACATCCAGATGATCGGCAAATGCGCCGACTGGCAGACACAGCAGCAGCAACCAGATAAATCTTTTCATAGGAAACCCCTCAGTTTCTTGATTAGTTGTATTGTCGATCCATGCTTAATTTCGCTGATCGGCAAGATGAGTATAGACGTATCTGTGATGCTGTTTATTTCCCCGGCGCTGCGCACAGGCCACAAAAAAACGGGCCCCCGTAAGGAGGCCCGCTTCGTTTGGTTTGACAGCCGATTTTAAAGACGAATCTGCTGGCTTGTGGCTCAGGCTCAGAAGCCGGTCAGCCTGACACCGTTAGAGTCAGTGCCGTCGACCCACGCCGTGTAGTCCACGTCGCCGGCCGGTACGGTTACCGCGAAGACCGCGATGCCGTACGCATTGGCGAGAGACGTCGTCTCACCCTCAAGGCCGTCGGCCGTGGTCCAGCGCAGCGTTACCGGAGTGCCGTCGATAACACCACCGTGCGTCTCGACGATGGCAGTAACCACCATCGGTGTGCCCGCGGGTGCCGTCGACAGCAGCAGCGGCTCCAGAGTCACCGTGTCCGTAGAACCAGCCGGTTCACTCTGAGCAGAGCTTTCCGTTTGCGATGTGCTCGCTGTCCGCGTGCCATCGCTTTGCGTTGTCGTCCTGTCGGATGATGAAGGCTCGCTTGAGGCACCACCTGACGATGACTGCATCGTCTCAGGCCCGGCTGCCGCCTGACCACTTTCGGTGCTGTCGATGATTGCGTCATGCAGATGGATGTTGCCACCGTCGATGTCGTTGCTCGCGTCCATTATGCGAACTGCCGTGTTGTACCCGCAGCTCTGTACACATTCCACGTACAGATTATCGTAAGGCGCTTCGTTGTTCTTGCCGTTGTCTTCGCCGCAGGCAAAGAACTCGGCATCTTCAATAACCTCATCGCCGAACTCCCACTTGCCAACCGCCGTGAAGGCAAAGGTAGCTACGCCATCCATTTCGTAGTTGTCACACATCTGGCCTGTGCCCGTGGACAGTGACGTAATGGTCTTGGCGTCGATCTTGAGGTCGATGTCCTTGTCGTGGACTTTGAGCTTGCCCTTGTAGCCGCCCTTGTAGACCTTGGCGTCGAAGCTGAAGTCGATCTTGTCGTGCTTCTCGCCGGTGCCGCGTGACCAGTGACCCGAGCCGTGTACCCGACCTTCACCGGCCGAGCACATCTGGGCTTCCGGATCGACGTCTGCCGCACCCATGCGAACCGAGCCGAACTGGTCACCCTCGAACAGCGGTGCAGAGCACGAGGTGTGGATTTCCACCGTCTGCAGCAACACGTTGCCGTCCTGGTCGTACACGTGGACGAAGATCTTCGAGCCAAAATCATTCTCGTCGATGTCAGAGGCTGAGAACGTGAAGTCCTCGCCCTCGGCGACGGCGCCTTCGAAGAACACCTTCGCATTACCGTAGTCGGCATCTTCCTTGTTGGTGACCTTTATCTTGACCATGCCAGAAGCGCCGGCCGGATTGAAGTCGGTGCAGTCATCCTTGTCTTCCTGGCTGTTGGCCGAATCCGCACACGTGCCGCCCACGAAGGTCATGGTCAGCATATCCGGATCGTAGCTGCCGCCATCGCCATCACCGGCGCACAGGTCGTTGCGGCACGCACCGCCTTCATCCTGAGTGATGGTGATATGCACCGTCGCGGTATCGGAGGCACCCAGCGGGTCGGTGACGCGATACTGGAAGGAGTCAGACGTCGCCATGTCACCGTTATGTGTGTAGGTGACGCTGCCATCGCCATTCACTGCGGCGAAACCGCTGGCCGGCGAAGTTTCGATGGTGACCGTCAGCTCCTCGTTGCTGTGGTTCGCATCGCTGTCGTTATTCAGCACGTTGACAGTGACCGACTCGCCAGCTTCCACGGTGCCCGTGTCGTCATTCGCTTCGGGCACTGCGTTGTTGCCGTGATCAATAGTGATCGTGACCATGGCCGCATCGAACTGCACGCCATCCGGATCTACCAGCTTGTATTCGTAGGTGTCCGAAGTCGCCGTGTTGCCATCGTCGTGGTCGTAGACCACATCACCGTTGCCATCGACCATAACCGTGCCGTGCTGCGGCGCAATCAGGGTTCCGTTCACTTCAACGGTGTGACCAGAAAGATCACCGTCCGGATTGTCGGGATCAGAGTCATTGTCCCTTACGT
>JABDLF010000063.1 GCA_013003115.1 Gammaproteobacteria bacterium
GTTTGCCAGTCAACCTCGATCCAGTCATCAATCGCCAATGCATCGACGGCCCCGCTTACAACCAGCCCCTCGGTTGCCGGCAAATTTTCGATTGATTCGCCGAGACCCACAGCGCTGCGCTCGTGCCGCCACGTTCCGCGGTCTTTGCTGAACCGGCTAAAGCCCGTAAATGCGTTGCCCAGCCTTGTCCGCATGCTGATCTCGCCGTCTTGAGGAAACGCGATGTCTGCCGTAAAGCGCCTGCTTTCCTCTGCAGGTTTGAAAACCGGGTCCGGCAGGCTTATCGCCATGCCCGTGAGCGCAGAGCTGACTTCCACAGAAAAGCGCTCCCCGGAAGATCCACCTGACGGCAGGCGGGCAACCGCCTGCCAGTCGGTCTCACCGTCCATCACCACCTGGACAGGGAAAGGCAGATTTCCCACAAGGTTTGTGCTGGAGTGGCGGCCTCTGAGTTCGACGAGTGTCGATGTAATTGCGCCGCTCGCATCGCTGCCGGGCCGGATATCGAGCTTCACGGGCCGACCGAACAGCATGGCGTCAATATCATTTGCCCTCACGGTCTTCTCGGTGAAATTCAGTTCGCCATTCAGTCGCGTAAGGCGTTGCTCGAGGCCGGCGAGCCCAAGCCATTCCGCCTGAATCGACGTATTTCCATTGAGCCTGAAATCGGCGAGATTCAGTAGTGGCAGGTTCAGCACAACGTCCGTCTGCGCACCGCCCGAACCACGCACGTCGAGCAGCCTCGGCCCCATTACCCGGGCAACAGGGCTCGACCTCATGAACCTGAGGAGGTCGGTAAGCGTCCCGCGAGCCTGGCCATTCATGATGAGTATCGGGTCAGCCAGGTTAGCGATGTTCGCCGTTGACCCGGCCACGTCATTGCCGGAAATCGTGCCGGAAATTATGCGGCCCTTGTAAGCCGCGTTCTCGAGCACGACTTCCAGACGGGCACCCTCGATCGCCGGCCAGTCGCGGGCAAACGCGAAGCGCATATCCTCGATGATTGTCCGCGCACGAAACAGGCCCTCACCGTTGGGAAACGGGTACGCACGCAGCGGGCCGTTGAAACTGATCGTAGTCTCAGGCGCCTCGCCCGATACCAGCGCGCCATAAAGCCACCTGTAAGCGGCCGCCGGCATTTTTTTCTCGGGTAAAAAATCGCGCGCCGCGAGCAGCTCGAGATCTTTTACCTGTGCTTCGAGGTTTAGCACCGGCGATGCATCAGCCGCCGGCAGTGCAAGTGAGAAGCTGCCCCCCAGGACAAAGGCCTGCGTATCGAGTTCGACGTTGTCACTTTCGACCTGCCAGCCATCGGTGCTTTTCTGCCAGCTGAGACTCGTCTTCAGCGCGTTGAGCGGAAGCGGCTTATCGAAAAAAGCAGGAACAAGCAGCTGCGAACTGCCGGCATCGAGCTCCAGCACGCCGCCCGCGTCATCCATGCGTAGCTTGCCCGCGAGACCAGTTGCTCCGGGCAGCGCTCCATCCGCCTGCAGCGAAAAATCTTTGAAGTCGCTGCGGACGGAGAAACTTGCGAGCGCCCCGTCCCGAAGGCTGTGGCTCACAACCAGTCCGCGAAGCTCGCCGGCAGGGCTCAGGGCGCTCAGCTTGTCGACCACTTCGCCGGGCGGCAACCAGTGCATTAAGGGCCGCAGATCCTCAAGTCGAAGGAAGCCAGCGTCAAGATAAACAATCTCCACGGCCTCATTGCTGCTCAGGGTCCGTTCAGCCGTTATGCGCGTCTCGGGCCAGAGATAGCCGTTCCGTTCAATGAGAAAATTACTGGCCGCCGCTTTCCAGCCACTTGCTTCTCTGCTCCATTCGATCAGGCCGCCAATTTGCGTGAAGCCATGCGGCAGCTCATCCGACCTGCCAAATACGAACTCCCTGAGCAAAACGTTCGCGCTTACGTGCTGCAGATCCCGGCCGATCATCCCGAAGTTGGCGATGATGTCCGCGCTGCCGTCAAGAATCTCCGGGAATTTTTGCGGCAACACTTCGCCGACGCCGGCCAGGTCAATCTGTTGCAGGCGCACCGACCCTTGCCAGCGAATTGAGAGCGGGTTGGTTAGTGCATCTGTCGTGCCCAGCTTGAACTCCGCATACTCGCCGAGACTCGCCGGCAAACGCGCAGAGCCCTCGATCTGAAGCGCACTGCGCCCGTAATCAATGCTGAGATTCACGTCGCTGAATCGCCATGGCCCATGCCCCGCTGCGCGATCGACATAAAGAACCGCCGCATCACGGAACTCAAAGGCGCCGCGCGGCAGCACCTGGAATACGGGAGCCATGGCTCGCCGTGCGCCACCGCTTGGAGGCGTCTGGCCGGTCAGGTGCAGGATCCCTTCCGCATTGCGTTCCAGCGACAGCCGCGTGCCAACCAGCGCCACCTTGCCGGGCTGAATCCTACCTTCGCGAAAAAGCTCGCCGAGATTTATTCCGACGCTGCCTTCTGCAGCTTCAATCAACAAGTCATTGGTGTCGCGGGCAAAAAGGCGCGCATTCTTGAAGGTCAGTTCCGGTCCGCCGAACGACCAGCGGGCGTCAAGCCGCCCCAGTTTTACCGGCAGCCCAACTGCCTTGCTGGCCCAGTCTTCTATTTGCGCGTGATAGGCCGGAATCTGGGGCAGCATGAGACGAAACAGCCCCAGCGCCACGGCCAGAATAATGACCAGTCCCGCGAAGCTACCGGCAATCCAGCGCCATAGCCTGCGCAGGGCAGGACCTGTCTTCCGGGAGTTAGTCGGTGCGTCGTTCACATTAATACAACGTCGTAATGATCCTGCGAATAAAGGGCTTCGGCCTGCAGACGTATCGGTTTGCCGGTTGCAGCCTCAAGTTCGGCCAGCGCCGAAGACTCCTCATCCAGAAGCAATTCAATGACTTCCGGGTGTGCGAGGACCATGAGTTCCTGAAAATCGAATTGACGAGTCTGGCGGATGATATCCCTGAAAACCTCGTAACAAACCGTGACCGGCGTCTTTACGGATCCGCGACCCTCACAGCTTGGACAAGGCATACACAGAACATGTTCCAGGCTTTCCCGCGTGCGCTTGCGCGTCATTTCCACAAGTCCCAGCGTCGAAACCTCGCAAATGGCCGTTCGGGCATTGTCCTTGGCGAGGTAGCGCTCGAGCGCCTGCAGCACCTGCTGACGATGCTCCTCGTCCTCCATGTCAATAAAGTCGAGGATGATGATCCCGCCAAGATTGCGCAGGCGCAGCTGCCGTGCGATCGCCTGCGCCGCCTCAAGGTTGGTTTTGAATATTGTATCTTCGAGATTTCGATGGCCGACGAAACCGCCGGTGTTGACATCTATGGTGGTCATCGCCTCGGTCTGGTCGATGATGAGATAGCCGCCCGACTTGAGCTGGACTTTGCGATCAAGGGCACGGGCAATTTCGTCTTCGACGCCGTACAGATCAAATATTGGACGATTGCCCGTGTATTCTTCAATGCGTGACGAAAGCTCCGGCATGAAAATCTGCGTGAAGCGCTGCATCCGACCTGCCACAGCGGCGTCGTCAACCCGGACGCGTTCTACCTCGTCTCCCAACAGGTCGCGCAGTACCCTGAGTGGCAAAACGAGGTCTTCGTGCACGAGTCCGCCCGGTTCCGTATGTGCGATTTGCTTGCGAACCAGCTCCCAGAGTTTCTGCAGAAAAATCATGTCGGCGCGCAGGGCGTCACGGGTAGCGCCTTCGGCCGCGGTCCGGACTATGAAGCCCCCGCTGCCGTTGCCCTCTGCAAGGTCATTTACCAGGCCGCGCAGTCGCGCACGCTCATCTTCGTTGTCGATTCGCGCAGAAACGCCGATGCCCTGACCCTTCGGCATATAGACCAGGTAGCGTGAGGGTATTGTGACAAAGGTAGTCAAGCGCGCGCCTTTGCTGCCGAGCGGATCTTTCAGCGCCTGAACGAGAATTTCCCCGTTTTCGGATACAAGCTCGCGGATATCGCCCGGGCTCGGCGCATCAATTCCGTTCTCACCCTCAACCAGTGGCCGCGCAATGTCAGATACATGCAGAAACGCGGTCCGGTCGAGTCCGATTTCTATGAACGCGGCCTGCATGCCGGGGAGCACGCGTGAAACACTTCCTTTATAGAGATTGCCCACGATACCCTGGCGGTCGCTTCTTTCAATGAACACCTCCTGGAGCACGCCGTTCTCTACGACCGCAACCCGCACCTCCGATGGCGTAACATTTACCAGCAGTTCTTCACGCATGTGCTGAGCTCGTTCCCGAAATAACCGGCACCTTAAGACCCTTCTCTGCCAGCATCCTTGCCGTAACGTGCAAAGGCAGGCCCATCACACCAGAGAAACTGCCTTCCAGTTTCTCAACAAGCACCGCGCCGACGCCCTGAATTGCGTAAGCGCCGGCTTTGTCTGCCGGCTCCCCTGTTTCCCAATAGGCTGCTCGTTCACCGGCATCAAGCGACTTGAACCAGACTTTGCTCACGTGTACTTCAACGCTGCTTTGTTCAGCGTGCACGAGCGCCACGGCCGTGAATACCTCATGGACTCTCCCTGACAGTTTTTCGAGCATGGCAAGACCCTGCTCACGGTTAGCTGGCTTGCCGAGCATTTCGCCGTCAACAACGACGACGGTATCGGCACCAATGACCGGCTGAGCGCCACCACTTCTTGCGCTAACGACTTTGGCCTTGTCGAGCGCCATGCGTGCAACAAAGTCGGCAACAGATTCGCCTTCAGCACGAATCTCCGCGATATGGGCGGGTCTGACCTCGAACTCAAGCCCGAGCTGAGCCAGCAACTCCCTGCGCCTCGGCGATGCCGACGCAAGATATATAAAGTCTTGATTCACAAAGATTAGTTTGGCCGGAACCGCTCTCCAGCGCAAGGAAACCGGTCACCATGCCCGCGCCACCGTGCGGATCGCGTCCTCATGCGCGGTGATAAGGGTGATTTCGAAGGATCGACCAGGCGCGGTAAAGCTGTTCCGCAACCACGATGCGCACGAGGCCATGCGGGAGAGTCAGGTCCGAAAGCGACCATTGCAGTGCCGCCCGCTCCCTGCAGGCTTCCCCGAGCCCGTCCGGACCCCCAATCATGATTAGCACGTCGCCGCCGCCTTCGAACCACCCCTGCATGCGGGACGCCAGCTTTTCACTGCCAATCTGTCGGCCGCTTACTTCCATCGCCAGGACAACGTCGCCCGGCCGGGGCACCGCCAGCATCTTTTTACTTTCTTCCTCGATCGCGCGGCGTGGATTCTGGCTCTTGCCGCGCGCTCCCAGGGGAATTTCGACCAGTTCCACAGCGCATTCCCGGGGCATGCGCTGGGCATAATACCTGAACCCGGCATTGACCCACTCCGGCATACGAGTACCGGCAGCGACCAGCCTGAATCGCACGATCGGTTGCGCTCAGGATCCGCGACGCGCTTCGCGGTCGTCACGCCCCGGCGTGCTGGCCCAGAGTTTCTCGAGGTTATAAAAATCGCGGACGCGCGGCAGCATCACGTGCACCACTATCTCATCAAGATCAACAAGCACCCACTCTCCTTCATCGGCACCTTCGACACCCAGCGGCTTATCGCCGCCCTCCCTGGCCGACTCTATGACCTTGTCCGCCAGGGATTTGACATGCCTGTTGGACGTGCCGCTTGCGATTACCATAAGCTCAGTAACGCTGGTTAAATCGCTCACGTCCAACTCCTTAATGTCCCGCGCTTTCATCTCTTCCAGCGCATGAAGGACCCGATCGTGTAAATTGCTTGCTGTCATCTGGTTTTTATTTCTCCTGTGCGAGGCTGTCATGATCCGAGGTTTCGCCGACAGCCGATTCTTTTCTATAGCAACCCGTTTCCCTTATCAGGTCACGCACCGATTCCGGCATAAGAAAACGAGGATCGCTGCCGCCCTGCACGATGCTGCGCAGTGCTGTTGAAGAGATTTCCAACTGCGTCACGGCGTGAATATATATTCTCCCGGCGCGGTACTCATGCAGGTCATTCAGATTGCCGGTGCCGCTATCCACCATCAGCTCGGCAAGCGGACCAGTGGCCGGCGTTTTCCAGCCCGGGCGATGGGCCACGACCACGTTCGCCAGCTGCATCAGCTCTCGCCAGTGCCGCCAGCTCGGCAAACCGAGGAATGCATCCATGCCAATAATCAGGCAAAGGGAGCGATGCGGGTACTCGGAACGCAATGACATCACGGTATCGATGGAATAAGACGGACCGTCGCGGCGCATTTCACGGTCGTCCACATTGAATCCTGGCTGTTTTTCTGTCGCCGCCTTTACCATCGCCAGCCTGGTCGCGGCATCTGCCACCGGCTTGTCGCGGTGCGGCGGGGTTCCGCAGGGAATAAAGCGCACCTCCGCAAAACGCAGGGAGTTCAATAGCTCGAACGCGGTGCGCAAATGGCCGTAATGAATGGGATCAAAGGTACCTCCGAATATGCCTATCGGGCCCATTATTCAGACTGCCCTGCGAAGCGCCGGTCGGTGGGCAAAGAGCGGTCGCCCCGCGATTTCACAGGCAACATCGCCGAGCATTGCCCAGGCGTCGCCCGGACCGTGGCCTTTGGCGGCCAGGTCTGCGGCTGCGAGTTCTTCGATCAATCGATAACAGGTCGCAAGTGAGAGGCGGCTGGCTCCCGCCCTGACAACTTCACGCCGGCTGGTCCAGATGCCGGCTTTGGCGAGCGCTGCGGGCACATGCATGCCGGACTCAACGTGCGTGTTTACGCGCGCTACGTCATGCACGGCGCTGTTGAGCGCCCACAGCACAAGCTGAACTGCGACGCCTTCACCCCGTAAACCATTCATAATCCTGATCGCCCGACCCGCATCGCCCAACAGTACCGTATCGCCAAGCTTAAACACGTCGAAGCGCGAGCTGTCAGCGACGCTGCGCATTAAAGTCTCAGCATCAACGCTGCCCTGCCCATGAGAAAGACGGAGCTTCCTGATCTCCTGATCGGCAGCCAGCAGATTACCCTCGACGCGATCGGCCAGCAGCTCGGCCGCGCTGCGCGCGCACTTGAGACCTGCCCCCTGCATCCGTTTCATGATCCATGCGGGCAGCTGCGCCCGGTCTATCGGCCAGACTTCAACGTGGACACCCGCTTTAGCGACGGCTTTTACCCAGCTGCCGCGCTTGTCCACGCGACCGCTGATGATGACCAGCAAAGTATCTTCAGGTGGAGATGCAACAAATGCCGCCAGCGACTCCGCGCCAGCTTTGCCCGGCTTGCCGGTTGGCAGCCTCACCTCCAGGATTCGGCGTTCGGCAAACAGGGAAAGGTTTGCACTCTGCGCGGCCAGCCGATCCCAATCGAAACGGGCATCAGCAAAGAGGACTTCCCGCGATTCAAATCCGTGCCTGCGCGCAGCAGCCCGAACCGCATCCGCGGCCTCCCCCAGCAATAAAGGTTCATCACCAGAGAGCAGGTAGGCGGGCGCAAGCTTACGTTTGAGAAGGGCAGAAAGCTGAGCGGCGGAAGCCGTCTTCACGTAGCACACAGGCTGGCTGTCATGGCCTCATAATACCCGCTCAGCTGCCGCCCGGCCAGTACGGAATACGCGCCACCACCCGCAGCACAGGCAGCGCCTCAGAGGCCTTTGTTAGTAACGATTGCGGGGCCCCTGAACGAACCTGTCAAATGCCTATTTTCTGCAAGGTATCAACGAGGCGGCGAAGCGCGAACTCAAGGGTCGGATGCGATGCCTGGAACTCACCCATGGCCGCAGTAACGCGCTCGCCAAAATCATCGCCGTCCGTCTCCTTCTCGCGGTTGTCATCGAGCTCGTCGAGACGATTCTCAATGTCTTCAAGCAGGTCGCGCAAAGACTGCTCCTCCTGCTCCGCCAGTCCTTGTGTGTTTTCAAGCTCGCCGTGAACTGTGCCGAGCATTTTCTTGAGATTCTCTACAGACATCGATACAACCCTTGATGATTACCGGATTTGTGCAGGACCACTACGCTGCAATGGTAGCACCTGGCCCGGCAAGGGGTGTGACATCGAAGGCCAGGCTGATTCTCGGCTCATCACTGACAAAAGGTACGGTCTGGTGATAGAGAAACGCAGGAAAAAGGAACATGCGTCCCTCTCGGGGCGCAAAACGACGGACAGGAAACGCGCTGCCACCCGCGAGCTTTTCGGGAGGCTGCCCAAATTCAATCCAGCCCGCCTGGTCCGAACCCTGTTCACTCACGACCCCGGGAAGCTGCGCATAGTAAACGCCGGATAACCAGGCGCTCGGATGAACATGCGGCAGCTGATGTCCCGCACTGTGCATGATCACCGACCACATCGACAGCTTGTATTGCGATGGAGCCGAGACTTGCACCGGATGCCCGGACAAATCTGCGGGCCGCCGCATATAGGCGTCAACGGCCTGCCTGACAGCCCTTTCGAGCTCGGCAACGGGGCCCT
Source organism: Gammaproteobacteria bacterium (assembly GCA_013003115.1). Lineage (GTDB taxonomy): Bacteria > Pseudomonadota > Gammaproteobacteria > Steroidobacterales > JABDLF01 > JABDLF01. Next base: position 8,406 of record JABDLF010000063.1, read on the forward strand.
TTTCGAAACGAAGCAGGTCCCCGGTATGGTGTCCGCCGCGCGTCGCGTGGCCCGATGGCTCATAGCGAAGCGTTTCGTGCCCCTGAACATGTCTGGCCAACGCCGCATTGAATTCACCAAGGCTTGCAAAACCCTCGGGCACGCTGAGATCGAAGGGAAAGATGAGTGCCTGCATATCCACAAGGGCCTCGTAGTCCTTGTGCATGGCAAGCCTGTGCAGGGCCACGCCGCGACTCGAGAGTGCGCCGGAATGGCCAGGAAAGCGTTGCAGAAGATCGTCGGTGACCGTGAGCGCAGCTTGACAATCGCCTGCCTCGAGCAGTGCATCGGCCAGATGCGACGCGGCGCGCAGATCTCCTGGCGCAAGCGTCAGAACCTGCCTGTAACCGGCAATGGCTTCCCCAAGCTGTCCGTCATCGTGAAGGCTGATAGCGAGGTTGCCCATGGCCTCCGTGTTGCGCGGATTAAGTGCGAGCGCGCTGCGATAGGCCTCGCTGGCCGCCGCGTTATTGCCTTGGCGATGGCGGGCAACGCCCAGTGCCGTCCATGCTTCGCTGTTGTTCTCATCCAGCTGCAGCGACTGCTCCAGCGATTTCTCCGCTGAAATGAACTCACCCGCGTCGATATCGAGCAGGCCCAGGCGAAAAAGTGGAGGAGCCCAGCCCGGCCGCAGCCCCGCCGCTCTTGAGAAGGCTCGCCGCGCCGCCCCTGCATCGCCCATACGCTGTTCAACATGGCCGAGGTCAAACGCGACCGCAGCGCTTGTCTGCTGGTCGGAAGCGGCGAGATCTGCAGCCTTTTCTAAAAACTGCCTCGCACGTTCAAGCTTGCCAAGGTTGTTACAGGTCCGCCCGGCTTCATGCCATGCGCTTGCGCGTAAAGGAAAGGATTCGATCATTGTCTGACAAAGATCCAGTGCCTCGCTGCTCCGGCCCTGCCGGCGAATCGCCTGCACAAGCATTTCCGCAGCGACCGGGTCATCATGCCCGTCCTTCAGTATCTGCCGCAGCCTGCGCTCGGCGTCTTCGTAGCGTCCATCGCGCAGGTATTGTGCGACGTCGCGAAGTTCAGGCCCGGCTTGCATCACATCCGGTAATCGCAGATTCGCCGCGCAGTCGCCAGGTGGGTCGGCCGGACGAGTCGGTCAGACCCCATTGGCGCAGGGTTGCCGCGGAATCGCCGGCATCACCCTCAAACCACTTTTGCGCAGACCCGAGTCGAAAGCTGTAACCCCAGGTGTCCATGTCTTTGAACATGCGCTCTCGGCCCAGACCGGGAACGGATTCGGAAAGGATTATCTGCAGGTAGCAAACGCAGCACTCCTCTTCGTAGCTGCCGCCGGCGTCCGTATGCAGATCGGCTCGTCGCCCCGGTGACATGCACACATAGTGGCTGGCCTCGTGCAGCACCGAATGTGCGGGCGTATCCCGCCGGGCATACAGGTATCCGCCGACCAGGCCCGCTTCCGGTGCACCCCAATACGAACCCGGTATTTCTGCGCCATCGGCGCAGACCTTCAAACGCAGTCCACAGGCGCGCAGCACCCGCTCGAAGGCGAGTTCCCCGATGTCAGACAACAAGGCAACTTTCTGAGCGGCGGGCACGGCTAGTCCAGCACGGCCAGTCGCCGGCGAATCTGCTGCACAATGTCCGCTACCAGAGCGTCCGCGATAACTTCGCCTTCCCGATACTTCGCGAGCACGGCCGTTTCGTCGAACGTGTAGTCGCGCGTAAGTGTGATCGTCTCGCGCGGAAATATCGTTGTCTCGCCCGCCCTGAGTTCGAACGTCACAGAGTGATAGACCTCGAGTTCCTCCGGCACGTTGTTGGCAGAAACAGAAAGCACACGCTCTCCGAAACGGTTCTCGACGATATTCAGAATAGCGCTCGCCTGTGTCGGAGATTCCACGATCTCTACGCCGGCAGCCTCCAGGGAGCGCGGCAGCCCCCGCCGCAGCCCGGCCGAACTCTCCGCCGGCCATGCGATCCAGGTGAGCTGCATCTGTTGCGGTAGTTCTGCCGTCCCCTGCAGGCGAAAACCGCAGGCGGCGAGCATCAGAATAATCAGCAAAGATGCGCAGTATCTGGCCATCATAAAATTTGCACCGCCTCTCGGAGGTTGTGTTGACGCTTGCTCAAATAACTACGTTTACGAGACGGCCCGGCACGACGATAACCTTGCGCACCTGGCTTTCGCCCACGAACCGGACCACGTTTTCCTCGGCGAGGGCGAGCTGGGTAATCTGCTCGCGATCTGCATTAACTGCGACCGTCACTTTGCCGCGCAGTTTGCCGTTCACCTGCACAACCATATCGATGGAGCTTCGCTCCAGCGCTGCCTCGTCCGCCTCAGGCCACGTCGCGTCAACCACTGTGCCCTCGCCACCGAGTCGTGACCAGAGATCCTCTGCAATATGCGGCACCATGGGCGCCAGCATTCTGACAATGGCCTGCCATGCCTCGCGTGCGATGGCGATATCCATGGCGCTCTTGTCCGCATGTTTCACCAGCGCGTTCTGCAGTTCCATGATGGCCGCGATGGCTGTATTAAATGTGTAGCGTCGACCTATGTCATCACCAACTTTGGCGATGGTCTCATGTACCTTTCTCCTGAGCGCGCGCTGCGCGTCGCTTAAGTCCGCAACCTTCAGCGCCGACGGCGGCCCTTCGCTCAGGTGGTCCGCGACGTTCCGCCACAGTTTTCGCAGAAAGCGAGAGGCCCCCTCTACCCCGCTCTCCGACCACTCGAGTGACTGGTCCGGAGGCGATGCAAACATCGTAAACAAACGCACCGTATCGGCACCATAGCGCTCGATGAGCGCCTGCGGATCAACGCCGTTGTTGCGTGACTTTGACATTTTCTCAACCGGGCCTACGGTCACCGGCTTGCGGTCGTCCAGCAGCGTAGCGCCCGTAATGGCCCCGTCGCGATTGCGCTCAACCTCCACCTCGGATGGATTGAAATAGGTGCGCGATCCGTCAGCGTCTTCGCGGAAGTACGTCTCTGCAACCACCATGCCCTGGCATAGCAGTCGTTTAACCGGCTCGTCCGTTTCCACCATGCCAAGGTCGCGCATGACCTTGTGGTAAAAACGAAAATACATGAGATGCAAAATCGCATGCTCAATGCCGCCGATGTACTGATCCACGGGCAACCAGTAGTTGGCCCGTGCGTCAATTTGCTGATCCGCACCGGGGGAGCAATACCGCGCGTAGTACCACGATGACTCCATGAAGGTATCGAAGGTGTCGGTCTCACGCTCCGCTGCGCCGCCGCAGCGAGGACAGCTTGTTTTACGCCAGTCAGGGTCTGCCTTGATGGGCGACTGCACGCCCATGAACTCCACGTCCTCCGGCAGGCGCACCGGCAGCTGATCCTCCGGCACCGGCACCTCGCCGCAGGCCGTGCAGTAGATCATTGGAATCGGACAGCCCCAGTAGCGCTGACGGGAAACGCCCCAGTCGCGCAGCCTGAAGTTCACCTTGCGCTCGCCAATTCCCTCGCTCTCGATGAAGCGAATGGCTTTTTCTTTCGCCTCGGCAACGTCCAGACCGTTCAGCCATTCGCTGTTGATCGCCGGGCCATCACCCAGGTAAGGCTCATCGCCAAATCCCTCCGGCGGCTCGACTGTTCTGATGATCGGCAGGTCGTGCGCACGGGCGAAATCCCAGTCACGCTGATCCTGCCCGGGGACCGCCATAATGGCGCCAGTGCCGTAGCTCATAAGCACGTAGTCAGCAAGAAACAGCGGCACCGGTTTACGGGTGAAAGGATTCATGAGATAGGCGCCGGTGAAAACGCCGCGCTTTTCAAACTGACCACCCTCGGCCAGGCGCTCAACGTCTTCTTCCGCCGCCGCGCGGGAAATAAAGGCGTCCACCTCATCCGCCCGGGGCGGCGTGGCAATCAGCTTCGCCAACGGGTGCTCCGGCGCCAGCACTGCGTAGGTCATCCCAAAGCTCGTGTCAGGGCGCGTAGTGAACACGCTGACCCGGTGACCGCCAGGATGAGCTGCGCCATCGCTGTCGCAAACGAGCATAGAGAATTCTGCCCCTTCGGAGCGCCCAATCCAGTTGCGCTGCATCGTCTTGACCGAGTCGGGCCAACCATCGAGATCGTCGAGACTGTCCAGCAACTCCTGCGCGTAGTCGGTGATCTTCAAAAACCACTGGGGAATTTCTTTGCGCTGAACTGGCGCCCCGGAGCGCCAGCCTTTGCCATCGATAACCTGTTCATTGGCAAGAACAGTCTGGTCCACCGGATCCCAGTTGACCGTCGCGTTTTTTCGATACACCAGACCCCTGGCGTAAAGACGCACGAACATCTGCTGTTCCCAGCGGTAATACTCCGGGTCGCAGGTGGCGAACTCGCGCGACCAGTCGTAGGCGAACCCCAGGCGCTTGAGCTGGGCGCGCATATGATCGATATTCTGATAAGTCCAGCGCGCCGGTGGCACCTTGTTCTTGATCGCTGCATTTTCTGCCGGCAGCCCGAACGCATCCCAACCCATGGGTTGCAAAACGTTTTTACCCAGCATGCGCTGGTAGCGGCTGATGACATCGCCGATCGTGTAGTTGCGGACATGGCCCATATGCAGGGCACCAGAGGGATAAGGCAGCATCGACAGGCAGTAGAATTTTTCCCTGCCGGGATCCTCGGTCACATGGAAACAACCCTCATCGTCCCAGGATTCCTGGGCTCGGGGTTCGATCTCCTCTGGTTTATAGATGTCCTGCATGACCTGAATCTGGCGATTTTCCTGGTGGCTGTTCCAGCGCGCTAGGATAGCGCACGGGCGTGCAAAGCTACACCGCCGGCCGCCGGCCTGATACCAGCGCCAGGCCGACCCCAAGCAGTGATATCACGACGCCTGGCCAGTCACCTGTTTTCATGTAGGGCGTGGTCCCCTCCCGCCCCGTCACCTCGGCGCGCAGGATCTCGGGTTCAAACTGTCGCGAACGCAGCGTGACGGAACCATGCGCATCGATAATGGCTGATATGCCGGTATTGGTCGCCCGCAGCATGGGTCGGCGCGTTTCCATTGCGCGCATCCTCGCGATTTGCAGATGCTGATGGGGGGCGATGGAATCGCCGAACCAGGCATCATTGCTCACGTTGACCAGCAGCGTCGCTTCGCTGGCGATATCAATCTGTTCCGCACCAAAAACGTCCTCATAGCAAATGGTGATGGCAAGCCGCTCTCCGGCGAGCTCAATCACGCCCTGGTCAGACGCACCCGCCGCGAAGTCCGAGTACGGCAGGTTCATCAGCCGCATCCAGCCGCGCACGACGTCCGGCACCGGAAAGTATTCGCCAAATGGCACAAGGTGTCTCTTGTCGTAAAGCAACTTCTGTCTCGAGCCCATTGCCAGAACCGAGTTGTAAAACTGGCCGCTGGCTGCATCCCGCCTCGGGATGCCGATAAGGAGCGCCGTGTCCTTCGCCCTGGCTTTCTTCCACAGATCGTCCAGAAACTCATGTGCGTAGCCGAGCAACGCAGGAATCGCCGCCTCCGGCCAGATCACCAGGTCGGCATCCGCGCTGCGCCGGGTCATGCCGGAATACCTCTGCAAAGTCGGCTCATATTGCTCTGGCAACCACTTGCGATCCTGGGGGACCGCGCCCTGAAGCAAAGCGACGCGAACCGTCTGCTGTCGCGGAACGCTGAACTCGATCGGCTTTAAAGCAGCCGCTGCTGACCAGACTGCCAGCAGCACCAGAACCGGCAGCACCCGGCGTCCGCCAAGTATCAATCCGGCGACCACGCCTGCGCTCAACGCAACGGCAGCGCTCACCAGCAATATGCCTCCCACAGGCGCATAGCCTGCAAGGACCGTATCGGTCTGACTGTAGCCAGCGGCAAGCCATGGAAAACCGCTGGCAAACCAGCCTCGTATCCACTCCAGCAGCACCCACGAACCGGGGAAAAACAGCAGCAGCGCGGCCCCGGGTGATGACGGCGCGAAACGTGCGTACAGATAGCCTGCCAGTGCCGGGTACAGCGCCATGACAGCGACAAGACCGAACATCAGAGGCAAGGACAGCCAGAGCGGCGCATTGCCGAAAGTGTGCAATGAGATATACAGCCAATAGAGGCCAGCGAGGAAGGCACCAAACCCCCACGCGAAACCGCGAACGGCCGCATCGCGGGGCGAAATCCCTGACCACAGAATGGGCAGAATCGCGAGACTGAGAATTGCGATGGGAGCAATGCCAAATGGCGCGAATGCCAGCGGGTATACGAGGCCGGATAGCAGTGCAATCCAGGTGCCAGGCGGCGAATTCTTTGCCACCGGCGCGGCCGCGCCGGACTTCAGGAACATGAAACGCTATGTGCCTTTTCAGGCATTGTCATCGGCTGAGCCGTCTTGCTTTTGGCCGTGTCGCCTTACCCGCAATAAATGAACTCTCCTGCGATCGGAGCGCAGCACCTGAAACTCGAAGGGGCCGTAGCGGACTTTCTCGCCGCGTCTCGGCAGCCGACCAAGCTCGAAGATCACCAGTCCACCAACGGTGTCAAAATCTTCGTCGCTGAGTTGCGTATCGAAATACTCGTTAAAGTCGTCAATGCGCGTGAGGGCCCGAACAATATAACGGTTGTCGGCCTCCTTCTGGATCTCAAGGTCACCCTCAATGTCGTGCTCGTCGTCAATGTCACCCACTATTTGCTCGAGCACGTCTTCAATAGTAACGAGACCCGAGACGCCGCCGTACTCGTCCACTACCACAGCCATATGATTGCGGTTAGCGCGAAACTCCCTCAGCAAAACGTTGAGTCGCTTGCTCTCCGGAACAAAGGCGGCGGGGCGCAGGCACTCGCGAATGTCAAACGTCTCGCCCTCGTGTTCTACATAAAAGCGCAGCAGATCCTTCGCCAGCAGTATGCCGATCACTTCGTCCCGGTCTTCGCCAATCACCGGAAAACGCGAGTGCCCTGAATCAACAATCGTCTTGAGAAGCTCTGCAGCTGGTGCGTCACGCTCGAGGATAGTCATCTGTGAGCGCGGGATCATGACGTCGCGGACATGTGCATCGGAGACTTCGAGTACGCCCTCCAGCATTGACTGCACGTCACTGTCGAACATCTCCTGCTCCTCGGCGTCCTTGAGAAACTCCAGAAGCTCTTCCCGGCCCTGAGGCTTGCCGCTTACAACACTGATAATGCGTCGCAGCCAGTTGCTTAGCCCTGGGCCGTTTGTACTTGGTGCGTCTTCGCTCATTGTGGCTTCAATTTCCTCGCGCGCCGGCACGGTAAGGGTCTTGATAACCCAGGCGTGCCAGGATTTCCACTTCCAGGCCTTCCATAAGCCGAGCTTCCTCTTCGACCTCATGGTCGTGCCCCAGCAGATGCAAGACGCCATGAATGCACAGATGCGCCCAGTGCGCATTGGCCGGCTTTCCCTGCTCTTCCGCCTCCCGCGCCACGACCGGCGCACAGAAAAGCAGATCACCGATGGGCCGCGGGCTCAGGTCTGGCAACTTGTCAGCCCTGAAACTCAATACGTTGGTCGCGTAATCACTACCGCGATAATCGCGGTTGAAGCGCCGACCCTCGTCCTCGCCAACAATGCGCACGCCGAGTTCCACGTCTGCTTCGATGCCGACCAGCGCCTCCCTCAGCCAGCCCTTAAGCGCTGCATCGCCGGGCACGGCATCGCCAATATCCTGCGCCCGCTCAATTTCGATCCTGACGCTCACCCGTCTCCACTGGGCGCTGCAGGCGGATTGCTGCCCGTTTTTCGATCGTTCTTCTCATAGGCTTCGACAATACGCTTGACCAAAGGATGGCGAACCACATCGCGCGCATCAAAGAAAGTGAAGCTGACGCCCCGAATATGCTGAAGAATATCGATGGCGTTTCTGAGGCCCGACATCCGGCTGCTCGGCAGATCCGTCTGCGTAACGTCACCGGTGACAACCGCCCGCGAACCAAAGCCGATCCGGGTCAGGAACATCTTCATCTGCTCAACGGTGGCGTTCTGCGCCTCGTCCAGAATCACAAAGGCCTCGTTCAGGGTTCGACCTCGCATGAAAGCAAGCGGCGCCACTTCGATGACGTTGCGCTCGACAAGGCGCGCTACTTTCTCGAATCCCAGCATTTCATAAAGGGCGTCGTAAATAGGCCGCAAATACGGATCCACCTTCTGCGACATATCGCCAGGCAAAAAGCCAAGACGCTCGCCGGCCTCGACGGCCGGCCGCACCAGCACGATACGCCTGACCTGCTCCCGCTCCAGCGCTGACACCGCTGCCGCTACGGCAAGATAAGTTTTGCCCGTGCCGGCCGGCCCGATTCCGAATGACAAATCGCAGCGCTCCATGTGGGCAAGATAATGGGCCTGGTTCGGCCCCCGCGCCTCGATCAGACCACGGCGGGTTTTTATTACGTGCCCCTTCGTGTCGTCGTTTTCCGCAATATCAGCCAGGCCTGACTCTTGCAAAAATATGTGCACACGCTCGGGGCTGATTTCCGATGCCTCGGTCTCGTCATACAGGCGCTTGATCAGTCCGGTTGCCGTGCTGACTGCCTCCGGTGCGCCCTCGATATGAAACTCGCTGCCTCGGTTGCGAATTTCCACGTTAAGTCGTTGCTCAATTTGCCGAAGGTGCTGGTCAAACTGGCCGCAGAGATTCGCCAGGCGGCGATTGTCATCCGGCTTAAGGCTCAGGTCGGCAACTTGCTGCGGTACGTCCAAATCGGCCAGCCTTCAAACCGCCAGTTCAGTGTCAGCGATCAAACGACCGCGCAAAGAATTGGGCAATGCCTCCGTAATCTTCACATCAACGAATTGCCCGGCAAGGGTTTCGGGCGCTGAAAAATTTACCCAGCGATTGTTCTGGGTTCGCCCGGCCATTTGTGACGCGTCTTTCTTCGCCACGCGTTCAACCAGCACGCGCTGAATCGTGCCAACCATTGCCTCGCTGATAACAAACGCCTGCTGGTTAATGCGGTGCTGCAGGATCGCCAGCCGCTTTTTCTTCGTTTCGAGCGGCACTTCGTCAGGAAACGAGGCAGCCGGTGTACCCGGTCGCTGGCTGTAAATAAAACTGAATGACTGATCAAAGCCCACATCGGTAACAAGCTTCATCGTATCTTCGAAATCTTTTTCCGTTTCACCTGGAAAGCCGATTATAAAGTCCGACGACAGACTGATACCCGGCCGGGCTTCTTTCAGACGCCGAATCTTCTGCTTGTATTCGAGAACCGTATGGCCGCGTTTCATGAGCGACAAAATGCGGTCGGACCCTGACTGCACCGGCAGATGCAGGTAACTTGCAAGCTTGGGAATCTCTGCATAGGCGCGTATCAGGCTGTCTGTAAACTCCACAGGGTGCGAGGTTGTAAAGCGAATCCGCTCCACGCCTTCTATGGTCGCGATCCACTCTATAAGGGTGGCCAGATCTGCCCGGCTGCCGTCGTGCATGGGGCCACGGTAAGCATTTACGTTCTGACCCAGCAGCGTAATTTCCCGGACGCTCTGTTCGGCAAGCGCGACCACTTCAGCGATTACATCATCAAAAGGCCTGCTGATTTCCTCGCCGCGGGTATAGGGCACAACGCAGAAAGTGCAGTATTTGCTGCAACCTTCCATGATGGAGACGAAGGCCGTCGGCCCCTCCGCACGAGGCTCGGGAAGTCGATCGAATTTCTCGATTTCAGGAAAACTGACGTCAACCACCGCGCGTCTCTCACGCCGCGCCTCATCGATCATCGCCGGTAAACGATGCAGGGTCTGCGGCCCGAAAACCAGGTCAACAAAAGGCGCTCGCTCAGTAATCGCCGCTCCTTCCTGGCTCGCCACGCAGCCGCCCACGCCGATGATCAGGTCAGGCCGCGCAAGCTTCCATTTCCGCCAGCGACCGAGCTGAGAAAAAACTTTCTCCTGGGCCTTCTCCCTCACTGAGCATGTGTTGAGCAACAGCACATCCGCTTCTTCCGGCTCGCTGGTTGCCTCGAGCTGATGCGACTCACGCAGCACTTCCGCCATCTTGTCCGAGTCATACTCGTTCATCTGGCAGCCAAAGGTCTTTACGAAGAGTTTGCCGCTCATGCCTTCTCAGATCGCGTGTCAGATTCGTATTTTAACAGCATAGCCTGTGCGCTTAACGGATGTATCCCAGGCTCTCGAGCTTGATAATCACTCTGTGAGCCGCATGATCGGGGCTGATATCAGTGGTATCGAGGCGCATGTCGGGGTTCTGAGGCTCTTCATAAGGATCGCTGATACCGGTGAACTCCTTGATGACGCCCGCGCGCGCCTTCGCATAGAGGCCCTTGCGATCCCTGGTCTCGCAGACCTCCAGCGGCGTGGAAACATGCACCTCCACGAAGCCACCCACCTCTTTTATCATGTCCTGCACGCGCCGCCGGGTAGCGGTGTACGGTGCTATAGGCGCACATATGGCAATGCCGCCATTCTTTGTAATCTCCGAGGCCACGTAGCCAATTCGCAGGATATTGAGATCGCGATGTTCCTTGGAGAAGCCAAGCTCACTGGAAAGATTTTTACGCACTATGTCGCCGTCGAGCAGCGTAACGCGCCGACCACCCATTTCAAGCAGCTTGACCATCACTGCGTTGGCAATGGTGGACTTGCCCGAGCCCGACAAACCGGTGAAAAAGAGCGTGAAGCCCTGCTTGTGCCTTGGCGGATGCGTGCGACGCAGCTCGTCAATAACATCCGGGTAAGAAAACCAGTCGGGAATGTCGATGCCTTCCTGCAAACGGCGCCTGAGCTCAGAGCCCGACACGCTGAGGACTTCTTCGCCATCGGCAATTTCGTCGACCGCCACATACTGCGCACGATCGCGCACGTAGACCATCATTTTGAAGGGCACCATCTCGATTTGAAGTTCGTCGGCGAACTGCTGCACCATTTCCTGCGCATCGTAATGACCGTAGAAGTCCTGGCCCTTGCTGTCTTGTCCCGGACCAGCGTGATCGCGACCCACAATGAAGTGCGAACAACCGTAGTTCTTGCGAATGATGGCGTGCCATACGGCCTCGCGCGGGCCACCCATGCGCATCGCCAGCGGCAACAAACTCAAGGACGTCGTTTGTTCCGGGTAGCGGTTCAGCAGATGCTCATAGCAACGCACCCGCGTGAAGTGATCGACATCACCGGGCTTGGTCATGCCCACGACCGGGTGAATGAGCAGGTTGGCCTCAACCTGGCGCGCCGCACGAAAGGTCAGCTCCTGATGCGCCCGGTGCATGGGATTGCGAGTTTGAAAGGCGACGATCCTGCGCCAGCCCAGCTTGGAAAATCTCGCGCGCAGCTCGGCCGGCGTATCGCGCAGATGCCTGAAATCGTAGTGCATGGGCGGCTCGATGCCGCGCAGCTTGCCGCCGAGGTACACGGGACCTGCGATGTTTATAAGGTAGTGCACGGCAGGATGCGCCTCATCGTCGCTGCCGAAAACCTTGCGCGCTTCCTGTTGCTTGTCAGGCGCCCATATGTCGCTGATGTCCATTACTGCGACCAACACCCCTTCCTGGTCTCGCAGGGCGATGCTGTCTCCCTCACTAATGCTGGCAGCAAAGCTCTCGCTCACTTCGAGGTTCACAGGCACTGGCCAAAGCAGCCCGTTAGACAGGCGCATCTCCGCTACAACACGATCGTAGTCTTCGCGCCCGAGAAAACCATCGAGCGGGGAGAATGCGCCGTTCAGTATCAGCTCGGCATCGCAAATCTGCCGGGGTGTCATGTCCCAGGACGGATACGCGTGCGCTTTCTTTTTCTCGTCCTCGGCATCCGCAGCGGACAGATAAAGTTCATTCAGTTTGCCACCGTGCGGCTCAATCAGTTGTTGCATGTTTTTCCAGTCTTGCTTTCGAATAGTCGGTGAAACAGTCCGCCCTGCTGCCGGAGTCAAATCCACCTGCACCACGGGGGTTTCATTGATGGCCCATAATAAAACCGCACCGGTCCAGACGGCCGATGCGGCTGATTAGTCGCGGCGATTCGGGCTGCGTTCAGAAAGGGATATCGTCATCCAGGTCATCGCTGACGGCTTCTGCAACCGCTGCAGGTTTACGCGCAGGTTCCGGCGCGCCGCCGGCGCTGCCCCCTCTGCCGCCGAGCATCTGCATTTCGTTGGCCACGATTTCCGTCGTGTAACGATCATTACCCTGCTTGTCCTGCCACTTGCGGGTACGCAGCTTGCCTTCAATGTATACCTGCGAGCCTTTACGAAGGTACTCCGCAGCTACCTCGGCCAGTCGATTAAACATGGCGACGCTGTGCCATTCTGTGCGCTCTTGCTGATCGCCCGTCTGCTTGTCTTTCCACGACTCAGACGTCGCGACCCGGATGTTGGTAACTGCGCTACCGCTGGGCATGTAGCGAGTCTCGGGATCTGCGCCAAGATTGCCTACGAGAATGACTTTATTGATACCGCGTGCCATGAGTAACTCCTTTCCTGCCTGTGTTATCGGCGCCGTCCTGGCACCGGTTAAAATAGCCGGATATTATAGCCTGATCAGGGCTTGGTCTCACATTTAATGAGCCGGCTTCAGGGCACTGATTGCGCAGGAGTTTTGCCTCGAGGGAATACCAACGCAAGCCAGATCAAGGCCAGGACGGCACAGGCGAGGTGTACCCCCCGACCCCCGTCGAGGCCGTATACCCAGCCCCCGCCAAGGCCGCCAACGAAAGCACCGAGGAACTGGCAGGTCGCAAAGACGCCGAGGGCCGCTCCCCGGATTCCGGGTCCCGCGATTTCTGACATTCTTGCCGGCAGCCTTGCCTCGAGAAAATTAAAGCCCGAGAAGAATACGGCCAAAGCAGCAATAATCGGCCACAGGGCGGTCACCGCTGACAAGGCAAGTTGCGCTAAAAGCAGCAGCGCTATTGCGACGCCCAGCCAGAGATTCCCCCGGGGCACATTTTCGCTGAGCAGGATCAATGCAACAGTTGCAGGCAAAGATCCCGCAAGCGACAGCAAATAGACCCTCGAGTGACCAGCAGTGCTTATCTCGGCAAGCGACTCCAAAGCAAAAGGCACGGCAACAAAACTCGCCGTAAGCGCCGCGTGCAGAATAAATACGCCTGCGTTGAGTCTGAGCAGCTGACTGCTACCAAGCACCTCCCGCAAAGCACGGCGCGGTGGCCCGGATTTCGCAGGCGACGGAGGCTCTGGCACCGCAAATATGACGCCAGCAATGGCAACCAGGGCAAGGCACGCTGTCGCAAAAAACAGGCCGGCGAACCCGAGCCACCCGGCGAGCAGCGGGCCGGCGACCATGGCCAGCACAAAGGACCCGCCTATCGTCATCCCGATGATCGCCATTGCGCGGGTCCTGACCTCGGGCCTCGTCAGATCCGCAACCAGCGCGGTCACCGCAGCAGATATCGCACCGGCACCCTGCAGGACTCGACCCAGTACGAGCATGCCCGCGCTGTCAGCCGCAGCAGCAACGAGGCTCCCCGCCGCAAAAATAATCAGCCCTGCAACGATCACGGGCTTGCGCCCAATGCGATCAGACAGCAGGCCGAAAGGAATCTGCAATAGAGCCTGCGTGATGCCGTAGGCACCAACGGCGAGGCCAACCATCAGAGCCGACGTGCCGGGAAATCGGGACGCGTACAAAGCGATAATCGGTAACAGCAGAAACAGGCCAAGCATGCGAATCGAGAACACGCCCGCAAGCACCGCCACTGCTCTGCGTTCCCGGCCAATCATGGTCACGCGAGATTGACCAGCTTGTTTCAAGTATTTGTCCTTTTGCGTCGCAGACGGCAGGCGGCGTATATTAGCAGGTTGGCCTGGCCCGGTGACCTGAAAATGCAGACGATTCTTATACAAGGCGCACGTACCCACAATCTGCAGAACGTGCATCTGGAACTGCCCCGCGACAGACTGATTGTGATTACCGGCTTATCAGGCTCCGGGAAATCGTCCCTCGCCTTCGACACTGTCTACGCCGAAGGCCAACGCCGCTACGTCGAATCCTTGTCGGCTTATGCGCGGCAGTTTCTGTCGATGATGGAAAAGCCCGATGTCGATCACATCGAAGGCCTGTCCCCCGCGATTTCCATCGAGCAGAAATCTACCTCACACAATCCGCGCTCGACGGTGGGCACCGTCACCGAAATCTACGACTATCTGCGACTGCTTTATGCACGCGCGGGCATCCCGCGGTGCCCGGATCACCATACCGATCTGGAAGCCCAGACTGTCAGCCAGATGGTGGACCATGTCCTGGCGCTACCTGAAGGGACGCCATTGATGCTGCTAGCCCCGGTGGTCATCGACCGCAAGGGTGAGCACATGCAGGTGCTGAAAGACCTCATGGCCCAGGGCTTCATAAGAGCCCGCATCGATGGCGAAATTTATGAGCTCGACGAGCCACCCAAACTGGACTTGCGGCGCAAACACACTATCGAAGCAGTCGTGGATCGCTTCAAGGTCAGGGACGACGCCGCATTGCGGTTGGCTGAGAGCTTCGAAACCACGCTGCGCATCGCTGACGGCAGTGCCAGAATCGCCTGGATGAAAGAGCCCGAGCGCGACGAACTGCAGTTTTCCGATCGCTTCGCCTGCAACATCTGCGGCTATAGCCTTTCGGAACTCGAGCCGCGGCTATTTTCTTTTAATAACCCCGCCGGTGCGTGCAGCGCCTGCGACGGACTGGGCGTGGACAGTTTCTTCGATCCCGAACGCGTGGTCGTGCATCCACATCTCAGTCTCGCCGGCGGCGCTATTCGTGGCTGGGATCGGCGCAACGCTTACTATTTTCAGCTCATCAAGTGCCTGGCCAAACACTACAAATTCGACATCGAAAAACCTTACGAGAAGCTGCCGAAAAAAATCCGCGAGGGCATCCTTTACGGCAGCGGCGACGATGTCGTTCAGTTTCGCTATTTCAACGGCCGCGGGGGCACCATAAAGCGAAGCCACCCGTTTGAAGGCATCATCCCCAACATGCAGCGGCGCTATCGCGAAACCGAGTCGAGCACGGTGCGCGAGGAGCTGGCCAAGTATCTGAGTTCGCAGCCCTGCCCCGACTGCGACGGTCAACGCCTTAACAGGGCCGCACGCAACGTATTCATCAGCGAGCGCAGCCTGCCGGAGATCACCGGCCTTTCTGTCGGGGACGCTCGCGATTTCTTTGCGACGCTGGAGCTTCCCGGCTGGCGCGGCGAGGTGGCAAGGAAAGTGGTCAAGGAAATCGGCGATCGGCTGAGCTTTCTCAGTGATGTGGGGCTTGACTATCTCAGCCTGAGCCGCAGCGCTGAAACGCTTTCGGGCGGTGAGGCCCAACGCATCCGTCTGGCCAGCCAGATCGGCTCGGGGCTGGTCGGTGTCATGTACATCCTGGACGAGCCGTCCATCGGGCTGCACCAGCGCGACAACCAGCGACTGCTCGCCACGCTTACGCATCTTCGCGACATTGGCAATACGGTTATCGTGGTCGAACACGACGAAGAAGCGATCATGAGCGCAGACTATGTCGTTGACATGGGGCCTGGTGCCGGCGTGCACGGTGGCAAGGTGGTTGCACAGGGCTCGCCGGGCGACGTAATCGCCAATCCGGCTTCGCTTACCGGGCAGTATCTGTCGGGACGTCGTCGTATCGAAGTTCCGGAGCAACGCAAACTGGCGGCCATTGATCACGCCCTTAAAATCGTCGGTGCGAGCGGCAATAATCTAAAGAAAGTGAGCGTCGAAATTCCGCTTGGTCTGATGACCTGCATAACCGGCGTGTCTGGCTCCGGAAAATCCACGCTTATCAACGACACCCTGTACCTGCATGCCGCGCGCGCGCTCGGTCGGGCGGCCGGTTCGGCCAATGCGGCGCCGTGCAAGCGAGTTGACGGACTGGAACAGGTCGACAAGGTTATCGATATTAACCAGAGTCCCATCGGTCGCACGCCGCGCTCGAATCCTGCGACCTACACGGGGCTTTTTACGCCCATCCGTGAACTGTTTGCCGGCACGCAGGAGGCGCGTTCCCGCGGCTACAAGCCGGGGCGCTTCAGCTTTAACGTCAAGGGCGGGCGCTGCGAGGCCTGCCAGGGCGACGGCGTCATCAAAGTCGAAATGCACTTTCTGCCCGACATCTACGTGCCCTGCGATCTGTGCAAGGGCAAGCGCTATAACCGCGAGACGCTGGAAATTCGTTACAAGGGCAAAAACATAAGCGAAGTGCTGGAGATGACGGTCGAAGACGCGGTCGAGTTCTTTTCGCCCGTGCCAGCCATCAAACGCAAGCTGCAAACCTTGATGGACGTGGGCCTGACCTATCTGACCCTCGGCCAGAACGCGACGACGCTGTCCGGCGGCGAGGCCCAGCGCGTGAAACTCGCGCGCGAACTCTCCAAGCGCGACACAGGCAACACCCTGTACATCCTCGACGAGCCCACCACCGGCCTGCATTTTCATGACATCGCGCAGCTGCTGAACGTACTGCACAGCCTGCGCGACCACGGCAACACCGTCGTGGTGATCGAGCATAATCTGGACGTAATCAAGACTGCCGACTGGGTGATCGACCTGGGCCCGGAAGGCGGCGACGGCGGCGGCGAAGTCGTCGCCACCGGCACACCTGAGCAGGTGGCCGACACCCGCGGCTCCTACACCGGCAATTTCCTGAAGAAAACGTTAGGGGTAAAGCCCGCCAAAGCACGCAAAAAGAAAGCAAGTCGCGCCTGATTCACCCTTTGTCACCCGGCTGTTTTCAGCCTCGCGCTGGTGTTCGGCTATCTCCGTGAGGCTAACGGCCAGCAATCAGCCCAGCAGCGCTTCGATCTCAGCAAGGGACGTGCGATAGCTCAGGTAGTCGACGGTAATCCGCTTCAGTCGCCCGTCGCGCTCCAGTGCCAGCGTGGGAAAGCTGTCGACACCCACCCTGCGTGCATAGCCGATCTGCTCCTTGAGCGCCTGGTCCGTGGCCTTCGATTCCAAGTCCGCTTCGAATCTTTTGGCATCCAGGCGCAGCTTTTTTGCCAGTTGTTTAAGCGTCTTCGTATCGGACGGATTGCTGGCCTCGACGTAATACGCTTTCTGTATTGCCAGGGTCATTTCTTCTTCGCGCCCCTGGTTTGCGGCGGCGATCACCGCGCGACAGGCCGGGTAGGTTGAGCGACGCGGCGCACATTTCTTCCAGAAATCGAAATTAAAGCGGGTGCCCAGCATGGCCTCAATGCGCCGCCAGTGCCCCATCACCACCTGGCGCTGTGACTTAGGCATGGGCTCATCGCTGTCCGGCGCCAGACCGCCCAGGACGTTGCGACGAGTAACTTCGGGCGGCAGGTGGGCGAATAACTCCTGTGCCGCCGGCCGATACCCCCAGCACCAGCTGCACATCGGGTCATGGAAATAAATTAACGTTGGCATAGCGTTCAAGGTATCTGGCTACCGAAAGCCTCGCAACCAATCATGGCCAGCGATAGGGAGGGTTGATGCTAACAAGGTAAGCACGCGTACTTGACCCGATCCGGGCCGCGAACGGATGCGGTACAGCAGATAAAAGCCTTGCTGGTCCCGGTTTTTTTGACTGGATTCCCGCCGCGGATCAGGTCCGGGGCAGGGTTTTCGCGGGAATGACGAGGTGACGGGGAATGAGGTCACAATGCATTTCCCAGGCGCACAAAAAAACCGGGCTGGGCCCGGCTTTCTTATTGGAGTCCCGCCCCCGGATCATGTCAGGGGCAGGTTTCGCGGGAATGACCTAAGTCATACGAACCAAACCGTCAGCGCTTACTCTTCCGTCTCTTCCGGGCGATCCACCAGCTGCACGATAGCCATGGGCGCTGAGTCACCGGGACGCATCCCGCACTTCAATATGCGCATGTAGCCTCCGGGCCGTTCCTTGTAGCGCGGCCCCAGGGTCGTGAACAGCTTGCCCACTACTTCCTTGTTGCGCAACCGGTCAAAAGCACGGCGGCGGCGCGCCACGTCATCCTGCTTGGCCATGGTGATCAAAGGCTCAACAACGCGTCGAAGCTCCTTGGCTTTTGGCACCGTGGTTTTGATCGTTTCATGCAGCAACAGCGATGACGCCATGTTGCGAAACATGGCCTGACGATGACTGCTGTTGCGGCCAAGCCGCCGTCCGGAATTACGATGTCTCATAGTTCTTTACCTTGCGTGGTAACTGCGGCTCAGGCCGCCGTGGTTGCACGCTCTTCTTCTTCCTGCTTGAGTCCGGGCGGTGGCCAGCTTTCGACCCGCATACCCAGGCTGAGGCCATGACTGGCCAGCACTTCCTTGATTTCGGTCAAAGACTTCTTGCCAAGATTCGGCGTGCGCAGCAGCTCGACTTCGGCGCGCTGCACGAGGTCACCGATGTAGTTAATGTTCTCAGCTTTAAGGCAGTTGGCTGAACGCACGGTCAGCTCCAACTCGTCCACCGGACGCAGCAGGATCGGATCGATCTGCGCCTCGGCGTACCCGGCTGCACCTTCGTCCTGACCTGACAGATCAACAAAGACGGTCAGCTGTTCTTTCAGGATATTGCCAGCGCGCCGAATCGCCTCTTCGGGGTCGATGGTCCCGTCCGTTTCGATGTCGATGATCAGCTTGTCGAGATCAGTACGCTGCTCGACACGCGCCGCTTCCACGGTGTAGCTCACGCGCTGGATCGGGCTGAAAGATGCGTCCAGCTGCAGATTGCCGATGGGCCGCGTTTCCTCGTCAAAGGTCAGACGCTGCGTGGCCGCCTGGAAACCGCGACCGCGACGCACCTTGAGGCGCATGCTGATTTCGCCGTTCTTGTTGAGGGTGGCAATTACGAAATCAGGGTTCCTGATCTCTACGTCGTGCTGTCCCTCAATGTCGCCTGCGGTGACCTTGCCCGCGCCTTTTTTGTTCAGCACCAGCTCGGCCTCTTCACGACCCTGCATTTCTACTGCGACGTTCTTGAGGTTCAGCAAGATGTCGACGACATCTTCCTGCACACCTTCGATGCTCGTGTACTCGTGCAGCACACCGTCGATTTCTGCCTCGACAATTGCCGCGCCTGGCATCGAAGACAACAGAATACGACGCAGGGCGTTGCCCAACGTGTGGCCGAAGCCGCGTTCGAACGGCTCGATAATCACCTTCGCATGCAGGTCAGAAACGCTCTGAACCTTGACAACGCGGGGCTTTAGAAACTCAGTGACAGATCCTTGCATGAGGGAAACCCTCTCTCTCATTCTAAAATTAAAAATTACTTGGAGTAGAGCTCGACAACGAGATTTTCGTTGATGTCGGGCAGTATCTCCTGGCGATCCGGGATGGCTTTAAAAGTGCCGGTAAACTTCTTCTCTTCGACTTCGACCCACTCGGGCAGTCCGACCTGTGTCGCAATATCTATGGCAGCCTGAATCCGTCCTTGCTTACGTGCCTTCTCGCGCACGCTTACCACGTCACCGGCCTGAGCCTGGTATGAAGGTATGTTGACGAGCTTGCCATTCACCTCGATTCCCTTGTGGCTGACAAGCTGACGCGCCTCTGCACGCGTTGCGGCAAAGCCCATGCGATAGACAACGTTGTCGAGACGTGCCTCAAGCAGGCGCAGCAGATTTTCGCCGGTCGCGCCTTTCTGACTGGCCGCCTTTTTGTAGTAGTTGCGAAACTGCTTTTCCAGCACGCCGTACATGCGCCGCAGCTTCTGCTTCTCTCTGAGCTGCAGGCCATAGTTGGACATGCGTCCGCGGCGCCCCTGGCCCTGCTGGCCTGGCGGCGTGTCGATCTTGCACTTCGAGTCAAGCGGCCGTACGCCACTCTTGAGAAAGAGATCCGTGCCCTCGCGCCTGGCGAGTTTACATGTGGGTCCGATATACCTTGCCATGAGTCAATCGCTCCTAGACGCGGCGCCGCTTAGGCGGGCGGCAACCGTTATGCGGGATGGGGGTGACGTCTTCTATATGGGTGATTCTGAAACCCACGTTGTTCAGCGCGCGCACGGCTGACTCGCGACCGGGACCCGGTCCTTTGACTCTCACCTCGAGATTCTTGACACCGTAACCTTCGGCAGCGGCATTGCCGGCTTTCTCGGCGGCAACCTGCGCGGCAAAGGGCGTGCTCTTGCGCGAACCCCTGAAGCCACAGCCGCCCGAAGTCGCCCAGGTCAGTGCATTGCCCTGACGGTCGGTAATCATGATGATCGTGTTATTAAAAGACGCCTGAACGTGGGCAATGGCATCAGTAACCTGAACCTTGCCCTTCTTCTTTGTCGTCGTTTTGATTGCCTCTGCCATATGCTTGTCCTGCCGAGCGCTGCTGTGACGCTCAAATAATCCTGTTCAGTCTCGTTACTTGCGAACCGCGCGGCGCGGACCCTTGCGGGTGCGAGCATTGGTTCGTGTGCGTTGCCCGCGCAGCGGCAGGCCGCGCCGATGCCTGATCCCGCGATAGGTGCCCAGATCCATCAAACGCTTGATGCTCATGGAAACCTCGCGCCGCAGATCGCCTTCCACCGCGAAGCGCGCCACTTCAGTACGCAGCCGTGCGACTTCGGGCTCGGTCAGATCCTTAACCTTGGCCGTCGGATCGACGTTCGCGGCTTCGCAAATCTTGCGTGCACGACTGTGGCCCACACCATAGATTTCCGTAAGCGCCACCACCGTGTGCTTCTGCATGGGAATGTTTATTCCGGCTATACGCGCCATTTACTCAAACTCCTGACCGGGGAGGCGAAAAGCCCGCCAGTTTATCCCGGAAATCTAATCTACTCAATGCCTTAGAGACGAATTACCCTTGCCGCTGCTTGTGCCGCGCGTCGGTGCAAATCACCCTGACCACGCCTTTGCGCCGGATTACTTTGCAGTTACGGCACATTTTCTTAACTGATGCTCTGACCTTCATATCTGTACTCCCGGCCGCTGATCAGCGGACCTGCCCGGCCCTTCCATAGCCCTTGAGATTGGCCTTTTTCATCAGGCCCTCGTACTGGTGGGACATCATGTGCGCCTGCGTCTGCGACATGAAATCCATCACCACCACCACAATAATCAGCAGACTCGTGCCACCGAAATAGAACGGCACCTGCCACTTAAGGATCATGAACTCCGGCAACAGACACACGGCGGTCACGTATATCGCGCCCCAGAACGTCAGCCTCGTCAGAACCTTGTCGATGTACTCCGCTGTCTGGCGCCCCGGCCTGATCCCGGGAATAAACGC
>JABDLF010000054.1 GCA_013003115.1 Gammaproteobacteria bacterium
CTAACGTCATCACCGATAAGTTCACCGGCCAGTCGAAAGGCTTTGGATTCGTCGAAATGTCCGATAACTCTGCAGCCGATTCCGCAATCAAGTCGTTGAACGACAGCGAAATGGGAGGCCGCAAGATTAAGGTGAACGAGGCTCGTCCTCGTGAAGAGCGTCCGGCGCGTCGCCAGTTCTGATGCTACCGCATTCGGGCATTGCCCGAGCGTAAAACAAGGGGGACGGTTTACCGTCCCCTTTTTTGTTGGGGAGTCATCACGCAGGCCATCCCGATATCCGAGGTCCAGGCTAGATGATTTCGCGCCGATGCTTATAGCTGATACCGCGATCCCGCTGGTATTTCATCACCGCCTCGTAGCAGCCGGGCGCGCGGCCGACCATTTCCGGAGCGCTCACGCCGGCCACGCCATACGTGCCGCTTAATAAAAGCTCCGCCGCAGCCGCGCAGGCGTAACCGGTTGTGCGCGCCATCGAACTGGTTTGCGATGCCGTATCAAATTCGTCGTATAGATCGTATACATAGCGCACGCGCTCTCCGCTCTCCTCGCCTTCCAAAGTCACCCGCATGACCGTGAACTCCTTTTCATCCGGCGCGAGTTTCCAGGCCGCCAGCAAAATAGCCGACGAAGCGTCAATGGCGCGAATCTTGTGCCCCGCAACCGCGATTGGCTCGGTGGAGAAAAACCCGCCAGCGTCGAGCGCCGCCATCAGATCCCGATGGCCTCGATAGCGCAGCGTTTTTTCTTTCATGTCCGGGACATGCGCCATGGTGGAAATAAGGGAGCGCAGCCCGTCAGAGTTAAACGCCTCCAGCGTGCCAGGTTTTTCGAACTCGACCAGTTCGGGCTCGGACAATGCCGGTCGTGTAACCAGCTCGCCGTTTACGACAAAGCGCGCCGGCCGCGTGTACTCCTCAATGACGTCTATCGGGCTGAACGGCGCCTTGTACTCGAACGGATAAGTCCGGGCTTGCGGCAGGCCACCAACGAGGCATTCGAAGCGCTCTACTTTCATCCGTGTGTCGTGGTAGCCAAAAATCACGTTGTCCATGCCGGGGGCCACGCCCATGTCAACGACGGCCGTTACGCCCCGCTCGCGGGCAAGGCTGTCCAACTCGAGGGCATCCTCCGGCATGAATGAGATATCGACGACGGGCTTGCCTGCATCAATGATGCTGCCAAGCGTCCGCCGGCCCATGAAACCAGGCACGGCGCAAATAACCAGATCGGCTTTCGCAATTGAATCGCGCACGGCCTGCTCGTCGCTGAGATCTGCCTGCCGGGTCCTGATGCCATCGCCGGACAGGGCGGCAAGCGCCTCGTCCTGCAGGTCAACCGACGTGACCTCGTGATTCTGCTTCAAATCCCTGGCTATGGCGCTGCCCACCATGCCGGCACCCAGTACCACTACGCGTCCCATATCAACTCCCTGCAATCAGATAAAAGAGCCGCCGTGACCAATCAGGGGCGGCAACCAGCGCCAAGTTTAACGCTTGTGGCGGACAAGCCCGAAGCGTTGGCAAAGAAAAAGGCCGGCTTTCGCCGGCCCGTTAAACGGAAATGGTGGCTTTATCTACCGCCAGGGCGCTCAGTTGCCCTTCTTCCTGCGACTCCAATTGTCTCTCGGGCGATCGTCGAGCCCAAACGCATAGGCATCCCGTGACCAGCTTCGCGCATAGCGCCCACGTTTTATCACTGCCAGCTCGACGTCCATGATCGCCAGCGACATGCCGCGCAGCTGTCTCTTGAGCCTGCGCTGCATACGGGGCGGAGCATACGACTGCCGTACGGCATATCGCAGATCCACAAACTGTCGGTTTAGCGCGTTGATAGCGCGTCTGAGCTTGTGTGTTTTTCGGGGTCTTTGCACCTGCCTCGCCAATCGCTCGGTGACACGCCTGAATTCACGCGCCTCGCGCTTGAGATACTTGTTGCCCCGCAGGTTTTTTACGCTGCGATGAAACTTGGCCGCCCTGGCGCTGAGTTCATAGGCTGTCTCGTACTGCAGCGACGGATGCGAAGCGCCCGCCAGCGCCGGGGCCAACAGGAATGGAAGAAAAAATAAAATTTTGCGCATGGCTCAGCTCCTTTTCAGTGAGTGCGGAGCCAGAATAGGCGCTCGCCACTTAATAGCAGCTGAACTCAGGATAAACCCAGGCTGAACAGATTATGCTGCGGGCGGGGCAATCAGGGCAGACTCTCGAGCCTTGGCGCATCGTTCTTTGATTCGATAACTACACAGTTTTTGCCCGAATCTTTAGCCTTATAAAGACAACGGTCCGCTGCACCGATCAAATCCCGGATAGTTTCATCCGGCCTGATCATTTCTGCGACCCCGATACTGACAGTAACTGAACGCCCGGAATGCTGGCCGCTCGTTTGCAGCGCCTCCGTCGCGCTGCGGATGCGCTCTGCGAGCACGCCCGCTTCCTGTGCGTCGACACCCGGGCAAACGAGCATGAACTCTTCGCCGCCATAACGGCCCAGGTAATCCGTCCGCCTGCAGCAGCGTGCCGCAACATTCGCCACGTCACTCAGCACCTTGTCGCCTGCGAGATGTCCGTGCTCGTCATTGATGCTCTTGAAATCGTCGATATCAAGCATCAGTACTGACAGTGACTGACCATAGCGACGCGCTTCCTCAATGCGACGCTCGGCCTCGGTCATCAGCGTGCGACGATTCAGCAGCCCGGTCAGCGCGTCGGTACTCGCCAGTTCGATCAGGCGCGTGTCGAATCTCTCCTGCCGCTTGATCAACACATAGCCGGTGATCGTAATCGTCAACAGCGCAAACACCGAAAGCCCGCGATTAAGCAATATGATGCTCGCGCTGACGTTTGTCTCGGGATGCGAAACAAAAAACCCGGCGATGGTTAAGGTGGTGCCAAGCATCCCAAAGCCCGCAACCAGCCACCGAGACTGTGCTACAAGCCCGACCGCAACGACCGCAACATAAGCAATGCCGGCAGCGACACCCAACGGCTGCGTGATATCGAAGTAAAAGAAGAAAGCGCTCATCAGCAGGCCGCTTACCAACCCGATTTGCGCCCTGAGCTTCAAATTTGCGCTGCTACCCAAAAGAGGTCCTGGTAGCAGTTTCGCGTATCAGCAGCGCCGCCAACCCTCTCACGGCCATTAATGTCTGGTGCATGCGTCACCTTGAATTTCGTTTTAGATTTGTTGGGTGTAGTCGCAGTGATAACAAGATAACCCGATCAAAGGCAGAGGTTCCAGCGTCGCGACCCCGCAAAGCTCCCTGACTACTAACTCAATGTTTTAAATACAAATAAAACAGCGTTGGACAAACGCCAAAAATGATATTATTGTGATATCATAATGATGTGATAAGCAGGAGAGCGCTATGATTCGTGAACAGGTCAGAAACCCCATGTCCGGCTACCTCATGCTGGTGATAATTCCGGCGCTTGTGGGACTTTTTATCTACACACTGATTCAGGCTGGACAGGCGGGGGTGATTCCCGGCGTAATCCTGTCGGCGCTGGCCATCCTGGTCACCCTGATTCTGCTGGGGGGCTTTTTCATGGTGCACCCCAATGAAGCGAAGGTACTGCAGCTGTTCGGGCGCTATGTCGGCACAGCCCGCGAGTCCGGGCTGCGCTGGGCGAATCCTTTTTACGCCAAAAAAGCGGTCTCCACCCGAATTCGCAACTTCGAAAGCGGCAAGCTCAAGGTCAATGATTCTTACGGCAGCCCCATCGAAATTGCCGCCGTGGTCGTGTGGAAAGTCGTTGATACGGCCGAAGCCGTTTTTGAGGTCGACGATTTTTCAGAGTTCGTGCACATCCAGAGCGAGGCCGCACTGCGTAACCTGACCACCACCTACCCCTATGAGCCCCACGAAGACGAAAGCATCGCTCTTCGCAGCCACCCGGTGCAGATTGCCGAAGATCTGCGCAATGAGATCCAGGCGCGGCTCGAAAAAGCCGGCGTGGAAGTTATTGAGGCGCGCATCAGTCACCTGGCGTACGCGCAGGAGATTGCCAATGCCATGCTCCGGCGCCAGCAGGCCTCAGCGATCATTGCAGCCCGAACCCAGATCGTTAAGGGAGCGGTAAGCATGGTTCAGATGGCGCTGGAAAATCTCAAGGAGGAAGGCGTTATCGATCTCGACGAAGAACGCAAGGCCAACATGGTCAGCAACCTGCTGGTCGTGCTTTGCGGCGAAGAGCACGCACAGCCTGTCGTAAATGCCGGCAGCCTTTATTCCTGACGTCTGATCATATGCCCGGCCACCGTTGTGGCCGGGCGTCATTAGCAAGCAAACCATGGCGAAGCGTAAAGCATTTGCACTTAGAATTAACGAGGACTACCTCGCTGCGATGCAGCGCTGGGCCAATGACGACCTGCGCAGCCTCAATGCTCAGATTGAGTTTGTATTACGCGATGCCTTGCGCAAACAGGGCCGTTTGCCACGCGACAAGTCAACTAAAAACAGCTGAGCGCAACAGAACTTCAGGAACCGGGCTTTTTGAATCCCTTATTCGCCGATCCTCTTTTTATTGCTACCGCCGTGGCGGCCGTAATGATCATCGGCATTGCCAAAGGTGGCTTCGCGGGTGGTCCGGTTCTCATGGCAGTGCCCCTGATGTCACTGAGCATCGATCCGCTGCGCGCTGCCGCCATATTGCTGCCCATTCTGCTGTTGATGGACGCACTCGCCGTACACAAGTGGTGGCGCAAATGGAACATGCACGAGCTCGAGGTTCTTGTGCCCGGCGCAGTTATCGGCACCTTGCTGGGCTGGGCAACGTTTCGCTTCTTCTCAGCTGACGGCCTCCGGGTGCTGGTCGGCGCATTGGCGCTCGGCTATGCATTGCTATGGTTCTTCACCCAGAACAAAGACCCCCGACCGCGGTCACCGAGCAAGGCGCGCGGCGTCTTCTGGGGCTCGGCCGCAGGCTTCACCAGTTTTGCTGTACACGCCGGCAGCCCGCCGCTGCACATCTACCTGCTTGGACAAAAACCCGACAAGGCCTCATTCCAGGCCACCACGGTGGCGTTCTTCTTTGTGGTGAACTGGCTCAAACTCGGCCCGTACGCCCTGCTGGGCCAGCTCGATACCTCGAATCTGGGCATATCCCTGGTGCTCTTGCCCCTGGCGCCGCTCGGCATCGCGTTGGGAGGATGGTTGCACCACAGAATTAATGAGAAAAACTTCTTCCGCTTTACCTATGCGGCCCTGCTGGTCATCGGCGCCCGATTGATCTACGTCGGATTGAGCTAGGTCTTGTCGACTGCCTAAGGCCAGAGCCAGCCAAAGACGCCAGCTGTGAGCAGCCCGTAAACCAGGCCATCTGCGACATTCTTGAACGTGCGTGCCCAGCCCTGACCGAACCAGATGGAAGCCGGTATTGCCGAGCCGCCGTAGGTAAGAAATGCAACCGTCCCTGCAACCTGGAAGACCTGCAGGTAAGGTGCGCCCGCGGAGGTGGTTGCGCTGAGCACATAGGCAATAAACAAAGAAACCACCAGGCAGTATCCGAACCACAGTCCGAGCTGCCGGCCCATGTTGGGCACCCCCGATGCAAAGAACGTCATCATCACCATCGGCCCTTCATCGAAATTCTTTTGCATTTCTTCCGATGCGCGCACCTCGGTTGTCATGGCATACGGTACGGTGTAGTCACCGCGCGGCACGCCCTTCAGCGCAGCCCGTGCCGCCTCCTCGTCCGGCAGTTTTTTCCAGTCTGAATCGTGCCATTTGATGACCATCCAGATGACCGCGCTCGCCGAAAACACAACAACGGCAGCAAGCAAGACTGGCAGCCACAGCGAAGCAAGCGATACTGTCTCCATAATCACTCCTCCCAATAAAGCAGCGGAAAGGCGATTCAGTCGCCGAAAAGTTTAGAAGGCTCAATGGCAATTATAGACAGCCTCCGGCAGTTTGCCGGGCGGCCTCTCAAGGTGCCTCCAGATTATCCGAGGTGGCCGCGTACCCCTCGACTGCGGACCATACGCGCATCAGGTTCTCGCCCATTATTTTTTTTATATCGGTCTCGGCGTAGCCGCGCGCCTTAAGTCCGGCGACAAGATTGGGAAACTCGGATACATCTTTCAAGCCGACGGGCAGGGAGTCCCCGACCCCGTCGAAGTCAGACCCCAAGCCAACGTGCTCGACGCCGACCAGCGAAACCACGTGGTCGATATGGTCGAGCACGTCATCCAGCGTCGCGAAGGGATAAGGATTGGCCAGCTTGTACTGCTCCTGCCATGCCTTTACCTCGTCGCTCTGCCTGTCCCATCCGGTTTTTTCCATCAGCGCATCACGGC